>VBGJ01000107.1 GCA_005880445.1 Chloroflexota bacterium | reverse complement strand
GAGGAGCCGCTGCGCGCCGATGCCGCAGTCCGGGCGCTGCACCTCGCGCGCCGGCACGACTGGCACTTCCAGGTCTACGAGGACGAGGTCCTGCTGTGTGAACGCGACCGCCCAGAGGTGCACTCGTACACGTCGGTTGCGGGAGTGGGCTTCACCGTCGTGCCCGACCTGGAACCGCTTTTGACGCGCGGGACGCCCAAGGCGGTGTGCGTGATCGAAGATCCAGCCGGCGTGCGCACGTGCATGGAGGCTATGCGTGGGACCCTCGCCGGGCTGGCTCGCGTGACGCAGTCACGTGAGCAGTACGTGGAGATCGTGAGCCCACGCGCCAGCAAGGCCGCCGCATGCGAGGTGGTCTGCGAGCGCCACGGCATCACGCTGCGCGACGCCGTCGCCATCGGCGACGCACCGAACGACATCGAGCTGCTGGACGCGGCGGGCTTCGCGGTCGTCGCCGACTCGGGACGCCACCCGGACGTGCTAGCGCACGCCGATGTCGCCTGCGCGCCGCCCACCCAAGGCGGCGTCGCGGACGCGCTGGAGGCGCTGGGCCTCAGCTGACGAATTCCCTGCGGGTGACGCCGCGGGGGGCAGCGCGGCCGGCTCGACAGGAGGGGCCCCACGGCTTCGCGGCGGCAGAGGGGGCGGAAGCCGTGGGGAGCCCGTAAGAGCCGGCCGGGAGGGGTCCCCGCGGCAGGCAGGACCCGCAGGAAGCAGTCAGCTTGACGTGAAGCCGCGTCCCGTCTTGCGTCCGAGATGGCCTTCGGCGACGCGGTCGCGCAAGATGGGCAGCGGCGCCCAGCGCTCTTCGCCGGTCTGCTGGTGGCCCTCGGCGAGGATCGCCTCGACGACGTCGAGACCGACGAGGTCGGCGAGCGCGAACGGTCCCATCGGCCAGCCGAGCGCGTTGTGGACGGCGAGGTCGCAGTCCTCGACGGACACGTAGCCGCCTTCGACGAGGCGCATCGCCTCCTGCATGGCGATGAACAGGATGCGGTTGGCGACGAACCCGTAGGCCTCCTTCGCCACGAGCACCGGTGTCTTGCCGATGGAGCGCGCGAATTCCATCGCTCGCTGCACGGCGTCGTCCGATGTGTGAGGGCCGCGCACCACCTCGACGAGCGCCATCACCAGCGGTGGGTTGAAGAAGTGGACGTTGAGGAAGCGCGACGGGTTCTTGACGCAATCTTCCATCAGGGACGAGGCCAGGGTCGACGAGTTGGTGCCGATGATGGCGTTTTCATCGGCGTGCTCGGAGATGCGCTGGAAGACCTCGCGCTTGACGTCGCGATCCTCGGCGACCGACTCGATGACGACGCCGGCCCCACCGATCATGGCGAGGTCGGTGCTCGTGCGCACGCGAGCCAGCGCGTTCTCGCACTCGTCGTGGTCGAGCTTGCCACGCTCGACGCGCCGTCGCAGCAGGCGGGCCGACTCCTCGCGCGCGGCCTGCAGACGCTCTGGCTTGCGGCTGACCAGGTGCACGTCGTATCCGTGCAGCGCCGCCTGATGCGCGATCTGCCCACCCATGGCGCCGGCGCCCACTACGCTGACCACGCGACCGCCGCCCATCTCAGCCACCACCGGCGACGCCACGGCCGGGCCGCGTCATCGCTTCCGGGTCGAGCAGCGCATCCAACTCATTCTCGCTGAGGCCGCTGCGCTCGCGTGCCACCTCGCGCACCGTTCGTCCCGATGCATACGCCTCCTTTGCGATTGCCGCCGCCGCGTCGTATCCGATGCGCGGAGCCAGCGCGGTGGACAGCATGAGACCGCGTTCCACCAGCGCGGGCCCGTTGTCGGTCGCTGTGATGCCGTCGACGCACTGCACCGCGAGATTCCGCGCCGAGGCGGCGAGCAGCGAGGCCGATTGCAGGACGGCATACGCGGCCACGGGCATCATCACGTTGAGCTCGAGCAGCGAACCGGTCGCGCCGGAGAACGCGACCGTCGCGTCGTTGCCGATCACCTGAGCCGTCACCATGGTCACCGACTCGCAGATCACGGGATTCACCTTGCCCGGCATGATCGACGACCCTGGTTGCACCGCGGGAATGGCGATCTCGGCGATGCCGGCGCGCGGCCCGCACCCCAACAGACGGATGTCGCTCGCGATCTTGTGCAGCGCGATCGCCACGGACTTCAGCGCTGCGCTGGCGGCCACGGTGCCGTCGAGCGTCGACTGCGCGCTGAAGTGGTTGTCGGTCTCGCGAAAGGAGATGCCGGTGAGCTCGGCGAGGCGCGCGATGACCCGTGAAGCGAACGCAGGGTCGGTGCCCACTCCCGTGCCCACCGCGGTACCGCCGAGCGGCAGCTCCTGCAGCGCGCCGCCGGCCTCGCCACAGCGTTGCCGTGCGCGCTCCGCCTGGCCGGCGTAGCCGAGGAACTCCTGTCCCAGGCGAATGGGCGTGGCGTCCTGAAGGTGCGTTCGTCCCGTCTTGATCACATCCCAGAGCTCTTCCGACTTGGCGCGCAATGACCGCTCCAGCGCGCCCAGCGCTGGTACGAGCTCGTCGGTGATCACCATCGCGGCCGCGACGTGGATGGCGGACGGGATGACGTCGTTGCTCGACTGTCCCAGGTTGACGTGGTCATTGGGGTGCACCGGATCTCGCGCACCGCGCGTGCCCCCGAGCAGTTCGATCGCGCGATTGCCGATCACCTCGTTTGCGTTCATGTTGGTCGACGTGCCGCTGCCCGTCTGAAACACGTCGACGACGAACTGCGAGTCGAGGTCGCCGGCCACCACATCCTGCGCGGCACGCGCGATGGCATCGGCCAGCGACGGATCGAGGAGACCGAGGTCGCGGTTGACCAAGGCCGCCTGCTGCTTGATCAACCCGAGCGCGCGGATGAACGCGCGCGGCAGCCGCAGATCGCTGATCGGGAAGTTGAGCTGCGCCCGCATGGTGCTGGCGCCGTAGTACGCGTCCGCGGGAACCTCGAGCTCACCCATCGAGTCGCGCTCGACTCGGGTACCGACGGGCATCGATCACGGCTCCTTTGCGTGGTGATGGATGGGGATGATCATTTCAAACTCGGCGCCGTTGTCCTCGACGGTGCGCGCCGCGACGCTCCCGCCGTGCCGTTCCGCGACGGTGCGCACGATGTACAGGCCCAGCCCGCTCCCGGGCACCTTGCGCTGACGCTCGGCCACCGACCGGAAGTACTTGTCGAAGAGATGCGAGGCATCCTCGACAGGGAAGCCGGCACCGTGATCACGCACGGTGAAGCGTGCGACATCGCCGTCCGCCCTCGCCGACAGCTCGATCGAGGAGTCCGGCGGGCCATGTTTGATCGCGTTGCCCAGCAGGTTGGTCAGCGCGAGCACGAGGCGTCGCCGGTCGCCCCGAAGCCGGATGCCCTCGCTCGTGTTCACTTGGATCGTCGTGCCCCGGAGCCGCGCCTCCGTGGACACCTGTTCCACGGCGGCATTCACCACCTCGGTCGGGGTCATCACCTCCAGCGCCATCCGGTCGTCGGGATCCTCGAGCCGGCCCAGCTCGGCGAGCGCCGAGACCATGCGCACCATCATCTCGGTGCTCGCGGTGATTCCCTCGACGGCGACGGTCGCGCTCTCCGGAAGCGTGCCGAGCATCCCGGCGGACAGCAGCTGGCCGTAGCTGTTGAGGATGGTGAGCGGACGGCGCAGCTCGTGCATCGTGATCGACAACGAGGTGTCTCGCGCCGAGGAGGCCGACGCGGCGGTGGAGAGCAGGCCTCCGAGCAGCGCGATGCACCCGGCGGCGAGACGCCGCGTCACCTCGCCGACCTCGTCGTTGGCGGCCAGAGCGAGCGAGAGCCGGGTGTCGACATCGACCCCCTGTTCGCGCGCCGTCTCGTCGGTGACGTGGCGTACGGCCTGCAGGTGCCGGATCGCCGTGTTGAAGCGGTCTTCGAGCCCAGCCGGCTGATCGAGCCGATAGAAGGCGCTCAGTGGACGCAGGTCGTCGGCAGTCATGGCGACCAGCACCGCGTTGACGAACTGGCGGGGATCGCTGACACCGCCGGTTGCCCCTTTCTCGTCGGTCGCTTGCGTCTGGCGGACCCAGAGCTGGGCGATCCGCGCCGCGTGCGCCGAGAGAAAGTCGCTGAACTGGGTGGTCATGCCGCGGCGAGTCTAGAGGCCCGCCAAATCCACCCATGCGCCGGGCGGCGCCGTCAGGCTCGGGCGGGTACCGTGATCGAGGCAGGGGCCGGCGCGGGGGCGCGACGCCGGCGCATCCAGAGCACGCAGCCGAGCACCGCGAACGGCAGCATCTGCAGATCGACGATCAGCGACAGCGCGCCGGCATGGGTGCTCGAAACGCCCATGTGGACCAGGAACGCCACGAGCACGCCCTCGCGAACGCCGAGCCCGTTGACGCTGAACGGCACCAGTGCGGCCAGCAGACCGAGCGGGATGCACACCGCCAGCACAGGCCAGCTGACGTCGGCGCCGATGGCTCGGGCGGCCAGGACCAACGCGAAGAGATTGACACCCCAGCCGGCGCCACCGACCAGGAGGCACTGCGCCACGGCGTGCGGATGCCGGCGGTAGGCCGCGAACGACTCCGTGAAGGCGCGAACCGCGTGTCCCATCGCTGCGGAGAGGCGGGTGAGGAAGCGGACCGGCACCAGGCGGTCGGCGGACAGCGCCCCGGTCCAGACCATGATGATCACGCCGACCAGGACGGCGAGCGCGGCGAGGATGCCGTTGCCGATCAGGGCGCGAAGCAGGACCGCGCCGGCGAGGCCCCACGCGGCCATGCCGAGCATGCCCGCCATGCGGCTGCCTGCCAGCGAGGCGAGCACCCGGCTGTGGCCCACGTGCTTGCCCATCTCGACCGTGCGCACGGCGTCGCCGCCGACGCCGGCGGGGATCACCTGTGTGAAGAAGAGGCTCTGGAGATACGAGGAGCTGAGTCGGCGCCAGGTGAACAGCGATGCTTGCGCGGGGGCAGAAACGGTTCGGATCAACACCCCCCACTCGAGCACGCTCGCCACCACTGCCACGCACGTGAGCCCGAGGGCGGCGGCCATCCATCGTGGGTCGGCATGACCGAGACTCGCGGCAGCCTTGGGGATGTCGACGGAGCGGGCCAGGACGGCGACGGCTGCGACCGTTCCCGCAACGCGCAGCCAGGGCGAGCCGACCACGGCACGGAAGCGATCGGGAATGTGCCGCGTCACACCACCCATTAGACCTCCTGAGACATCTCGGCGGGGGGACATTCCGAAGAAACGTCACACCACGCTCAAGCTTGCAACGGAAGAGCTTACGGGAGCGTTACCCCACGGCGTCATTCCGTGTCGATATATGGCTCCCGGAACGCGGTCTGCGAGTCGATGAAGACGAGCTTGAGATCGTCGACCGGGCCGTTGCGGTTCTTGGCCACGATCAGATCCGTCTTGGCGCGGTCGATCTCGCGGTTGTGGAGCCCCTCTCGATAGAGAAAGAGGACGACGTCTGCATCTTGTTCGATGCTTCCCGAATCACGAAGGTCACTCAGCTGCGGACGTTTGTTCTCTCTGCGCTCGGATTCGCGCGACAGCTGAGAGAGCGCCAGCACCGGCACCTGAAGCTCCTTGGCGATCGTCTTGAGCCCGGATGAGATGTCAGAGACCTCCTGCACGCGCGAGTCCTGGCGTCCGCCCTGCATCAGCTGGAGGTAGTCGACGACGATGAGCGCAATGCCGTGCTGTGCCTTCATGCGGCGTGCGCGCGACCGGAGGCTCGAAATCGTGAGCGCCGGTGTGTCGTCGATCCACAGATCTGCCTGCGTCAGCGTGTCCATCGCCTTGGCGATGTGCTGGAACGCGATCGGATCCGCCTGCCCTGTCCGCAGCAAGTAGCTGTCGACCTTTGCCTCGCTGCAGATCAGCCGCTGCACCAACGCCTGCTTCGACATCTCGAGCGAGAAGACGACGACCGGTTTGCTCGCCAGCACGGCGGCGTTGCGGGAGATGTTGAGCGCGAATGACGTCTTGCCCACCGAGGGGCGCGCCGCCAGGATGATCAGCTCGCCCGGTTGCAGACCCTGCGTCAGCATGTCGAGCTTCGAGAAGTTGGTGGGCACGCCGTGCACGAGCTTGTTCTCGTGCAGCCTCCGCTCCAGGAGAGCCCAGGTCTCGCGCACGATCGGTGCGATGTGCATCGCTTCCGCGCCGCGCCGCTGCTCACCGACGCCGAACACCGTCTGCTCGGCAGAGTCGATGGCGGTGCTGACGGTGACGCTCGCGTCGAAGCCGAGACGCGTCACCTCACCGCCGGCCTGGATGAGCCTGCGGCGCAGGGCATGCCCGACGACGATGTCCGCGTAGTGCTTGACGCTCGCCGCGCTGGGGACGACCAGCGTCAGCTCGGCGATGTAGTCGATCCCGCCGGCGCGGCCAACTCCCGGGCCACGCTCGAGCTGGTCGGGGAGGGTCAGCATGTCGATCGGCTCCCCGCGGTCGGCCAGGGTCACCGCCGCGAGATAGAGGTGCTGGTGCTTCTCGGCGTAGAAATCGTTCGGCTCGACCACGTCGCGCACCGCGTGCACCGCCTCGGGATCGAGGAGCAGGCACCCGAGCACGGCGCGTTCGGCATCCGTGTCATGGGGAGGCACCCGTGCGGCGGCGACCTGGGTGACGTAGCCCGTGGCCTCGATGAGATCGGGTCTCGGCGGCGCGGTCACTGGGCGGCGACGACGACCTTGAGCGTTTCCGTGATCTCGGGATGCAGCTCGACCGAGACCTCGTGCGGCCCCAGCGACCGGATCGGCGGCTCGATCTCGATCTTCCGCTTGTCGACGTCGATGCCCGCCTCACGTTTGAGCTGCTGGGCCACGTCGGTGTTGGTCACCGATCCGAACAGGCGCCCACCCTCGCCCGTCTTGGCGTAGATGGTCACGGTGAGCTTGCGCAGACGGCCCGCCACCTCGCGGGCATCGGCGAACTGCTTCTCCGCGCGGCGCCGGGCGGCCTCCTCGCGCTTCCTGATCTGGTCGACCACCCGCTCGTCCGCCACCACGGCCAGGTGCTTCGGGAAGAGAAAGTTGCGCGCATAGCCCGGCGCCACCTCCTTGACGTCACCAGGCTTCGCAGTTCCTGTCACATCTTTCACAAACAAGACTTTCACACCGACACCTCGTGGCCGGATTCGACGGGCTGCGGCGCCCTCGTGCCGCCGAGGTCGGCCTGCTCCTCGGGACGAAGCCGACGGTAGATCATGATGGCGATTCGCTCGCCGCGGCGAACATCCTCATCGAACCGGCTGCGACGCTGCATGATGAGGCGCTCCTGCTCCTCGATGACATAGCGCGGGCAGGCGGCAATGAAGAGTCGCACCGAAAGCAGAGTCAGAGCGAGGACGTCGAGCTCCCCGACGAATGGGATGACCGCCGGAAGATCGACGATGGGGAGTGCAATGACACCGAGCGCGCCCATGAACGCCGCCTTGACATACATCGGCACGCGCTCGTCGCGAAAGAGACAGTACGCAAGCCGCAGCTGACGCGGAAGTTCGACCACAAGTTGTTTGACCCAGCGCACGCGACGTCCCATCGAAGCGCGAATTGTACTTCGGTTACGGTCAGTCCGTTGAGAGCAGGTCGCGATGCTGCTCGAGCCATCGCCGGGCGCTGTCAGCGTCACCGGGAGGAATCGTGCCGTCGAGCACCGCGTCCCTGATCGCGTTCTTCACACGGCCCACCCACGGCCCAGGTCCGCGTCCAGCGGAGGCCATGAGCTCGTCACCGCTCAGCGGGTCACGCAGCCTCGACACCTCACCGCCGGCGTCCAGCACGGCCATGCGCTCGGCGAGCTCATCGAGTGGTTTGGTGGTCGGGTACGCCGACGCGCGTGTATCCGTACTGGATGGGGCGCAGGTGCAAGCGCACGAGCTGCGTCACAGCGTCGATCTCATCATTGCTGAAACGCAGACGCGTGAGGATGTCGCGTGCCATGTCCGCGCCGAGGCGCGCATGGTCATAAAAGGTGTGCCGCCCGTCGTCTGCAAGCGCATGCGTCGGTGGCTTGCCGACGTCGTGCAGCAGCGCCGCAGTCCGGGTGATCAGGTCGGAGGGAGCGAGCTCCACAGCGCGCAGCGTGTGCTCATAGACGTCGTACCGATGAAAGCCGCCCTGTTCTACGCCGATCATGGCGACGATCTCGGGCAGCACGCGCTCCAGCAGCCCGCCGAGGCGCAGCACGTCGAAGCCGGCGCGTGGATGCGGGGCCACGAGCATCCGCCGGAGCTCGTCGCTCACGCGCTCCACGCTCAGGATGTCCGTGCGCCGCGCCTGCGCGTGCATCGCCTCGAGGATGCCGTCCGCCAGGGTGAAGCCGAGCTTGGCGACGAAGCGCGCGCCGCGGAACATGCGAAGTGGATCCTCGGCGAACGTCGCCTCGGGATCGAGCGGGGTCCTCAGCACGCCGGCGCGAAGATCGCGCACACCCATGCGGGTGACGTCGATGAGCCGCCCATCGAGTGTCTGACACAGCGCGTTCACCGTGAAGTCGCGCCGCCACACGTCCTCCTCCAACGTCCCCGGGCGAACCTCGGGCTTGCGTGATTCGGGGTCATAGCTCTCGGCGCGCGCGCGCACGACCTCGACCACAAAGCCGTCACCCCGAACCTGTTCGGTGCCGAACCGGTCGAAGCGCTGCGGCGGCGGCCATCCGAACGCCGCGGCGACGTCTCGCAGGAGCGGATCGCCGTCCGAGCCCACGGTGATGAGATCCAGGTCCTTGCCGGCGGTGCCCAACAGGCGGTCGCGGACGAAGCCGCCGACGAGATACACCTCGGCGCCCAGGCGTGCGGCGGTGTCGCGCACCGTCTCGAGGACGTCGTCGAGCTGGGGCGGACGGACCGGCGCGACCACGACGCGGTCATGCATGGGCATGCGCCGGTTCCATGCGCCGGTGTCCACCGAGCAGCGTCACCGCGAGCGCCGCCGCTATTCCCGCCGACACTGCCGCGCCCAGAAAGACGACCCGGAGCTCGTCGACGATCGCTCCCGTCACGAGCGAGTCGTACGCGGGGCAGTGGAGTGGAGACGCCGGGCACAGCGAGGCGGCGGAGGGCAGCCGGGCACTCGTCGCGAAGAACGCGTGCAGTCCCACTGCGGTGAGCACCGACACACCGACCAGCATGCCGACGACGCGCGCCACCACGACGAGTGCCGAGGCTATGCCGAGCATCGATTCCCTGACCGCTCCGAGGATGGCGGCGTTCACCGGGGCGATGGCGAGACCGAAGCCGATGCCGCACGCGACGAGCACCGGGTCGCTCGGGTGCAGCCACGCGGGACCGAACGGGTCGCCCAGCGTGCCGGCCGACCATCGCGTCATGGCCAAGAACGCGCCCGCGGCCAGTGTGAGACCGGACCCGGCCACCATGCGGTTCCCGACGCGCTGCGCCAGCCAGCCACCGCTCAGCGCGCCGATCGGCACGGCGACCAGGAAGCGGAGGAGCACGAGGGCTGCGCCCAATTGGGACGTTGGGAATACGGTGGCGCGCGCGAAGATGGGGATGTCGAGCAGCGCGGTCATCAGCGCCGCGCCCACCGCGAGATTCGTCAGCAGCGCCCCGCAGGCCGGGCGGGCACGGAACGCGGCCAGGGTCACGAGTGGATTGTCCGTGCTGCGCTCCCTCCCCACGAAGGCGACCGCGAAGACCACCGCCAGGGGGAGCAGCCAGATCGCACTGGGAGACACCGCCTGGCGGCTGGGGTCGCCGGTGGAGAAGCTCACGACGATGGCGCCGAGCGACCCGGCGATCAGGGCGGCGCCGAGCCAGTCGGCGGCCGCCGGCCGCGTAGCGGAGTGGCGCTCGACCCGTGAGGCTCGCCGTCCGCGGCGCAGCACGAATCCCGCAGCGGCCACGACCGCCACCAGGAGCAACGGGGTGAGCCACGTGACCCCGAGCCACGGCGTGTACAGGAGACCGAAGGTGACCGAGTCGACCAGCGGCTCGGGAGCGGCGACGGCGAGCGCGCCGGCCAGCAGGGAGACCACGGCCAGCGCCAGCCCGGGCCAGTCGATACGCGTGCGCGTCGTCGCGTCGCGGGCGCCACGCGTGACCCAGACGAACGCGCCGGTGAGCATCGCGGCGATGGGAACGTTGAGCCAGAAGATCGTCCGCCACGTGCTGACGGTGAGGATGAGCGCGCCGTACAGCGGCCCGGCCACGCTGCCCAGCTCCTGCGCCGCGCCGATCGCCCCCAGCGGCACGCCGCGCCGCGCCGCCGGCCACAGGTCGGCCACGAGCGCGAGGGTCACCGGCACCAGCCCGCCGCCGCCGAGTCCTTGCAGCGCGCGGCCGGCGACCGCCGAGGCAAGATCATGGGCCGACGCCGTCACCAGCGAGCCCGCCGCGAAGACCGCGAGGCAGCCGAGAAGGACCGGCCGCCTCCCGGCGCGGTCGGCCAGCCTGCCCAGGAGCGGCATCACCACGACGTAACCGAGCAGGAAGCCGCTGATGATCGGTGTCGCCTCGTGCAAGCGGTCGAGCCCGATGCCGAGGTCGCCGATCATCACCGGCAGCGCAAGGACGATCACATAGGTGTCGGCCGACGTCACCAACACGGCGGCCGCCGCCACTGCGGCGGACCGCCTGGGATAGGGGTGATTCACGAACCGGTGGGCGGCGGAGTGATGCTCACGTTTTCGCCATAATTGACGACAACAAGCGTGAAGGTGCTGGGCGACGTCGCGTTGTAGAACGGACCGTTCAGCACGACTCGCCGGAGTTGTCCACTCACGGCGTCGATGCCGAATGTCGCGGCGACGGGCTGCGACGGGGCGGCACTGGTGAGGAGCGCAGCCACAGCATGACCCGGAAGCGCGCAACCGACCTCGTGCAGCTGCGCGCCGTTGTAACGGTCGTCGTCCTTCAGCGTCGGAGACTGACACAGAAGGAGAAGGCTCGAGAGCCCATGTTGCGGCGATGCCAGCTGCGCTGGGTCCCCGAATCCATACGACGCCGGATTCGTCTTCGTCCATCGCCCGGTCAGCGGATCGCGTGCATAGAACGCCCCGCCGACAGACACCACGGGGACTTCGACGTCGAATCCCGAAGCGCTCACCTGCAGCGTGCCGTGGAAGCCGTCAGGTCGCTTGATGTCTCCCTCACCTCCGATCAATGCCGTGCCGCTCCCGACCGCACCGGAGCTGCGCAGCTGGAAGTGTGCGGACGACGCTCCGTCGACGGCTTGCTTCGCTTGCCTCAGCAGCGCCGTCGGGCTCGACGGCGGACCGCCGCATGCGGCGAGCGCCGCCAGGCTTATCGCAAGCATCATGAGAATCGGGCGCGGTGTCGAAATCTCGTGCCCCAACGAAACCGGTGAACGCGGGTGAGTATAGGAGCCGGACGCGAACGCCTCGAGGCGGTCGAACGGGCAGCACTAGACTGCGCGCATGTCCGACAGCGCGGATGCGAACGCAGCCCCGATTTCGCCAGAGGCGTTCTTCGACGTCGACATGCGCGTCGGCAGGGTCCTGAGCTGCGAAGACTTCCCCGAGGCGCGCCACCCGGCGTACCGGATGACGATCGACTTCGGCCGTCTCGGCACACGCAAATCGTCCGCACGCCTGAAGGAGCTGTACCGGCCGCAAGATCTCGTGGGCAGGCTCGTGATCGCCGTGGTCAACCTGCCGCCCCGACAGATCGGGCCCGTGCGCAGCGAGGTGCTCGTGCTCGGCGCCTACCGCGGTGGCTCGCGGGCCGTGGTGCTGTTGCGGCCCGACAGCGACTGTGAGCCGGGCGACCGCGTCGGCTGAAGCGTCCGCCCGTAGAGTGAGCCGCATGGGCCGTGCCTCGGAACGGGTGGGGTGGCGGCGACAGCTGACCCTGGCGCTCTTCTGGTTCGGCATCTCCTTCGTGTGGGGAGCGCTGCTCGCCGTGACGCTGCCGTTCATCCTGGTCCCTGAGCACGCGGGCCCCGGCAGTCCCGCACTGGTTGCGCCGGATGCGAAGAACACGGCGCTGAGCATTCTCGAGACGGCGGGACTTCTCATTGCACTGCTCGTGCAGCCGGCCGCGGGAGCGGTGTCCGATCACCTGCACACGCGCTTCGGGCGGCGACGGCCGATGATCGCCATCGGCGCGCTCGGCGCGGTCGCCAGCCTGCTGCTCATCGCCGTCTCGCCGTCGTTCATCTATCTCGTGGGTGTGTACTGCCTGCTGCAGTTCTCGATGAACGTGGCGCAGGGCGCCTACCAGGGATTACTGCCCGACACCGTCCCGCCGGACCAGCGCGGCCGCGCATCCGGATGGCTCGGCGTCGCCACCCTGGCGGGCAACGTTGCCGGTGTCGTCGTCGCCGGTCCCCTCGCGCCGCGCACAGCATGCCTGGTGATCGGTGGCATGGTCCTGGTCACCGCGGCGGTGACGGTGACACGCGTACCCGAGCGGCCCTCTGTCGACCAGAGCGCGACGCGCATCGCGGACCGCCGACCACCGCTGCGTCCCGTTGCCGCCCTGCGCGCGTACGTTGCCGAGTTCGCGCGTTACCCCGATTTCTGCTGGGTGGTCCTGAGCCGCTTTCTCATCTTCACGAGCCTGGCGGGCATTCAGCGGTTCGCCGCGTATTACATCCACGACGCGTATCACGGAGACTATCGGCTCTTTGGCTGGAACCTCGGGTCCGCGCAAACCGCGACGTCGGTGGTGCTTGCCGTGATCATCGTGGTGGGGATCCTCACGACATACCCCGCGGTACGCCTCAGCGACGTCATCGGCAGGCGTGCGGTCATCGTCTCCGCAGCGCTCCTCGGCGCCGTGTCGTTCCTCCTGCTGTTCCTCGCCACCTCGTTGACTCAGGTCGCGCTGTTCGCGATTCCCGCTGCGCTCTGCTTCGGTGGAGTCGTGTCGGTCGACTGGGCACTGATGGCAGACCTCGCGCCCCGGTCTCGCGCCGGCAAGTTCCTCGGCTTCTCCAACCTCGCGACCGCCGGCTCACAGGCTGCCGCTCCCACCATCCTGGGTCCGGTCATCGATGCGGTCAACGCGCACACCGGCACCGCGTCCGGCGCAACCGGAACCGGTGGCTACAGGGTGCTCTTCATAACCGGCGCGCTGTTCTTCATCGGCGGCGCGGTTGTGCTGCGCAGGGTCCGGTTGACCAGGATCCCGGACTCCGACGAGGACGCGCCGGTGTCGACTAGATTTGCCGTCACATGACGGTGGACGCAGCTGCCTCCGCACCTGGAAGACGGACGGTGACGCCGACGTCGATCCTCGAGGAGCGCACCGCACGTCGCCTGACGCCCGCGCTCTTTCTGCTCGCGATCCTGTGCTTCTTCTTCACCTTCGCCGGTGTTTCATGCAACACCGACCAGGCGAAAGCGACACTGCACAGCGCCGCGGGGCTGAGTGGCGGAAACGTGAACCTGGCGCAGCTCGATCGGTGCCTCGACGCGCTCAAGGGCGACAACCTCTTCAGCTACACGGGGTTCAATCTCGCATTCGGCACCGCGCCAAGCGGGCTGGCGTCGACGCCGGCGACGTGCACGTCGGGTGCTTCGGTGCTGCCGGGCTCCTCGAGCGCCCTACCTGTCGGCTCACAGGCGACGCTCGGCGTCCAGCCTTTGGAGCTCGTCGCGTTGATCGCCATCATGGGCGGTGCCCTCGCAGGCCTGCTTGCACTGCTGAGACCGTGGCGCGTGCCATGGCGCGCCTCCACGGCCACGGTGCTTTCCATTGTCGCGTTGGTCCTGCTCTTGCTGGAACAGGCGCACGCTCACACCGCGGTGATCGACAAGATCAGCAGCGCGTCGACCGGCGCCGGCGTGCCGTTCAGCCTCTCGGCGTACATCGACTTCAACAGCGGCCTTGCATACCTGATCGCGCTGATCGTGCTCGGCGTCGCCGCGCTCTACAACGCGTCGTCCGCACTGCTCGGTGTCGGTCGCATGACCGAGGAGATCAGACCGCCGCCACCGCCTCCGGCTGAGCCGGAGGCCGGCCAGCGCACGCCCGCAGCCGGTTGACGTTCACCAGGTCGGGGCCATCCTGTGTTTCGCCGGGCACCTCGAGAATCCATGGCACCCGGCGCACGCGAGCATCTGCGAGCAGCAGGCGGAAGCCTTCGCTGCCGATCTCCCCGTCTCCTATGTTGGCGTGGCGGTCGACATTGCTGCCCAGCTCACGCCGCGAATCGTTCGCGTGCACGAGCGCCAGGTGATCGAATCCGATGAGACGGTCGAGCTCGGAGAGCGTGTGTGCCACACCTTCGGCGGTGTGCACGTCGTATCCGCTGGCGAACGCGTGCTGCGTGTCGAAGCAGACCGCGACCCGGTCCGAGGCGGCCCCCTCGACGATGCGTGCCACCTCCTCCAGGCTGCAGCCGATGCAGCCGCCGGAGCCGGCGCTGTTCTCCACCAGCAGGAGCGGTCTCGTGGTCGCGCTACGAACCACCACTTCGCGGAGCGCGGCGCCCATCTGCGGCAGCATGGCCTCGAATCCTGCGCCCAGGTGTGAGCCAGGATGAAAGACGACGCCGTCGGCCTCGAGCCGCTCCGCCAGCTGCATGTAATGCACCAGCGAGCCCACCGACTGCTTCACCAGAAACGCCTTTGGTGACGCGAGGTTGACGAGATACACCGCGTGCAGGTAGTGGCCGCGCAGCCCGGCGCGGGCGAACTTCTCCTTGTACACGCCGAGGACGATGTCGTCGAGGCGGAGCGGGGTCCACGTCTGCGCCGGCGTCGGATGCGTCTGAAACACCTCGGCGCCGATTCGTTGTGCGTTGTCGACCGCCTTGTCGATGCCGCCGCGCGTCGAGACATGGCCTCCGATGAGCGGCCGCTCGGCGCTCACTTGGAGCCGAGGAACGGAATCCCGTACGTTTCGAGCTGCGCCCCCACCGAGGAGGCGAAGACTGCGGCGATCGCATCCGCCGTCCAGCCCGAGTCGCGAAACGCGACCGACACCTCCTTGGGATGCGCCCACAACGACAGCTTGTCGCCGCCGAGGCCGATGCACTGTCCCGTGATCTCCGATGCCGCGTCCGAGCAGAGAAACACGAGGAGGGGCGCCACGTCCTCGGCGGTGCCCATGCCCATCTGCTTCCGCACCATGTCGGGCAGCGGGTCGCCCCGTTCCGCCGCTTCGACGAGCGGTGCCATCCCGGGAATCGTGGAGATCATCCGGGTGATGGCGTTGGGCACGATCGCGTTGACGGTGATGTGATGCTTCGCGCACTCGAGCGCCCAGGTCCGGGCAAATGCGGCGATGCCGGCCTTGGCCGCCGCGTAGTTCGTCTGGCCGAAGTTGCCGCGCTGGCCCGCGATCGACGAGACGACGACGACGCGGCCGCCCTCGTCCTGCTCGCGCATGCGCCGCACCGCCGCGCGGGCGCACGTGAACGTCCCGCGCAGGTGGGTTTCGATCACGGAATCGAAGTCTTCGTCCGACATGTTCCACAGCACGCGGTCGCGCAGGATGCCGGCGTTCGT
>VBGJ01000106.1 GCA_005880445.1 Chloroflexota bacterium | reverse complement strand
GCACGCCCCACCAGCTGTTCGGCGGCGTCGCTCGGCCCCACGGGGCAGACCTCGGCGACCGCGCGGCCGCCCGATGCGGTGATGGCGGCGGTCGTCTCTGCGGCGACGTCCGCGTCGACATCGTTGATGACGAGGGCGCATCCAGCCTCGGCCAGCGCCCGCGCATACGCCCGTCCTATGCCGCGCCCGCTTCCGGTGACCACGGCGACCTTGTTGTCGAGTCTCATGGCGGCGTACCCTAGCGCACTCGCGGTCGGGTCAGGCATCGAACGCGATCTCGACGTGCTCGCCTCTGGGCACGTATCCGATCTGCTGGTAGATCGAGTTGGAGACAGGATTAGCTGTATCGGTGA
>VBGJ01000196.1 GCA_005880445.1 Chloroflexota bacterium | reverse complement strand
CGCTCTGATCTGGCCGCGGTGACTGCAGAGCAGCTAGCGCTCCAGTCGGGTTCGCCGCGGGCGCTGGTGCAGTTCGTCGCCGTTCAGCTGCAGAACGCGCAGCAGCAGCTGGCGGTGGCACAGCAACAGGCGACGGACCTCAGGAGCCAGGCAACGCTCGTGGTCCAGGTCTCGCACCTCCAGGTGCAGTCGGCCAACCAGAACCTGGCTGCCGACCAGCAGTCGTCCGCGTCTCAGTGCGGGGGGTCGGCATCGAGCTCCGCGTACTGTCAGACGCTGCAGCGCGACATCCGCATCGACAAACAGCAGGTGTCGATCGCCAATGCCGAGTTGGCCCGAGCCGAGGCGCAAGCCGCGTCGCTGAACGACCAAGCGTTGCAAGGCATCAATGCGAAGCAGCTGGCGCTGTCGGCGGCGCAGGCTCAGCAGGGCAGCCCGAACACCGCCATCAGCCCAACTGTTGTGCAGTCCGACATTCAGGTGGCCCTGGCTCGCGCTCAAGCGGACCAGGCCAAGGTGCAGCAGGAGCTCAACGCGATGACGCTGACGGCGCCGGTTGCAGGCGTCGTCACCGCCGTCAACGGAACGGTGGGACAGGTGGCCGGTAGCCAGGGTGTCGCTCAGTACAGCGGCCAGGCCGCAGTGGGTGCGCAGACCAATCCACTCCAGCTCGTGCCGTCGGTGTCCGGCGGATCCTCGGCCGGCGGGCCTGCGGCGTCGCCCCTCGTCCAGCTCATCGACTCCAGCGGCTGGCAGGCCATCGCGCAGGTGAGCGAGAACGACGTCCATTCCCTGCGCGTTGGAGAGCGAGCGACCGTGACGTTCGGTGCGCTTCCGAGCAAGCAGATGCACGGCGTGCTGCAATCGATCGTGCTCGTTCCCGAGCGCGGCAGTTCCGGGGTCTTCTATCCCGCGATCTTCACGTTGTCCGGCGATCCGGGTGGGCTCGACCCCGGGATGAGCGCCAGCGTTGCTCCTGGTGGCTGATCACAGGTGCAGGAACGCGCGCAGGAACGCCACAGCAACCCCAGGCTTGGGCGCCCCGCACGTGGGGCAATACGCACTCTGACCGGGCACGTTCAGCCAGTAGCCGTCGACCAGACTCGACGTCGCGTTGGCCGCGGATGTGAGCTCAGTAGCGGTGACCGTCTGCCCGGCGGGGCCAGTGCTCAGGCCTGCCAGAACGACCAGGTTGGCGCCTCCCGCCTGACGGGCCTGCTGGGCTGCCTTCATCACGAACGCGGAGTAGGCGGAAGTGTTCGTCTCCAAGGACTGCGCCTGGACGTCCACCGCGTCAGCCGACTTGGCGGCGGCCGCCGGCAGCCCGAGACTCAGATACGCCTGGTATCGCGGAGTTCCCGGACTGAGGACCGCGGCGAGGTCGACCGCCGGCGTGGCGATCAACGCGAGGCCGTGCGAGTGGCAGAGCTGGCCGGCGAGGCCGATGTACAGGGCAGGGTTGAGCTGCTCCACCGTCGGTGTGAACGACCAACGCTCGTCGTCGTAGAGGACAGCCTGGACGCCCGGCGGAAAGAGGCCGTGGCTCATGTCGTAGCTGAGCTGGGCATAGCTCTTGTAGCTGGCGGTGGGGATGCTGGTCCAACCACTGCGGATGCCCGTCCCCGTGCCATCACGAACGACATAGGTGGAGGGGTTGTCGAACGCTGCTTGCGCCACGGTCGGGTTGAGTTGCGCGATCTCCTTCAGCGCGCTCGCGGCGACGATCCAATGAATGCCTGTGGT
>VBGJ01000105.1 GCA_005880445.1 Chloroflexota bacterium | reverse complement strand
TTCGACCTCGCCTGATCGCCTATGTCACAGCGCTGGCACTCGCAGCGTTGATCATCTCGTGACCCGGCGCGGCTGGTTGCTGTTCGCGACCATGGCGGTGGTGTGGGGCATCCCATACCTGCTCATCAAGGTCGCGGTGGGCGCATTCACGCCCGCAACGCTCGTCTTTCTGCGCACGACGCTCGCCACCCTGCTGCTGCTGCCGTTCACCATCGCGCTGGGACACCTCGGCCCGGTGCTGCGGCGCTGGCGCATCGTGCTCGTCTTCGCGGCGGTGGAGATCGCCGGGCCGTGGTTCCTGCTGTCCGACGCGGAACGGCACCTCACCAGCTCGCTTTCCGGTCTGCTGCTCGCCGCGGTGCCGCTGGTCGGCGCGCTGCTCGCATGGCTCACCCGCAGCGACGAGCGGCTCGGCGGCCGCCGCTTGATCGGACTCTTCACCGGCGTGCTCGGTGTCGCGATCCTGGTCGGCTTCGACGTCGGCGGAGGCGACCTGCGCGCGGCCGGCGAGATCGCGCTGGTGGCGATCTGTTACGCGATCGGTCCGCTGATCATCGCGCGCAAGCTCAACGACCTCCCGGCGATCGGCGTGGTGACCGCGTCGCTCGCGTTCACGGCGGTGGCATACGCGGGGCTGGCGTTCTGGCAGCTGCCATCGGCGGCACCGCCGGCAAACGCGATCGCAGCGACGGTCGCGCTCGCGGTGGTGTGCACGGCATTCGCGTTTCCCGTGTTCTTTGCGCTGATCGGCGAAGCGGGTCCGGTCCGCGCGACCGTGATCACGTACGTCAATCCGGCGGTGGCGGTGCTCGCCGGCGTGGTGGTGCTGGGGGAGCCGTTCCGGCCGAGCACCGCGGCGGGATTCGTGCTGATCATCGCCGGCTCGTACCTGGCGACCCGGCGGTCGCGGGCCCCCGCAGCGGCCCCGGCGAGTGAGCTGGAGGCCGGCTCACCAGCACCTGCGTGATCCCGAGCCCTCAGCCGTCGCGGCTGAACACCTCGTACACCCATACCGGGACTTGGAGGTGGCCGTCCGGCCCATAGCTGCCTGGTCGGCGGAGCACGCGCGTGCGCAGAAACGCGCGGGCGCGCCGCAGCCGCCGGCCGAGCCAGTCACCCACCAGCGAGTGTGGCTGATAGCAGTCTCCGCAGTGACACGGTTCGACTGCGCAGGGGGCGACGGTCGCGGCGCGCATGTGTGTTCGTAACGGTAGCCGCGGCGCACCCTTCGACGTGTCGCGGAGCGATCGCGCCCTGGCGGAAGAGCGCCTACTCCGCCTGACCGAACCTCTTGATCTCCTCGAGCTCCGTGGGTGACAGCTCGCGGGGCTGCTGACCGCGCGACACCTTCTCGGCCTGCACTTGGTGGCGGATGGTGTCGACGATGTCTGGGTTCGCCAGGGTGGTGATGTCGCCGACGTCGGTGAAGTTGGAGATGCTCGCGATGACCCGGCGCATGATCTTGCCCGAGCGAGTCTTGGGCATGTCCGCGACAACCCACACCGCCTTGGGACGCGCCACCTTGCCGATCAGCCGCTCGATCGACTCGCCGACCTTCTCTTCGATCTCTTTGCTCGGCTTGTTGCCGGGCTTGAGCGCCACGTACATCTCCACCGCGCGGCCGCGCACCTCGTCCATTACGGGTACCGCCGCGGCCTCGGCGACCTCCTCGATGGTGAGGCACGCCGATTCCAGCTCCTTGGTGCCGAGCCGATGTCCTGCGACGTTGATCACGTCGTCGACGCGCCCGAGGATGCGGAAGTACCCGTCGGCTGCCTGCAAGGCGCCGTCGCCGGCGAAATACGGCCAGTCGTGCCAGTCCTTGCTGTCCTTGTTCTTGTTGTACTTCGCGTAATAGATCTCGACGAAGCGCTCGGGCTGCCCGTACACGGTCTGGAAGATCCCGGGCCATGGGTTGCGAATGCAGATGTTGCCGGCCCTGCCGCTGCCGGCTTCGACGACGTTGCCCTCCTCGTCGAGGATCACGGGATTGATGCCCAGCACACCTGGCCCGCAGCTTCCCGGCTTCATCGGCTGGAGCGCCGGAAGCGTGCTGCCGAGAAAGCCGCCGTTCTCCGTCTGCCACCACGTGTCGACGATGGCGGCCTCGCCCTTGCCGACCACGTTGTAGTACCACTCCCACACACCCGGCTCGATGGGCTCGCCCACCGTGGTCATGTGCTTGAAGTGATAGTTGTATTTCTTGGGCTCGTCCGGCCCCACCTTGCGCAGCATGCGGATCGTGGTCGGGGCGGTGTGGAAGATGTTGACGTTCAGGCGCTCGGCGATGCGCCACGCGCGGCCGGCATCCGGATACGTCGGCACCCCTTCATACATCACGGTCGTGGCTCCGAGCGCGAGCGGACCGTAGACGATGTACGAGTGTCCGGTGATCCAGCCGATGTCGGCCATGCACCAGTACGTGTCTTCGGGATGGATGTCCTGGTAGTACTTCGACGTTCCGGCCACGTACGACAGATATCCGCCCGTGCTGTGCTGGCAGCCCTTAGGGCGCGCTGTCGTGCCGCTCGTATACATGAGAAAGAGCGGCGCCTCGGCCGGCATCGACACCGGAGGGACGATCTTTCCGCGATACGTGTTCAGCAGCTCGTTGACGAAGACGTCGCGGTCCGGCACCATCGGCGTCGGTGACGAGCTCTTGCCGGGATAGCGCTGCCACACCAGCACCTTCTTGATCTCGTTGCCCTTCTCGGACGACACCGTGACGGCTTCGTCAGCCTTGATCTTGTGGTCGATGAGCTCGCCGCTGCGGTAGTACGCATCCATGGTGATGAGGACCTCGCTGCCGGAATCGGCTGCGCGGTCACCGCACGCTGCGCCGCTGAACCCACCGAAGACCTCCGAGTGGATGACGCCGAGGCGCGCGCACGCCAGCATCGTGACCGGAAGCTCGGGGACCATCGGCATGTGCAGGGTGACGCGGTCACCGGCCTTGAGCCCGCAGAAATCCTGCAGCAACGCGGCAAACTCGTTGACGCGTCGGTACAGCTCTTGATAGGTGATCGCCTGCGTGTCCTCGGCCTCCGGCTCGGGAACCCAGATGATCGCGGCCTTGTTGCGATCCTTCGCGAGATGGCGGTCGACGCAGTTGTACGAGGCGTTCAGCTTTCCGCCGACGAACCACTTCCAAAAGGGAGCGTTGCTCGTGTCCAGCGTCGTATGCCAGTACTGGTCCCAGCTCAGCAGATCCGCGTATTCCTTGAAGCATTCCGGGAAGTTCTTCTCGCTGAACCGTTCGAAGATCGCCGGGTCCGACGCGTTCGCCTGGCCGATGAACTTCGGCGACGGATGGATGTACTCCTCCTCACGCCAGTGCACCGCGATCTGGGCTTCGGACGTCTCCGTCTCTCGTTCGACCTGCGTTGCCATCTGCCCCTGGCCTCCGTGACTGAATGTTGCTAGTCCGGGGTCGATTTTCTAAGGCCGAGTGTAGTCTCCCGTGTCAAGCCCCGCGACTGCGCGAGGTGTGACGCCCTGGGGTTTGGCCGGCTGACCAAGCCAGGTCCTCTTCCGTGGTCGACGGTTGCCGACCGGGCCCGCTGGTGCAATCATGTTGGGAGCGGCGGGTGACCAGGTCCTGTGGGGCGTTCCCCAAGGAGGTGCAAGGGATAGCGCAACGTAACGTTCGTGACGGGACTGGCTTCTACATCACGAGATTGGAGCCGCGCGGCTCCCAATACTGAAGGAGGTTGGAAGACAACCATGACCACAGTAACGGGCTCTCAGGCACCGGCCGGAGGGCAGTACACGCCGACGGTGACCGGGCCTGCCGCGACGGCGGAGGTCACGCTGGTCGGGGACCCCGCGCCACTCGGTCTGGCGGCGTTCGGCATCACCACGCTCGTGCTGTCGACGATCAACGCCGGGTGGATCGCTCAGGGAGCGGTCCCAGTCGTCTTGGCTCTGGCCGTACCGTTTGGCGGCGGGGCACAGCTGCTTGCCGGCATGTGGGCGTTCCGACGGGGTAACACCTTTGCCGCCACCGCTTTTTCGAGCTTCGGCGCCTTCTGGATCAGCTTCTGGCTGCTCAATGCGGTGTTCGTCACGCAGGTCAAACCGGCGTCGGCGCTGCTTCCGATCATTGGCACGTACCTGCTCGCGTGGGGCATCTTCACCGCGTACATGTTCCTGGCGTCGCTTGCTGGGGCGAAGGCGGTGACAAGCGTGTTCCTGTTCCTGACGCTGACATTCTTCGCGCTTGCCATCGGCTGGTACGGAGGACCCGTGACCGACATCGTTGCTAACAAGAGCACCTGGATCATGATCGGTGGCTACCTCGGTCTCGTGACCGCGGTCCTGGCCCTCTACACGTCATTCGCCGACGTGACCAACGCCAACTTCAAGCGCAAGATCCTGCCCACGTTCTGACCACGAACCGGTCGCGGGCGTCACGGCGACGTCCGCGGCCGGATTTGCGCGCCCGGCGGTACTGAAGGGTTGACTCGCGTAGGATTCCGCGCGGACTGACGTTCCATCGTTTGGGAGGGGTCGTCATTGGGAGGGACGAGATTCTGAGACGGTCCAGATCGGGAGGCGTCCTGTCCCACGCGCCTCGCGAGGTGGCCAGGCGGGCCGCCGACGTGGCGGTGAGCGCGGTGCCCGGCAGCGTGGTCGAGCGTGTCACCGCAGCGTGGGCGCCGCTGACGCGATACAGCGGACGCACGCGCGCTGGGGCCGCGGCGCTGGCCTCGGCGCTGGCCGCGCTCACACGCCCGCCGCGGCTGCGGCGTCTGCAGACCGAGACGGTGTCGCTCGACGCCATCGCCGCCGAGATCGGACGCGACGATGACGAGGTCGGCCGCTGGGCGAGCGCCGGACTCCTGGGACCGCCGCTTCGAGACGGCGTCTGGGACCGCCGCGCCGCCGACCGGGCGGCACTGATCGACTTCGCGCTCCGTCGCGGCACATCGCAGGCGGAGGTGAAAACGGCGGCGGCCGAGGGCCGGCTCCCGTTGCTCGCACTCGAGCGCGTCGTCGCCGGACACGCATCGCTGACCGGGCGGCAGGTGGCGGAGCACGCCGGGGTGCCGTTCGAGCTGGCCTCGTCGGTGTGGAGGGCGCTCGGTCTGCCCACGCAGGACCTCGATCAGCCGCTGTTCACCCGTCAGGAGGTGCACGCGATGCGCGTGGTCGGCGCCATGCGCAGCGTGTTCACCGAGGACGATCTGGTCGAGGCCGCGTCGGTGATCGGTCGCGCCATGGCCGAGGTGAGCGCGGCATCCGTCGAGCTGTTTCGGCGCCGTGTGACCACGGCATTCGTCGATGCAGGGCTCGGTGAGCTCGAGATCGCGCTTCGCCTGGCCGCCATGAGCGAGCTGCTGATCCCGCCGCTCGAGCCGATGTTGGAGACGGCGCTTCGCCACCACCTGCAGGCCGCTGTGCAAACGGAGGCGGCGCTGCCACTCGAGGCGTCGCAGACGCCGGCGGCGAGCGAGCTGGAGCTGGGGGTCGCATTCGCCGACCTGGTCGGCTTCACGCAGATCTCCGAGCAGCTGAGCCCGCTCGAGCTGGGCAAGGTGGTGGCACGGTTGCTGCGCCGCGCCGAGCCCGAGCTGCAGGCGCGCAATGCGCGCATCGTCAAGAGCATCGGTGACGCCATCATGTTCACCGCGCGCGATCCCGTCGACTGCTGTCGCGCGGCTGTCGACCTGGTCGCCGCAGCCGCCGATGACGGCTCATTGCCGCCGGTGCGTGCCGGCGTGGCTTACGGTCCGGTGCTCCGCGCGTATGCCGACTTCTTCGGACGCACGGTCAATGTGGCGTCCCGCTTGTGCGACGCCGCGGCGCCGGCGGAAGTCCTGTTCCACTCCGCGGAGCCCATCGATGATGCGCGGTGGCGTCAGGCCGGCCTGCTCGCGGCGTCGGGAAAGCGCACCAGGCTCAAGGGAATCGACGGAGCGATCCAGACATTCAGCGTGCGCCGGGCGTGAACGCGCGAGCAGTGGCGCTGCTGGTGACGTTCGCGTGCCTGACACCGTTGGGCCTCGGTGGCGGTGCGGTTGCCCGCGCCGCGCCCGCGGGCGCGTTCACCGCCGGCGCCGCGGTCGAGAGCTACACGCCGTACTGCGGTGCTGACGGGACGCCCACGGCGAACCATTGTCAGCAGCCACCGGCGAGATTCACGGATCCGGCGAACTGCGCGACCGCGGCACAGCTCGGCGTGTACACGGGACGGCGGCTATTCGCCTTCGAAGAGCCCTACATCGGCCAGCAGCACGACGGTCATTACGACGCCGGCGATCCGTTTCTCGATTGCAACCAGGACGGACGTTGGGACGGCAACTTCCTTGGTGGCGGGGCCAACGCGCCGCGCTACTACGACAACGTCGCCGACCCGGTGAGCGCGCGCGCGATCGTGGTCGCGAACGGAACGCGCACCATCGCGCTGGAGGTGCTCGACCACGAGGGAGCGTTCAACGTGTATCTGCAAGCGATACGCGGGCTCGTGGCACAACGCCTGCCATCCGGCGCGACGCTCAACGCCAACAACATCTTCATCTCATCGACGCACGACGAGTCGGCGCCGGACAGCATCGGCCTGTACGGCGTCAACCCCGCGACCTCGAGCGTCAATCCGTACTGGGTCGCGTACATGGAGCAGCAGGCGGCGTTGGCGATCACGCGGGCGTATGCAGCGATGCAGCCGGTGACGATCTCGTACGGGGAGGCGATCGAGCCGGCGAACCTGCGTCAGTGCTGGTCGTCGTATCCGTACGTCGACGACCAGCTGATGCCGGTGCTGCAGGCGCGCGCCACCCGTACCAATCAGGTGATCGCCACACTCGCAGACGTCAGCCAGCATGCCGAGACGCTTGGGTTCAACGGTGGCAGCGCGCTCGATCCGAACGCGCCGGTGCCGACGACGCTGGAACAGGAGCGCACGTGGGTCAGCGCCGACTGGCCGTACTGGTTCCGCCGTGCGCTGGAGCAGCGGTACGGCGGCGTCGGCGTCGAGATGGCGGGCTCGGTGGGCAGCAACGAGACGCCGCAGATCTTCCCGGCGCCGGTGTCGCGCACACCGCAGCAATTCGTCGACGCGAGTCATGCCGCGGGGTGTCGCACCATTTTCAACGCCGACCAGAGCACCGCGGTCCCGGCCGGCTACTACACGGAGACAGCGCAACTCGGCAACGGTCTCGCCGGCGCGGTCGAGAGCGCCCTGGCCGCGGGCACGGTGTCGCGAGGTACCGACGTCCAGGGCTCGCGCGCAGACATCTGTTTTCAGGTGACCAACGTGCTCTTCGACGTGGTCGGCATAGCCGGGGTCTTCGGCGCGCGCCCGGGCTACGTCGATCCCAACTGCACGGAGCCGGCACCCGTGCCGCCGAGCGGCAACACCACCGCGACCTACATCAAGAGCGAGGTGGCAGCCTTCCGCGTCGGCGACGGGACGTTCGTGTCCATCCCGGGAGAGGTGTTCCCGTTCACCTATCTGCGCAGCTTCCTCGGCCCGCAAGACATGCCGTGTCCCGATCCCAGCTCGAGCGGCGCCTGTGGTGGTCCGCCGAACCCCGCGGTGACGTGCGCGAGGGGCAATCCATATGCGCTGCCGCCGTGGCTCATGCCGCACATGCACACGGCGTATCGGTTCATCGACGGCCTGGCCGAAGACATGGTCGGCTACATCTTCCCGTGCGGCAACGGCGTCGGCGTTCCGGGGGAGTACCCGGTGAGCAACCCATCCGCGAACAGCACCGACCGCTTCGGCTGCGGACACTCGGACGACTCGGAAGCGGCGAGCTCGGACGCGGCCAATGTCATCGGCGGCGCGGCCGTCACCGTGCTCGACCAGCTCGAGGGCGCACAGCTGCCCTCCGAGGACATCGCGGCGGGCCGCTACGTGCTGCCGGGTGGGATGCTTCCCGCGGTTGCGGTGGAGCTGCGCGACGGGAGTGTGATCACGCCGGCGCGATGGATGTCGCTCTCTGGAAGCGCGCAGCGCGGCCCGGACCGCAACACGCGTGGGTGGATCGACTCACGCGGGCGCCGGCACTGGCTTGACGTTTTCCTTTGAGGCGAAGCTCCAGGGCCTGATCGGCGACCTTGCAGACGCGCGGATCGGCGCGACCTTCAATCAGTACCGTGAGAGCGACGGCGACGATGCCGGACCTGAATCGCCGGGCATCCGGCGCGCGAACCTGCTCGCGTACGTGGGCGCGCGCCGTGAAGCGCCGGTGCTGCTGGTCGCGGAGGCGGCCGGATGGCGCGGCGCTCGGTACTCCGGGCTGTGCCTGTTCTGTGAACGCCAGTTCAGCGACGCCGATCCTGAGCTGCGCCGCTCCTCGCGTCACCCGCGCGGATGGAGCGAGCCATCGGCGACCGTGGTGCAGGCCGCCATCGCGCCGTGGCACGACAGCGTTGTGCTCTGGAACCTGGTGCCGACGCATCCGCGGCGCGACGAGAATCCGCACACCAACCGGCCGCCGACACGCGAGGAACTGCGTCACGGTGAGGAGTGGCTGCGACGTGTGATGGACGTGTTGCAGCCGCGACATGTCGGCGCCATCGGGAATCACGCAGCGCGTGCACTCGGCCCCGAGGTTCCTGCGGTGCGCCACCCGTCGCACGGCGGCGCGGTGGCGACCACACGCGGCCTGCGCGAGTTGATGGCGCGGTGGCTTGCCTGACCGCCATATGTACGTATCGCTCTGATAATATGTACATATGGTCAGGCGGACGACGATAGAGATCGACGAGGAACTGTTGAAGCGGGCCCGGCACGCGCTCGGGGAGAGAACGACCCGCGCAACCGTGGAGGAAGCACTGCGGAGGACATGTGGCAGTAGAAGGTTGGGTGCTCGACAAGAGCGCCGCCGCGCGCGCAAGTGAGCCAGGTGTCGGGCCGCAGCTCGTCGAGTTGGCAGGCTCCTTGTTCGTCTGCCCAGTCGGCGAACTCGAGCAGCTCTACTCCGCGCGCTCCGCGCGCGACTACGACGAGTTGAAGTCAAATTTGCACGCCAACCTGGACGTTATCAGCGCACCGGCCGACGTTTTCGACAGGGCCCTTCAGCTGCAGCGGGATCTGGCACATCACCACGGGATGTGGCACCGCACATCCATACCCGATCTGCTGATTGCAGAGACGGCGCTTCATCATGGGCTGGGTGTAGTACACGTCGACGGCGATTTCGAGCGCATCGCCGAAGTGCGGCCACTCGTTGTGCGTCGACTCTAAGCCTGCGCCGCGTCGGGTTCAATGGTTATGGCGCGGTAGGTAGCAATCGCTCGTCGAGCCTGCCGCCCGCGGCGATGTAGGCGAGCACCGCGCGATCGGTGAGCCACTCGACCGGTGCGTGGTCATCGGTCATCGGCTCGGTGCTGGCGGCGACGAGATGCATGGCGCCGGTGACCAGCGTTACCAGCGGCCGTACGGCCGCTGGCAGCGAGGCCATGCGCGGCGGCAGCGCCGAGGGGACGATCGGCCGATCCAGACCGACGACGAGATCGTTGAAGCGCAGCGCCGGCCACACCCATGTCTGCGGGAACACGGTCGCGAGCGTGCCGCTCACCGCCCGGACGAGGCGGTCGTCGCCCGGGACTCGCTCGACGTTGAGCGCCGCGGCACCGCCGGCAGCGAGGTGCGCACGTACAAGCGCGAAGAACTCCCGCGTGACCAGGTAGAACGGGATGTACGTCTGCCGGTACGCGTCGACGACGATGAGATCGTAGTGCTCTGAAGTCGTCGCCAGATAGGCGCGACCGTCAGACGTGATCACGTGCAGATTCGGGATCTGCGCCATGCCCAGGTACTGACGCCCAAGCTCCGTCACCACAGGATCGAGCTCGACACCGTCGACCGTAACTCCCGGGTACTCGGCGGCAAGCGCGCGCGCCGTGGTGCCGCCTGCGTTGCCGATCACCAGCACGTGCCGCAGTCGCGTGCCCATCAACGGCGGAACCACGAGCGGCATGTCCCATTCGCCACCCGTGAGCGCGGTGGTGGGGCGGTACACCGACTGATCGGCGACGCCTTCGTCGGTGCGCATCACGATCTTCCCGTCCGCGTCGCGCACCACCTGCACGAACTGGTACGCGGTTTCGCGCTCCGCGATGGTGCCGGCTTCGGGTTTCACCGCGGCCGGCGGCAGCGCAAGCAGCGCGACGATGGCCAGAACTGTGACGCCCGCAGTGCGCAGCAGCAGCGGCATCGACACGAGCGCGGTGGCCAGCGCCGCCACGAGCATGGTGCGCTGCGTGCCGATCGCAGGAATGAGCAACAGCGCCGATCCGAACGTGCCAACGATGGCACCAACGGTTGTGAGCGACGAGAGGCGTCCGCTGGTCCGCCCCGCCCGCTCCACCGCGGTGATCGACAGGCGCAGCGCGAACGGCGACGCCATGCCGAGGAGCGACACCGGCACCGAGAACAGGAGCAGCGTGGAGAAGAACGAGCCCACCACCTCGCCGACACTCACGGCGGCAAACCCGCGCAGCGCAAGGTCGAGAAAGGGATGGGCGATGAACGGCAGCGCCGCCGTGCAGAGCGCGGCCGCCACCAGCACGGCGCCGAGCACGCGCGGCGTGGGATGGCGGTCGGCGAGGCGGCCGCCCAGCCAGTACCCCACCGAAAGGTACACGAGGATGAGCCCGATCACGTTGGCCCACACCACCGTGCTGTTGCCGAAGTACGGAGCGAGCAGGCGAGTGGCGCAGATCTCGATGGCGAGCGAGGACGCGCCCGCCGCGAACACCACCACCGGAAGCACGCGATACGCGAGCGGACGCCGGGTCGTGGATGGCCGTGCCTGTGCGCGGTCGAGTTCCGGGCGCATCGGTGCCGATCCTACGCGCGCACGGTGGCACGCGACCGGCGTACCCGGGCGTCATTCGCCCGCGTAACCGCCCCGCGTACCTATTGACAAGAGGTTTGCGAAGCGATTCGCGGCGCGAGCCGCCGCGATTTGCGTGATTCGGAGGAACTCGACCATGCGCGTACGTTTGCTGCTGCCCGGAATCGGCGGATTTGGCGCCCTCGTGATCAGCGCATGCGGCAGCGGAACCGCGGCAACGACCGCGCCGTCCGCCGCTCCGCAGACGCCGGTTGCGTCCGCTGCCCCCGCGACCGCGACATCAACAGCGGCGCCGGCGGCCGGCGTCACACTGGGCGTGGGTCGCACTGGTCTCGGCAGCTTCATCGTCGACGGCAAGGGCGTGAGTCTGTATCTGTTCGAGGCCGACAAGGGCGCGAAGTCGACGTGCTACGGCGACTGCGCAACGAACTGGCCGCCGCTGGTCACGTCGGGCGGCGTCGCCGTGTCCGGTGGCGCATCGATGTCACTCGTCGGTACGACGAAGCGCACCGACGGCACCACAGAGGTGACGTACAACGGTCATCCGCTCTACTACTTCGTCGGCGACTCGAAGCGCGGTGATACCAACGGCGAGGGCGTGGTCGCCTTCGGTGCCGGCTGGGACGTGATAGCGCCGTCCGGCATGAAGATCGAGAAGTCCGGGTAGGTCAGTAGCTGAAGTACGCGGTGGCCGTGGTGCCGCCCGTCGACGAGCTGCCGCCCATGTGCGGGCACGGATGCATGGTGCTGGAGCCGGAACCCGGGCTCGGGCTCGCCGACGGGCTCGGCGTCGTCGCGGCACTGGCGATGACGTAGCCGCCGATGCCGCCGCCGAGAATGAGCCCGCCCGCAAGCAGGATCACCGCTCGCGTCCGGCCCAGGCCGCCGAGCCTGCGCGGCGCGTCGACCGGTGGGTCGAGCGGGGGAGGCGGCGGCGCGCTGTCGGGTGGATCCGGCGGCGGCGTGTAGACATAGGTGTCGTCGGCCATAGTCGGGCTCCTCAGCAGATGACGCGGTGCGCACACCGTAGGACCGCCGACCTTTCGGCTCGATTACCGCGCTGTGCCGCCGGCGGCCGCCCATTCGGCTGCGATGCGCCGCCAACCCTCACGCGCGCTCGGCACGTCCGGCGCCCACCCCGTCGCCGCGCGCAGCCGGTCCGATCTAACCCGCAGCGATCGACTCAGATAGGACCAGACCTCACCGAGCACGGTGGGACCGAGGAACGCCGGCAGCTTGCGCGGTGGCTTGGCGCCGGCAGCCTCCGCCATCGAGCGCATGAAGTCACAGAGCTCGAGCGGCTCGTCGTCGGCGACGTTGTACACGCCCGGGGGCGCTTGCAGGCACGCGATCACCGCCGACGCTGCGTCGTCGATGTGGATCGAGGAGAAGTAGTTTCGCGACGGTCCGATCAGCGCGGTTCTGCGGCGGCGGGCCATGTCGGCCATCTCCAGTGACTGCGCGGAATCACCGGCGTAGAATCCCGCGAACCGGAGCACGACGCCGCGGCCGCCCCACTTGGTGAAGCGCGTTGCGTTGGCCTCGCCAGTGATCGCCTCTCGAAGCGGGCGCGCCTTCGCAACGTCGAGTGGCGAGCTCTCGTCGATCCATGCATCACCACCATCTGCGTAGACGAATGCGATCGACTCGTGCACGTACGTGCCGACGCCTTCGACGATGGAGGCGTCGACGAGCAGACCGCATCCTGGCCCGCGACCGCGCTGCGAATGGCGGCGGGATCGAACAGGTCGACATCAATGGGCAACGCGCCCAAACGCTTGAGATATTCCGCCCAGTCGTCGCGCCGCGCGGTCGCCGTGACCTCATGGCCCGCCGCCGCCAGGTCTCGCACCACCCGATGCCCCAGAGCGCCGGTGCCGCCGGCGACGAACACTTTCACGTGATTACGCGAGGCGGTGGATGGTCGTCGAGTCGGAGTAGTACAGGGCGTGGTCGGGACCTTGCTTGACGTCGAGCCTGCAGCCGGAAGGGCCCGACCTCACGCTCGCGTGCGGTGATCCGGGCGTGACGACCAGCATGCCTCGATACCACGTGCAGAACACGAGGTGCCCGGCATACCCGGCGGGTCCGCTTGCGTCGACGAATGCCGCGCCGGTCGGCACAACGGTTCCGTTCTCACTGCTCCAATCCGGGGGCGTCCTTCCCCGGCACGTCGAGGCGGCGAGCGGATGGCTGTAGCCGTAGCAGAGCGGCCACTGGAACCCCTGTGCGCGATGGACGCTCTCGATCAGCGTGTCGTACCCGGTGCCGGGACTGCCCGCGTCGCCAGACGGTCCGTTGCTGGTGATGGCCAGCTGCCCGGTCGACGAGAACGCGATGCCGTACGGGTTGCGCAGTCCATACGCCCACACCGCGTTGCCGCCGCCGAACGGGTTGTCGGCGGGGATGCTGCCATCCAGGTTGTACCGGAGCACCTTGCCACGACGGTCATGCGTGTTCTGCGCCGCACCCGACGTGTGCTCGTCGCCGAGCGTCACATACAGCTTGCCGTCGGTACCGAACGCCAGGCGTCCGCCCTTGTGGCAGCAGTCGGCGCCGGACGGGAGGGTGATCAGCGTCGTCGGGTTGGTCCCGGTGCCGGCGCAGTCGGTCCAGCGGATCACCGTCTGGTGCACGTAGTCGGTGTTCGAGTAGAAGGCGTAGACGAAGTGGTCCTGGGCGAAGGTCGGCGCCAGGGCGATGCCGAGCAGGCCACGCTCGCTGTAGCCGCCGCCCCGCTCGACGGTGACCGTGGCCACGCCGGCGAAGGTCTTCGCCGCGCCGTTCTGCCAGACCTTCACCGTGCCCGAGCGCTCCGTCCAGAAGAGCCGTCCGTCGGGGGCGAAGGCGAGCGCGGTCGGGTAGTTGGCGGCGATCGTCCCGGCGGGCGGCGCCTGGGGACCGAGGGCGCACGGGTTCGGCGCCGCCGCGCTCACCGCCGGTGCCGCCGTGGTCGGGGCCGCGGTCGCGGTCGCCGTGGCGGTCGCCGTCGGGGGAGCGCTGGTGGCGGAGCTGCCGCATGCTGCCGCGAGCACGCAGAGGCAGGCGGTGAGCAGCGCCGGCCGTCCGCCGCGGCGGTCCCGGGTCATCCCGCCCGGCGCCCGGCGACCAGGACCGTGGTCGGCAGCTGGGGCAGGGGATGGACCTCCGGCGGCCCGTATCCCGCCGCCGCGAGCATGCGCTCGAGCCGGGCCAGAGGATGCGCCTCCCCCTGGCGGGTCCAGACGAGCATGATCACCGAGAACAGCCCGGCGGCGACGTCGCGACCGTGCTCGTCGCCGGTGGCGACGAAGTCCTGGATGACGATGCGGCCGTCGTCGCGGGTCGCCGCCGCGGCGCGGCGGAGGAGCTCGACGCAGCGGCCCTCGTCGAAGTGGTGGAGCACGTGGCTCATCACCACGAGGTCGTAGGGGCCCCCGAGCGCGACCT
>VBGJ01000104.1 GCA_005880445.1 Chloroflexota bacterium | reverse complement strand
CTTGTGTACTTCACCGCGATGTGGTCATGGCAGGGCAGCTCGCTCGGGCAGCGCGCGTTGGGGTTGCATGTCGTCGATGCGAACACTGGTGCGGGCATTTCCATCGGGCGCGCGCTGCTCCGCTACATCGGCATTCTCATTGGCACGTGGGTGCTGTTCATCGGACTCATCTGGGTCGCCTTCGACCCGCGCAAGCAAGGCTGGCACGACAAGATGGCGTCGACGTTCGTGGTGAAGCGGATCTAGTACGCTGGTGGTGTGGCCGCGATGCCACCGCAACCACCGGGCGGACCGCCGCCGCCACCTCCAGACGGACCGCCGGGCGGGTATCCGCCGGCGCCGCCTCAGTACCCGGGCGCATACCCGAGCCGGATGCCGCAGCCGGCGTATCCGGGGCAGTACGGGACTGCGCCGTATCCAGGAAGGGTGCGACGGCGCACCGGGTGGATGACCTTCGCGCAGGTGGTGGTGATCGTCGAGGCGTCGCTGGGCATCATCGTGAGCCTCGGGCTCATCGCGGCGGGCGCCTACTTTCTTTCGGGCAGAGGCAACCTGGCGAACACGGACATCCCAGGCTATGGCTACCTCACGATCAACGACGTGCACGCCGCCGCTGGCGTCCTACTCGGTGTCGGCGTCGTCGCGCTCGTCATCTCGATTCTCGTGCTGGTGCTCGGCATCACGCTGGGCCGGCCGTCGAACGTGTCGCGCTGGATCATCGTAGTGCTCATCACGCTCGGCGTGCTCGGGGACCTGGCCGCACTGGCACAGGGGCGCTCGGGCCGTGGCGCGGTCGCGGTGATCGTGCCCCTCGTGATCCAGGCCCTTGTCTTCTACGCGCTCGTGCTGGATCCGAACACGCGCCGCGCGTTTGCCGGGTTGCCGTAGCCGCCGGCGCTAGACGCTGGCGCGCCGCTTGAGCTCCAGGTAGCGATTCACGAGTCGCGGCGACAGGCTGCGCGCGTCGGCGTCGATGCTCTCGACACCGCTCCGGCGCAGCAAGCGCAGGGTGTCCTCACGATCCGCAATGAGTCCGCTTGCCACTGCGCGCGCGTACGCGTCACTCCCGCTGCGCGGTGTCAGCCGGGCCGTGTCATCGAGTGCCGGATCGCGTACCGTGACGACCAGCGGAAGATGCCGGCGGCGCAGGCGCGCGCATTGGCGGACCAGCGCGGCACCCTGGTCGGGATCGAGCACGTCGGTGAACAGCACGACCAGTGACCGCCGCCTCTGCCAGCGGCTGAAGTACGTCAGCGCGTCGTCGTAATCGGCCTCGGTCTCACCCGAGCGCAGCGGGCGCACCGCGTCGAGAAACCGGCGCAGCTGCGCCGACCCGGTGCGCGGCGGCAGGGTGACCGTGACGGTGTCGGCGAAGGCGAGCAGCCCGGCACGATCGCCACTCCGCAGCGCGACGTGCACCAGTAGCAGCGCCGCGTTGATCGCGTGATCCAGCTTGGTCAGCTCACCGGCGCCGACGCCCATGAGCCGGCCGTGATCGATGCACACGATGACCGGCTGGGCGCGCTCCGGCATGAGCTCGGTGGCCATGAGGCGTCCGGTGCGCGCGGTGGCGCGCCAGTTGATGGCGCGCATGGGATCGTCGGGAACGGCGTCGCGCACGCGCTCGAACTCGGTTCCTTCCGTGCGCAACCGGAGCGTGCGCACGCCGAGCTCCGCGAGCTGACCGCGGCGCGCCAGCGCCTCGTACACGCGCACCGCGCTGAGGTTCGTGTCCACAGGAAGCGTCAGGCCATCACCCAGCGCGCTCTGCCGCCATCCGAGACGCCACGGACCCTGCGCGCGCACGACGGTGCGGCCGAGGCGCAGCTCGCCGCGCGTGCGCGGCGTCACCGTGTAGTCGAGCGTGGCCGGCACGTGCGTGGTCCACGTGGTCTGCGAGGCGTGCGCTCCGGCGGGTAACTCCTCGCGCACCACCGCCCGCGCGCGGCGCCGGCTGCGCACGCGCAGCGTCACCGCGTTCGCGGCGCCGACCGACAGGATCTCGTCGTGCGCTCGCTCGGCCGCCAGCTCGCGGCGTCCCGGCGCGCGCCGTCCGTCGACAGCGACCACCACGATGGCGCCCACGAAGGCGAGCAGCCCCACCGCGAAAAGCACCGGCGCCGCGGCGCCGGCCGCCACCACGGGCAGGGGCGCCAGCAGCACCAGCGCGCCGCGCCACGTCATAGCGTTATCGCGGCACCGGCACGCGACCCAACGCGCGCTGCACGGCTGCCACCTCGCTGACGCCCTGGATCTCCGCCTCGGGACGCCGCACCATGCGATGACGCAGCGCGGGCACGCAGATCTCCTTGATGTCGTCAGGCACGACGTAGGCGCGTCCTTGGATCGCGGCCATCGTCTTGCCCGCGTGCAGCAACGCGATGGAGCCGCGCGGGCTCGCGCCCAGGCTGAGGTCGGGGCTCGTGCGCGTCGCAGCCACGACGGCGGCGATATAGCCGAGCACCTCATCGCCCACACGCACCGACGCCACCTCGCCGCGCACCTCGGCAAGCGAGTTGCGGTCGATGATGGCGGAAATGCCCGCGCGCGCGAGGTCGAGCGGGTCGAAGCCTGCGTCGAAGCGGCGGAGCATCACGGTCTCATCGACCGGGTCCGGCACCGGGACCTCGAGCTTGAAGAAGAACCGGTCGAGCTGCGCCTCGGGCAGCGGATACGTTCCCTCGTACTCGACGGGATTCTGCGTGGCGACCACGAAGAAGCGGTCGCCAAGCGGCATGCGCTGCCCATCGGATGTCACCTGCCGCTCCTCCATCGCCTCGAGCAGCGCGGCCTGCGTCTTCGCGGGTGCGCGGTTGATCTCGTCGGCGAGCAGCGTGTCGGTGAAGATCGGCCCCCGGCGGAATTCGAAGGTGCCCGACTCGGCGCGGTACACGCTGGTGCCGATGATGTCGGATGGCAGCAGGTCGGGTGTGAACTGGATGCGCGTGAAGCGTGCGTCGAGCGCGGCCGCCAGCGCGCGCGCCATCAGCGTCTTCGCGGTGCCCGGCACGCCCTCGAGGAGCACGTGCCCGCCGGCGAGCATGGCGATGAACATGCCGTCGATCACCTGCTGCTGGCCCACGACGGCGCGGCCGAGCGATTCGTGGAGCTTGGCGCGCAGTGCGCCGGTGCGGCTGGGAGGCTCGTTCACGGGCGCCATTGTGGCGTGGCGGCCCACGAGCGCTCGAACGCGTCGACGTCGCGCGCCAGGCGGAGCAGCGCCGCTTCGTCGGGTCGCCCGGTGGCGAGCGCGCGTGCCCGCGCGAGAAGCGCCTGCAGCGTGTCGGCGCGCTCCGGGTGGTTGGTCGCGACCGCCTGGATGAACGCCGCGTCGGCCAGCGCAGGATCCACGCCGGTCGCTGCACCGACGCGCCGCCTGAGCTCATCCGCGTAGCGCTGCGCGATGGCACCCCGCTGTCGGGAGCGGGCGAAGAGCTCGCCCATCGCGTCGATGTACGTCGCCGCGGACGGCACCGTCGCCTCGTCGCCGGCGGCCACCGGCCGTCCGACGCGCCGCCCGTTCACGGCGAGGAACACGACGACGAGGCCGGTGACCAGCAGCGCCGCGCCGCCCACCGGCCCCGCGAAGATCGACGCCGCACCGCCGGAGGTCGCGCCCTCGCCGTGATGAAACTCGTCGAATGCGATCCGTCCACCGCGCGCGCGCTCCAGCAGGCTGAGCACGAAGAACGCGGAGTCGCCGTGGCGCAAGCCGTCGTTCGAGAGCGGCGCCGAATCGGCGACGAGCCACGCGCGCCCGCCGCCGCCGACGCGCACGCCGCCGGCCACCGTTCGGCCACCGCTGCGCAGGAGCGACACAAGCGGCGTCTGCTCGAGGAGTGCGAACCCGCCGCTGGCGGGAACCGTGTGCACGCGGTCCGCCGGATCGAACGGCTGCGCCGGTGTCGCCGTACCGGGCGGCAGCGTGCCCGCGACCTGCGCGCCGATGCGCTGCAGCAGCGGAAGCGCGGCGTCGATGCTGCGGGCGTCGAAGACCAGTACAAGGTCGCCACCGCCGCGCACGAGGCGCATGACGGAGTCGAGCTCCGCAGCGCTGAAGTGAACACTCGGGTCGTAGTCGACGAGCACATCGGTGGCACCGAGATCGAAGGTGCCGCTCAGGCGCGACACGGACAGACCGAGCCGCCCCAGCCACGTGTACAGCGCGAGCGTGCCGAGCTTGCCCGCCGAGCGCGATGACGGATCACCGTTGTCGGACGGCGGGAGCGCGATGGCCACGGCGAGCGCCGCGACCACGACCAGCGCCACCAGGAGCACCGCAAGCGGCTGCAGCGTTCGCCTCACGCTGCGCGCTCCGGCGCCCGCGAGCGGGCGATGGACCGCACCGCCTCACATCGCGCACGCGCGACCTCCCATTCCTCCGCGCCGGCAGGCTCGCCGGAGTACCACGCGCGGTCGAACATCGCGGCGGCGGGTGCCAGCGCTGCGACGAGGTCGGCGTCACCGCGCGCCGCGGCGAGCAGCTCGCGCGTCGTCCAGGACGCGTCGACGGCAAGACGGCCGCGCCATGCGGCGTCGAGCAGCGCGGAGCGGAACGCGTGGCGGATCGCGTCGCGATACTGGCCACGCTCGGCGGCGCGACTCGCGAGCGTCCACTCGCGCGCTGGGTCATCGCCGGTGTCGTCCTGCTCCTCCATGGCGCGCGCGACCCTGGATCCCAGCGTGCCGCGGAGCCGCCACCACGCCAGCGCGAGCGCCGCCAGGAACACGGCCGATCCGAGGGCGATCGACCCTGCGGCGCCCAGGGTCCGGCCGGTGGCGTTGAGCAGCGAATCGATCCAGTTGAGGATCTGACCCAGCCACCCGGGCTGCGGGTTCTGGTCGAGATTGGCGAATACACGTGACCTGTACACATCGTTGAGCGCCGCGCGTGCCGAGCTGGAGTCGACCGCGCACGTCGCGCCTGGCGGCAGGGCCAGCACCTGGATCAGGCCGCCGAGCGATGCCCGCGCATCGGTGGTGTCCGGTGGCGACGCGTCGACGTCGCGGATGATCGGCGTCAGCGTGTGCTGCAGCGACGGATCCGCGGTGACCAGCCCGGTGAGGACCGCGGCGGCCGCGGACGGTCGTGAAGGCGCCGCCGCCAGCGCAGCGTCGGCCTGGTTCAGCGCCGCCAGGTACTGCAGCGCGGCGCACGAGCCTGCGGCAGCAGCGTGCGTCATCTGCGCGCCGATGCCGCACCCCGCGGCGACGACGAGTGCAGCGCAGAGTCGCCTCACAGCGTCTGCGCGAGCATCTCGATGTCGAAGCCCTCTTTGCGGATCCGCGTGTCGTAGTACAGCAGCGTCACGGCGATGTAGGCGATGGGGCTGACAAAGACGTTGGCGATCGTGCCGGCGACATCGGTGACGATGAGCTGACCGTTGGTGTCCAGCGCGGATCCGGCGAGACCGAGCAGGGCGCCGACGATGCCGCCGATGATCACCCGGATGATGAGGACCAGCAGCAGGATCCCGAAGATGCGCCAGAACAGGCCGCGCACCAGTGACCAGCTGCGCCGAAGGCCGCGCCACCCCGACAGCTGCTCGAGCACGATGGCCGGCGCGGCAAGCGATGTGCGCACGTACAGGAGCACCGCCACCACGACGACGGCGAGGATCACGATGACGTCGACGGGAATCGTGCTCGGCCCGCCGGCGATGCCGAGCACCGTGACCAGGAGCGCGGCGAGCCCGAAGATGAGGAGGAAGACGCCGGTGAGGATCAGGCTCTGCACGATCAGCGGCAGCAGTCTGCGCAGCGCGGCGCGATACGAGGAGCCGATCGATGTCTCGCGATCGAGATACCGGTCGCTCACGGCGCGCGCCGTCGCCGCGGTGGCCAGCGGCTGCACGATGAACACGGCGACCAGCGCAAGGATGCCCGCGATCACGAGGATGTTTCCCGCGATGCCGAGCAGGTTCTGGATCTGCTCGGTGGTCGGCGGCTGGTTCGGGTTCTGCAGCGCTTGCTGCGCGCCCTGCAGCCGGCTCTGCAGCGCGCTGTAGCCGGCGACCTCGAACACGATGTACTGCAGCAGCGAGTAGGGCACCTGAACGATGGCGCTGATGGCGGCGATGAGCATGAAGTTGCGCCGGTACAGCGAGAAGACGGCGTCGAGCAGCTCGCCGACGCTCAGGGACCGGAAGCGCCCCGACCCCACCTGGGCCGGAGGGCCGCCGGGTGGCACCCATCCGTACGGCGGCTGGCCGTACGCCGGCTGCCCCCAGCCGGGCGGAGGGCCCCAGACGGGCGGAGGCGGGAGGGGCGGGTAGCCGTACCCCGGTGGCGGCCCGGCCGGCGCAGGCGGGGCGTGCTCCGGCGGCGGATCGGCCATGTCGTTACATTCTGGGACCCACTCCACCACTGGGCGCGGCGCTATCCTGACGCGTCCCCGAATGCACACAGCAAACGCAGCCCTATCGCGTTGCGTGTCCGTCGGGTCGATCCCATGAAAGCCCTTGTCATCGGCCCAGCCCTGGCGCAGCCGAAGCGCTCGAACCCGCTCCGGCGCAATCGCGCGCAGCCGGCGCCGCAGCCGTCACTGCAGCTCCGCGAGCTGCCCACGCCCGAGCCACACGGCCTGGGCTGGGTGCTGATGCGTCCGGCGCTCGCGGGTATCTGCCGCACCGATCTCAACATGCTCCGCGGCGACCCGGTGCCCTCGGTGCTCAGCGCGTACGAGACGCGGGGCGAGCTGGTACCGGGCCACGAGATCGTTGGCGTGGTGGAGAAGGCCGGGCGCACCCGTTGGGCGCGCGAGGGGCATCGCGTCATGGTCGAGCCCACGCTGCGCTGCGCGCACAAGGGGTTGCCCGAGTGCGGCCGCTGCCGTGCCGGCGAGACGCATCTCTGCGAGAACGCCGACCGGTCGGGCGCGTTGTGCTCGGGCAGCTCGATCGGCGCCAGCGAACGCACCGGTGGCGGTTGGAGTGACGGCTTCCTCGTGCACGAGGACATGCTCGTTCCCGCCGACGGGATCTCCGACCAGCGCGGTGTGCTCGCGGAGCCCGCCGCATCGACGCTGCACGCAGCGCTGCGATGGACTCGCGGGGGCGATCGCGCCGTCGTCATCGGCTGCGGGGCGCTGAGCCGCCTGCTGGTCGCAACGCTGCGCCGGCTGCACGCCGACCTCGACATCACGGTGCTGTACGACGCGCGCAGCCCGTACCGACCGCGCCTCGGGCGCCGGGCGCGCCGGCCCGGATACGTGTCCGCGCTGCACGACGCGGACTTCGCGGCGATCCGCGCCATCGGTGCGGCCCGAGTCTGGCGCGGGTCGTCCGAGCAGCTGCTGCAGCAAGTCGCCGATCTGGTCAACGCGAGGATGCTGCGGCCCGACGGTGGTGCTTTGCCCGTGCTGGATCGCGGCGTCGACGTCGTCTTCGACTGTCGCGCCAACCCGGCCAGCACGGAGCTCGGGCTGCGTCTGCTGCGGGCCGGTGGCACGCTCGTGTTGTGCGGGCGTTCGTCACGCCACGACGCGGACTGGTCCCTGGTGTGGGCTCGCGAGCTGACCGTGTGCGGCGCCGCGCTCTACGGGCGCGAGCCGACGGGTCGGCGCACGTTCGCGGTGGTGCGCGAGTGGCTCACCGACCCCGCGTTTCCCATCGACGGCATCGTCACGCACCGCTTTCCGCTGGACGAGTACGCGGCGGCGATCGGCACCGCGGCCGCAGGCGTCGGCGCGGGTGCGGTCAAGGTCGTGTTCCACGGCCCCATGGCGGCACTGCAGACGCGCGTGGAGGGGACCGTCGCGGAGCGCGACAGCAATGCCGAGTTACCGGTGCTGCTGCAGTCGACCGCGGCGCGCGTGCGCAGCCGCGCGCGCTAGCAGCTAGACGCGCACCACCTGAACTCGCGCGCCGAAATCCGAGAAGTCGGCGTCCTGCGTCCCTGACGGTATATATCTAGCGTTGCGCGTATATACTGACCAACGTGAGCAAGCATCTCGTAGAGATCGACGACAAAACCCTCAGCAAAGCGAGGGCTGAACTCCGAACCACAACCATAAAGGACACCGTGCACGAG
>VBGJ01000195.1 GCA_005880445.1 Chloroflexota bacterium | reverse complement strand
GAGTGGATCATTGCCCGCGGTCCTGGCTGAGAACCTGATCCACCTCCGCCGCGCGTGTGACCTGCTCGAGCTGGAGTTCGCCGCCCGTGCTGCCGAGTTCGCGGCGACGGACGAGTCCGACCGGCAGGGCTCGACCAGTTCCATTCACTGGATTCGGCACGAGTGCAACATGTCCACCCAAGCCGCGGTCAACGCCGTCGACGTGGGCGAACAGGCGGCGGTGCTGCCGCAGAGCACCGGCGCAATGCTCGCCGGTCGCATCGGGTTTGGTCATCTCGCGCTGCTGGCGAACACGGCGCGCGCCGTAGTGCAGTCGCCAACGGCTGCGGGCTTCGACGAGACACCCTTGCTCCAGCAAGCCGAGGCGCACAGCGTCAGCCGCTTCCGCCACGACTGTGCCCACGCCCGCCACGCCGCAGATGCGCGGGCGTACCTGGCCGAGCAAGTCGAGATGGTGGAGGCGCGCTCGCTCAAGCTCCAACCGTGCGAAGACGGAGCGCTCTTCCTTAAGGGATTCTTCGATCGCGAAGGCGGCGCAATCCTGCGCACCGCGCTGGAGCCCCTGGCGCGCCGCACCGGATGGGACGACGACCGCGAGCGGGATCGTCGCTTGGCCGACGCATTGGTGGAACTCGCCGGACACCGGCTGGACATGGGTGAACTTCCGCAGCGCGCGGGACAGCGTCCGCATCTGCAGGTGACCGCGTCGGTGGAGACCCTGCAGGGCGCGGACGGTGCGCCGGCTGGCGAGCTGGAATTCTCCGCGGGGCCGATCGCCGGCGCCACGGTGCAACGACTCGCGTGCGACGCGGGAGTGACTCGGGTGCTGCTGGGACCGGATTCCGCAGCGGTCGATGTGGGCCGCTCGCGGCGATTGCCGTCGGCCGCGACCCGGCGCGCGCTCGCGGCGCGCGACCGCGGCTGCGTATGGCCCGGCTGCGAGCGCCCCGCGTCGTGGACCTCGGCGCATCACCTGCAGCACTGGGCCCACGGCGGGAACACCGACATGGCCAATCTGGTGCTGGTCTGCTATCGGCACCACTGGAAGGTGCACGAGGGCGGCTGGCAGCTGGTGCGCGGTGAGGACCAAGCGGTCCTTGCCGTCCCACCAATGCCGGGGTACGTGCCGCGAGCCCGCGCCCCGGACGGCGCTGCCGCGTAGGGATCTCCCGGATCAGCCTGCGTGCGACTTCACGCTGGATACCGCCTAATTCAAATGGACTAAGTCTGGAGACTAAGTTATCATTCTCACCATGCGCATCGAAGCCATGAACATTCATCAAGCCAAGACACATCTCTCACGACTGCTCGCCGAGGTACAGAGTGGCCGCGAGGTGCTCATTACTAAGGCGGGTCGCCCCATAGCCAAGCTAGTGCCCTATACGGGGCGCGCTGGGCACCGTGCGCCGGGCGGCTGGAAGGGGCTCGTGCGCATCGCTCCGGATTTCAATGAGCTCCCCGAGGATGTCGTGGACCTGTTCGAGGGACGCGGGACGTGAGGCTCCTGCTGGATACACACGTGCTTCTCTGGTGGCTAGCAGACGACCCACTCCTCACAGTCGACGCGCGGGCCGCCATCGTGGAATCCGACCTCGCCGTTGTCAGCACCGCCTCCGCCTGGGAGATATCGATGAAACGCAGCCTGGGGAAGCTCGACGCTCCGGACGACCTCGCGGCACAGCTCGTGAGAGATCAGTTCACCGTGCTCCCGATTCACCTCGACCATGCGCTCCACGCGGGTTCACTTCCGCACATCCACCGTGATCCCTTCGATCGCATGCTTGTGGCGCAGGCCCAGGTGGAGGACCTGGTCGTCATCACCACCGACACGAACATTCCGCGCTACGACGTCCGCGTGCTCGCCGCCGCGTAGGAGATCATCCGCGAATGCGATCGGTCCGCATCGGCGCAGGACAGGGGTTCTACGGCGACACACCCGATGGTGCGCTCGACGTCGCGCGCAACGGTGATGTGTCATACATCTGCTTCGACGCGCTCGCCGAGCTGACCATGGCCATCCTGCAGAAGGACCGCATGCGCAATCCGGAAGGCGGGTACACGCGAGATCTGCCGTCGTTTATGCGGCTGCTCCTGCCGATCGCGCGTGAGCGCGGCATCAGACTGATCACCAACGCCGGTGGGATGAATCCCGCGGCCGCCGCCGCAGCAGTTCGCGGTGTCGCGCGGGATCTCGGCATGCAG
>VBGJ01000228.1 GCA_005880445.1 Chloroflexota bacterium | reverse complement strand
GAACGCGGTGCGCGCGTTGCCCGGGGCAGACGTCGCATGAGCGGACGCTCCACCGCATCGATCGATCGCACCGTCGATCTCGGGCGCGGTCTCGTGCTGCCCAACCCGGTGGGACTGGCCAGCGGCACTGCCGGCTACGGGTTCGAGCTGGCCCAGCTGATCGACATCAATCGGGTCGGCGCGCTGTACACGAAGGGCACCACCCGGCTGCCGCGCAGCGGCAACGCACCGCCGCGCGTCGCCGAGACGCCCGGCGGGATGCTCAACAGCATCGGCCTGCAGAATCCGGGTATCGAGTGGGTGCGCGAGCACTATGCGCCGCGGTTTGCGGCGTGGGTTGTTCCCGTGATCGTCAACATCGCCGGCGAGAACGCCGACGACTACGTGCACTGCGTGCGCCGTCTGGAGGGCGTCGAGGGCGTGGGGGGAGTGGAGCTCAACATTTCCTGTCCGAACATCGCGCACGGGATGGACTTCGGTCGCGACGCCAGCGCGGCCGCGCGGCTCGTTTCGGCTGTGCGCGCGGTCACAGCCGGCAGTGTGATGGTCAAGCTCAGTCCCAACGTCACCGACATCGCCGCGATTGCGCGAGCCGTCGAGAACGCGGGGGCCGACTCCATCTCCGCGGTGAACACATTTGTGGGTATGAAGATTCACCGTGCGTCGCGGCGCCCGGTGCTGCCGCAGGGCAGCGGTGGGTTGAGCGGCCCCGCCATCCATCCGCTCGCGCTCGCCGCGGTGGCCGACGTGCGCGCCGCGGTGCGCATCCCGGTGGTCGGTGTCGGGGGCATCACCGACGCCGATTCGGCCCTCGACTTCCTCATCGCCGGCGCTGACGCGGTGCAGGTGGGCACGGCGAGCTTCGTCGACCCGGCAACCGCGCTCCACGTGCTCGACGGTTTGATCACGCGCTCGGCGAGTAGCGGAACAGCGGACCACCGCGCGCCACTGCGATGACCGACGAATTGTCACTATGACGAATTGACGAAAAGACGATGGACCGCTACGCTTGCCATATGCGTGGTCTGAAGGTGCTGGTTGAGGTCAACGAGCAGGGGCGGATGACCCTGCCGATCAAGGTTCGCGAGGCGCTCGGAATCCACGCGCCCGCGCAGGTGGAACTCGAAGTCGATGATCGGACGGTGCGCCTTCGCCCAGCCGTGGTCATCCCTGAGGAAGACGCATGGGCGTACACCAGGGAACACATGGAGCAGGTGCGCAGGGCGCTGGCCGACGTCGAGGCTGGTCGGGTGCGGCGGGTCA
>VBGJ01000227.1 GCA_005880445.1 Chloroflexota bacterium | reverse complement strand
CAGCCGGTCTTGTCCACCGCCACTGTCGAGGTCGCGGTCACCGTGACCTGGCGACCGGGACCAATCACGGCGCGATCGGCGACCATGGTCACGCCAATCCAGCTGACTGCCACAGAGTTGGAAGTCACCGCGGATGCTCCCGTCGGCATTTTGGAAGTCGGAGGGGACACGAACGCAGCAAACGAGTGCAGACCGGCGTGCGCCGCGAAGCCAACCGAGCATTGGTTGCCGGCGGCACAAGCTCCCGCCAGGGTGCCGGTGCTCGTGTCGAAGATCTCGATCGCCCGGCTTTTGCCCGTGACGGATGAATCCGCCGTCGCCGTAAGGACGACGGTATGGCCGGGCATAGCTGTTGCGGTATCAGCGACGAGCTGCAGTGCTTTCGTCCCGGCCTGAACAGAGGCGACAGGAACCATTGGCGCGTCCGCGCACGCAGCGGGCGTGTGCGGCGCCGCGACAGCAGCTGCAGTGGCGCAAGCCGTCAAACCGGTCGGCGTCGAGGCGACTCCTGGGTCGGGATTCAGCTGGTCCGACCGGCCGCAGGCGGCTCCCTCCCCGGAGTTGGCGCAGTTGGTGGCGCCGGCGGGCACCGACAGGCGCAGGCTGTCATCCGCTTTCGTGATGCACCGAGCCAGCGCAATCGGGGAGAGATGCACGCACGCCGCGGTGATCGCCTCACTCGGGGGAGCACCGGTCGCCGCGATCGCAGTTGCGGCGCCGCCGACGGTCGACGCGCCTGAAATCGAAAGCAGGCCGAGCGTGAGATAGGATGCCTGCAGGAGCCGGAGACCAGAGCCAAGTCGTCGAATTGAGTTCACAAGATTCCCCCGTTAGGCGCGCCCAGGCGCGCGAGTTGAGAGGGAAGCTAGCGGCGGGCTGGCAAGGTCCCCGCGGCGGTTGGGTTAAGTTCCTTCAAGCGTTGTCAATTTCCCCTCACAAGGAGCTGGACAACGCGATTTCAGCTCGGCCGGGGCGACCGGGACTTGCACCAGCCAGGCCGTTCTACTCCTGGAGGGAACGCCATGGCGACGGCGCTTGGAACTGGATTCGCGATTCTGCTGCTCGGCCTTGTGGCGGCCAGCCTCTGGCTGATCTGGCGCCGTCCGTTCATAGGGATCGGCGTGCTGGTCGCGGGCATGGCCTTCCACAGCTTTGCCCTGATGTGGCTCCTGCATCTGGGCACCCCGCACGTGCTCGTCCGGGCTTTCCAGGGCTGGAAGGAGGTCGTCCTTTTGGTCCTGACCGTCGTCGCCCTCAGCCGGATCTGGCACTCGCAACGCCAGGGGCGGCATGGGCCGATGATTCTGACCGACTGGGTTGCGATCGCATTCGCAGCGCTGACCGTGGCCTACTTTCTCGTGCCATCGTCGGCACTCCACTCGGGCGTCAATCTGCCGCAGCGACTGGTCGGCTTCCGCATCGTGTTTTTGATTCCACTCCTCTACTTTCTCGGGCGCACTATCGGCACAGGAAGCGATCGAGAAAGGCTGACCGTGGTCTTGCTTGGCCTGGGGGCCGCTGCCGTCGCAACAGTCTTCGGTATCGTCGAGCTGTTCTTCGTGCCGACACGTGTCTGGCTCGACTGGGGCGTCAACCAGTACACGTCTTTCTTGGGTTTTACCTATCACGGCCCGGCTGGGCTGCCCGAGAACTTCTTCCTCACGCTTTCCAATGGCACTCTGGTCAGGCGCATGGTCTCCACGTACATAAGCCCCTTGGGTGTTGCGTACACGGCGGTTGCGCTCTTTCCGATGGCGGTTGCTGTCATGGATCGGCGAGTGCCCCAGCAGACGGCGCGATGGATCGCGATGCTGACGACGCTGCTAATCGTGGGGGTCGCGCTGTCGATCACTCGCCTCGCGCTTTTCGCCCTTGTCGGCGAGGCTGTCTTGCTGTGGGTCGTCCTGCGAAGGGCCTGGATAGCCGGTCTGATACCGGTGCTCATCGTCGCAGCGCTGCTTACGGTATTCCCCTATACGACAATCGCCCCTGCGGTTGATCGTGACCTCGGGTCAGTCCACCGCATCGGGCTGCAATGGGGATTCTCCAACGACAGCTCTACGCGTGAGCATTACGGGTATCTCGTTCAAGACCTGAAATTCGACCTCGAGCACCCCCTCGGCCTCGGCACCGGCGCTTCGACCGTCCGATACGGCAACCTGGCCGGAGCGGGTGAGAGCGCCGTGCTCGGCGTATTCGCGGACCTGGGCATGGTTGGGGGCGGACTCTACCTCTCCCTTTATTTGCTTGCCATCTGGCTTGGGTGGCGCACGCTGCGAATGACACGCAAGGCGTCGCTGGAGGAGGTCATGCCGCTGATCGCCTTCGTGGGTGGCCTGGGCCT
>VBGJ01000211.1 GCA_005880445.1 Chloroflexota bacterium | reverse complement strand
CCCTCTCTTGTAGCGGATCCCCCGGCGCCTACACCGTCACCGTGACGGGAACGAGCAGTAGCCTCTCACACTCAGCATCCGTAACCTACACGGTCCAAGACTTTACGATCGCCGCAAGCCCGACATCGGTCAACGCGAACGCTGGTACAGCAGGCAACTCGGCGATCACCGTAACTGATCAACAAGGGTTCAATGGAATAGTAGGCCTAACCGCGAGTGTATCTCCCATAACCGGACTCAGCTGCACATTGACCCCAACGGGTGTAACTGGTTCAGGGAGCTCTACACTATCATGTACTGGAAGCAACGGAACCTACGCCGTAACCGTAACGGGAACTAGCAATTCCCTATCGCACGCTGTTACCGTAAGCTACTCTGTAAAGGACTTCACAATTGTTGCGACCCCAACAACCGTCGCGTTCGTTGCGGGCTCAAGCGGAACCTCCACTATAACTGTCACAGCCGTGAATGGATTCACGGGCGCGGTGAGTCTGTCCGCGGCCATTTCTCCCACTACGGGACTAGCTTGCACCTTGACCCCGACAGGTGTGACGCTAGGCACTTCAGGAACCTCCACTCTCTCGTGCTCGGGATCCGCGGGAACTTACACTGTCACCGTGACTGGGACCAGCGGCACTTTATCGCAGTCCGCAACTGTCACTTACACTACCCAGGACTTTACTGTAACCGCTAGTCCGACCAGTCTAACAATCAACGCTGGCTCATCAGGGACTTCAACCATCACAGTAACTGCAGTCAATGGCTTCAATGGCGTCGTGAGCCTGACAGCAGACAACACAGGATGCAGCGTCACTCCCGCGAGCGTAACTGGCTCTGGCAGCGCTACTCTGTCATGTACGTTCACGACAGCATCAAACATTGTTGTAACAGTCACAGGTGCAAGTGGCACTCAGTCTCGCGCCGCGACGGTCAGCTATACTGTCCAAGGCTTCACAGTTGCTGCAAGTCCAACCAGCATCACCGTTAATGTGGGCTCACCGGGCACTTCGACTATCACAGTTACTGGTCTGAATGGGTTCGCTGGCGTTGTCAACCTTGGTACAAACAGCACGTCATGCGCGATTAATCCTACTAGCGTAACAGGTTCAGGATCCGCCAGTCTATCATGCAACTTCAACTCTGCAGGTACAACTCATGTGGGAGTCACAGGGACAAGTAGCTCCCTATCTCACACCGTATTAGTCACCTTTACTGCTCAGGACTTTTCAATCTCTGCCAATCCCGCGTCTGTAACAGTCAACGCCGGCTCGGCCGGCACATCTGCCCTGACAGTCAGTGGTTTGAACGGGTTCGCTGCGATTGTCAGTTTATCATCAAACAGCACTGCTTGCACTATCACTCCGTCAAGCATAACCGGATCAGGTGGGGCCAACCTCTCCTGCAATTTCGCGCCCGTTGGGACACCCACTGTACTCGTCACAGGAGCGAGTGGGTCGCTTTCGCGCAACGTCTCAGTTACCTACATCGTTCAGGACTTTACCATAACGGCCAGTCCCGTTGGCGTGACCGGCAACGCAGGGTCCACAGTGACCTCTACCATTAGCGTGTCTGGACCAAACGGCTTCGCCGGAATTGTCAATCTAGCGACTAACAGCACTTCCTGCACGGCGTCGCCTGCTAGCTTGCCTGGTTCGGGCAGTTCTACTCTGTCGTGCTCTTTCGTGTCAGCTTCAACTGTCCATGTTACTGCGACGGGTACGAGTGGTGGCTTGTCGCACTCAGCCACTGTAACGTTCATCGTCCAGGACTTCTCGCTAAGCGTCATTCCGACCACTGTTACTGTGAATGCGGGTAGCGCTGGAACGTCAACTCTCACTGTCACTCCACTGAACGGCTTCACAGGCATCGTTGGCTTTGCAACCGACAGCACTGCATGCGCTGCGAGTCCTACCAGCGTCACTGGCTCCGGAAGCGCGACGCTCTCATGCACCTTCACATCAGCAGGCACTGTCCACGTGACCATAACAGGGACAAGCGCTTCCCTCTCTCATTCAGCGACCGTCACGTACAGAGTCCAAGACTTCGCAATTACTGCAAGTCCCACAAGTGTCAACGTGAATGTCGGTTCTAGCGGAGCGTCAAACCTCACCGTGACCTCCCTAAACGGTTTCACGGCAACTGTGAGTCTCAATACTAACAGCACCTCGTGTAATGTCACTCCTAGTGGCGTTGCTGGCTCAGGTTTCTCGACTCTCTCTTGCACGTTCTCGTCGACATCGATAGTGCATGTCGTCGTAACGGGGACGAGCGGGGGCCTATCTCACTCCGTGATTATCACGTTTACAGTTCAAGATTTTAGCATAAGCGCCAGTCCAACCTCCGTCACAGGTATCGCTGGTTCGGCTAG
>VBGJ01000210.1 GCA_005880445.1 Chloroflexota bacterium | reverse complement strand
GCGCGAGCTGCCGCATCCAAAGTTGCGTCCAGCCACGATCACGTCGCCCGGTCGGACGGTGTCCACGAAATCCGGACGCGCCTCGATCAAGCAGCCCCGGCGCAGCGCGTCGCGGTCGGTGGTCACGTTGTAGCGACCCGGCATGATCGTGTCGGTGCTGACGCCGTCGCCGAGCTTGTACACACGCGCCATCACGCGAGGCCCCCTGGGTCCGTGATCGCGCCACACAGCGCCGAGGCAGCGGCGACGGCCGGCGACGCCAGGTAGATGCGCGCATCGGGGCTGCCCATACGCCCCGGGTAGTTGCGGTTGCTGGTGGAGAGCACGTTCTCACCGGGGCCCACGACACCGTGCTGGCGGCCGAGGCACGGCCCGCAGCCGGGGTTGAGCACGAGCGCGCCGGCGCGGACAAACGTCTCGATGTAGCCGGCCTCGAGCGCGTCGAGGTACACCTTTCGTGAGCTCGGCACGATGACGGTGCGCGTTCGCGGATCAACCTGCCGGCCGGCGAGCAGCGACGCAGCCAGCGCCAGGTCGGTGAGGCGACCGTTGGTGCAGCTGCCGATGAACACTTCGTCGAGTGGCGTGCCCGCAACGTCATCGATGTCGCGCACGTTGTCGATCGCCGGATGCACGGAGACCTGCGGCCGGATGGACGACGCGTCAACCGTGAGCGTGATCGCGTACTCGGCAGCGTGGGGATGGACGTCGTCTCCGGCGCCACCGGCGTACGCATGGGTCACCGCGTCAGGTTCGATGAGCCCGGCCTTGGCGCCGAAGTCGACACTCAGGTTGCAGAGCGTGAGCCGCTCGTCCATCTGCATGGCGGTGACCGTCTCGCCGCACCACTCGACAGCGCAGTAGTCGGCACCATCCGCGCCGAGTCGCCGGATCACGTGCAGCGCAATGTCCTTCGCGTAGACACCCAGCCCCGGCGCTCCATGCACCTCCACGCAGATGGTCTCGGGAACGCGAAACCACGTCCGTCCGGTGGCGAAGACGACGCCGATGTCGGTGGAACCCAGACCGGTGGCGAAGCAACCCAGAGCACCGTACGTCGTGCTGTGCGAGTCCGCGCCCACCATGATCCCGCCGGGCGCCGCGAATCCCTTCTCCACGAGCACCTGGTGGCAGATGCCCTCGGCGAACACGTTGGTCACGCCGTGCTCGGCGCAGAACTCGCGAATGGTCCGGTGCAGCTCCGCGGCGGCCACGGTGTTCGCCGGCATCACGTGATCGAACGTGAAAACGACACGACGCGCGTCCCACACCGGGCGGTCCAGCTGACGGAACGCCTCGATCGCGAGCGGGCCCGTGACGTCGTGCGCGAGCGCGCAGTCGACGCCGGCGACGACCGTGTCGCCGGCTGCCACGCGCCGCCCCAGACGTCGCGAGAAGATCTCTTCGGTCAGCGTTCCCATTCGGTGCTCCTACGTCGCCCAGTTGACGATCAGGTGATCCAGCTCGTCGTTGTCGAGCGGCCCGGAGTCACAGCGAAGCTTCACTTCGTCCGTGACGGCACGGAGCTGCTGCTCGTCGAAGCGCCGCCCCAGTGCCTCGGCGCGATGGCGGATCGCGTGCCTGCCGACCAGGCGATGGCCCGCGAGGATGCGCCGCTGGAGTCCGAACCGCGCCGGGTCCATCGCCTCGTAGGAATTCGGGTCGGCCAGCACCGCCTTCGCGTGCATGCCCGCCTTGTGATGAAAGGCGCCCTCGGCGCTGACCGGCGAGTTGAACGGCACCTCGATGCCGAGCATGTCGGCCACCATGCGATCGATGTCGGGAAGGAGCTCGAGCCGGTACCGCTCCACCAAGGCCGGCTGCACGGTGAGCAGCCGCGCGATCATGCCGGTGAGGGGCACGATGCCGTTGCGCTCGCCGATGCCCAGCACCGTGGTGTCGATGTGTGTCGCCCCGGCCTCGAGGGCGGCCAGCGCATTGGCGATGGCGCAGCCGGTGTCGTTGTGGGCGTGGAACTCGATGTCGCAGTCGACGGTGCGTCGCACCAGCGAGACGAGCTCGTGCACCTGCCGAGGCGTGGCGATGCCGACCGTGGTGGCGATGCCGACCGTGTCGGCGATGCCGACCCGGCTGGGCCGCGCCCGGTCGATCGCGCGGTAGATGCGCACCAGATCGTCGGGGTCAGATCGGAACGAGTCCTCGCTGCTGAAACGGGCCTCCAGACCGGCAGCGTTGATCGCTCCGACCACTGCCGACCCGATCTCGATGATCTCGTCGATGCTGTACCCGTGCGACACCGGTCGTAGCTGCGAAGAGGTGGCGAAGAGCACGTCGACGCCGTCGACGCCGGTGTCGATGGCGAGTCGAGCGTCGTCCAAGTTGCAGCGCACGTGGGTCAGGAGCCGGAATCGTCGTGGCTGCGAGGCGATGAGCCGCAGGTCCGCCTCGGACTGCGGCGATGCGCGTGGCGACGTCAGCTCCAGGTAGTCGGCGCCGAAGTCGTCGAGTGCGGAGGCGATCGCCACCTTCTGCGCCGGGGAGAAGTGGGCACGGGGGAACTGCTCGCCCTCGCGGAGGGTGGATTCGATGATGCGGAAGTGCTCGATGTTCATGGGCAAAAAGAAAGAGCCCCTTCGCGGGAAGGGGCTCTTTGCGGAATCTGTTCCGGACCTACGTGTGCGCCGTCACCTCATCCGTGCGGAAGGAGCCGCTCCCCGGAGCGAGGCGGCTTTTTTGGCGGCGCGGACGGCTTGGTGCACGTTGGGCGGAAGGGTACGGTCGGTTGCGGTCCCGTGTCAACCCGTCGATCGGGCGGCGCATCCTGGCGCGGCCGATGTCCGCCCCGAACGGGCGTGTCGTATCATGGATCGCATCATGGCCATGACCTCCCCCGGCATCCTGACCGTCTCCGACACCGCACTGGGCCAGCTCAAGGGCCTCATCGCCGATCAGCCCGCGGACAAACCGCTCGGGCTCCGCGTGTTCATCCAGTCCGGTGGATGCTCCGGATTCTCGTACGGCATGGGCCTCGACGAGAACCCGCCGCGCGAGGACGATCATGTCATCGACGTGGACAGCGGCCTGAAGGTGTACGTCGATTCGTACTCGGTGCAGTACCTGGAAGGTGCGGAGATCGACTACGTCGATCAGCTGATGGGTGGTGGGTTCACGATCCAGAACCCGAATGCGGTGCGCACGTGCGGCTGCGGCCACAGCTTCCAGACCGCCGACAGCGCCGGCGAAGCGCGCTCCTGCTCTCACTGAGCGCTCCCGAGCCTCCGGCTGACGCGTAGCGGCGGCTTGTGGCCACCGCACACCAGAAGCTCGCGGTCGCGATCGTCCTGCTGGCCCTGGCGGGCACGCTCTGGTCCGGGTACATCGCGTACAAGGCCATCGCCAGCTCGTGGCTTCGCGGAGTTACCCGGGTCATGATCGCCATGCTGGGTGCCCAGGCGGTGCTCGGCGTCGTGATTGCCCTGCAGGGTTCGCGTTCATCGTCGCCTTCGGGTGGGTGGTCACGCTCTCGTTCGGCCTTCGCGCCGTGGGCACCGCAGGCGGCCTGCGCTGATCCGGAGAGCCTCAACCGGGTTGAGGAGGAAGCTGGTGGGTATGCTCCGACACCATGGAAGTCAAGGAGCTGGGCCACATCGTTCTGTACGTTCGAGACATCGAGCGATCCGCAGCTTTCTATCGCGACGTGCTGGGCTGGCATCAGATCACGATGCCCGGCGACGGCGTCGGCACACGCTTCCCCGCAGCGGCGTTCACCAGCGGCCGCACGCACCACGAGCTCTTGCTGATCGAGGTGGGAGACGAGGCGCAGCCGCTGCCCCGGGGCCGCCATCTCGGTCTGTACCACTTCGGGCTCAAGGTGGGCGACAGCGATGATGAGCTTCGCGCCGCGCTTCGCCGCTGTCAGGAGGCCGGCGTGCACGTGGTGGGCATGAGCGATCACACGGTGAGCCACAGCCTGTACATCGAGGATCCCGACGGCAACGAGATCGAGCTCTACATCGACGTCGCCGGGGTCGACTGGAAAGACGGCGCTTCGGTACTGGCTCCCGTCAAGCCGCTGGCGCTGTGAGCGCCCTCGCATCACCCGCACGCAACCTGGAGACATGACATGCCGGCCGTGACCGTCGACGACATCACCAACCTGCCCCATATCCCGTTGCCGGATCCGCTGGCGGCGCACGAGCGTCCGGTGCTCAGCGTGACCACGGCGCCGCACGGCGTTGAGGGTGAGGGCTTCCCGGTGCGACGCGCGTTCGCGGCGGCCGACCCACGGCTACTCGATCCGTTCGTGCACATGGACCAGATGGGGGAGGTGGAGTACGCACCCGGAGAGCCGAAGGGGACGCCGTGGCATCCGCACCGCGGCTTCGAGACCGTGACGTACATGATCGACGGCACCTTCCAGCATCAGGACTCGGTCGGTGGCGGCGGAGTGATCACCAACGGCGACACGCAGTGGATGACTGCGGGTGCCGGCATCCTGCACATCGAGCGGCCGCCGGAAGCGCTGATCGCGAGCGGCGGCTTGTTTCACGGCATTCAGCTGTGGGTGAACCTGCCCGCTGTGGAGAAATGGGTGCCGCCGCGGTACCAGGACATCCGCGCCGGGACCGTCGCGCTCCTCACGTCGTACGACGGCGGCACGCTGCTGCGCGTCATCGCCGGGGATGTCGCCGGGTATCACGGTCCCGGCATCACGCACACGCCGATCTCGATGGCGCACGCGACCGTCAGCCCCGGCGCTCGCCTGGTGCTGCCGTGGCCGCGCGAGTTCAACGCACTCGTGTACGCGCTATCCGGTCAGGGCACGGTGGGTTCCGACGCGCGACCACTGGCCACGGGCCAGCTCGCTGTCTTCGGCGACGGTGACGTGGTGACGGTTGCTGCGAACGCGGAGCAGGAGAGCAGGCATCCGGCGCTCGATGTGCTCGTGCTCGGAGGTCGCCCGATTCGCGAGCCGGTCGCGTGGTACGGGCCGTTTGTGATGAACACGCATGCGGAGATAGCCCAGGCGCTGTCCGACTACAAGGCCGGAAAGATGGGCGTCGTCCCGGCCGACCACATCGGGGTTTAGCCCCCGCGCTACAATCCTGACCACGGAAGGTCGGATATGGCGCGCGCCACTTGGCGCGCCGGGAGGCGTCCCATGAAGGTGTTCACCCGCCGCTCGCGTGGCGCACGCGTGCGCCCGCTGCTGGTCGGCGCGGCATGCGCCGGTCTCGGCACGCTCGCCGTGGCTCCGCTCGGTGGCCAGGCCTCGGGCGGGCTCACGTTCAGCGCGGGCTATGTGTCCACGACGCTTGGCGGGGGTGAGCCGTTCGTCATCTACAGCCATGGTTCGAACGACCTCGTGTATTCAGCGCACGAAGGCACGACGCACATCGACAAGAACTACGTGGCCACGCCAGGCAGCAGCTGCGACATCAAGCCGGAGACGGGGTTCCTCTGCAGCTACAACAACCAGATCAACATCTGGTACTCGACGGACGGCGGCAACACGTGGACGAAGTCGCCCGGAAATCCGGCTTACACCGGGTTCAGTGACCCATCGTTGACCGAAGATCTCGGCAACAACATCTACGACACGGGCATCGACCTGGCGAATGACGCTG
>VBGJ01000209.1 GCA_005880445.1 Chloroflexota bacterium | reverse complement strand
CCCGGCACGCCGAACATCCGGAGCTCATCGTCGAGCGAGCGCTCCGCCCGCGCATGTCCGATGTCGGGCGACACCTCACGCACGATCAGCGCGCGACACTGCACGCGCGATGACTCCCGCGTGTCGTCGCGGCAGCCGTAGTTGCCGATGAGCGGGTACGTCATCACCACCATCTGGCCCGCGTATGACGGATCGGTGATCACCTCCTGATAGCCGGTCATGCACGTGTTGAAGACCACCTCGCCGGTGGTGACGGTGCCGTCGATCGATGCGCCGAACAGGTCGCCCTCGAACACCGCACCCGACTCGAGCGCGAGCCAGCCGCGCGTCTCAGGCATGCGCCACCTCGCCCGCTGCCACGGGTATGCGCGCCGCATCGGCGTGGACCACGCGGCCCTCACTGAGCGTCAGCAGCACGCGCCCCTTCAGGCGCGCGCCGAGCAGCGGTGTGTTGTGGGAGCGCGAGCGCAGCGACTCCGCGTCCACGGTCCACTCCGCATCGGGATCGAAGAGGGCAGCGGTCGCCATCTCGCCGATGTGCAGGCGCGGTGTCGGGATGCCGATGGCGGCACCCAGCACTCGATGCGGTCCGGCGGTCATCCGCTCCACCAGCGTGGGGATCCACTCGCCGCCCATGCCGCCGAGCGTGAGGCAGGTTGCAAGTGCGGTTTCCAGGCCGATCATTCCGGGCGCGGCGTTGGCGTAGTCGCGGCTCTTCTCCTCGGCACGATGTGGCGCGTGGTCCGTGGCCATCGCATCGATGGTGCCGTCGCGCAGCGCGTGGACGAGGGCGGCTCGGTCCGCATCGGTGCGCAACGGCGGGTTCACCTTCAGCAGCGACACCGGCTCCGGCGGTGCCTCCACCGGCAACCACATGGCCAGATGATGCGGCGTGACCTCCGCGGTCACCTCGAGTCCCTGCTCGACTGCGCGGCGCACCATCTCCACCGAGCGCGCCGTGCTCAGGTGTTGCAGATGCAGGCGACCGGTGCGTGCGTGCGCGAGCGCGCGAATCGCGACGTCGACGGCGCGCGTCTCCACCTGCGGCGGCCGTTCGACACATCGCACGACCGAACCGGTCGCGTCATTGATCTGCGCGATCGCCTCCTCGTCTTCGGGATGGATCATCACCGGACGGCCGCCCTTGGCGGCCCGCTGCAGCGCCTGCACCACGAGCCGCGGCGACGCGGCGTTGCGGCCGTCGGCGTATGCGTCGGCAACGCGTTCCGGCGTGTCGATCGGCGGCCGCGTGTTTGCCATCGCGACGATGCTCGTGAATCCGCCTGCCGCAGCCGCGCGCGCACCGCTCTTCACGGTTTCGGCCTCCTCGTCACCGGGCTCGCGCAGGTGTGTGTGCAGATCGATGAACCCCGGACAGAGCACGCACTCCTCGGCTCCCGGCGCCGGCGTCAGATCGACCACCGGCACCGACCCCTCGTCGATGTGATGGTAGATGGCCACGATGCGGCCGGAATCGATCCACACGTCCTGACCATGTGCGTCCAGCCGCGCGAGAGGATCGATGACGCGCACACCCCGCAGGATGAAGTTCACACGCGAGCTCCCTGCAGCAGCCACGCACCATCGACGCCGTCGATCTCACGCAGGCGCACGCTGACGCGGTCACCGGGCGCGGTGGGCACGTTCTTGCCCACGTACGTCGCCTTCAACGGCAGCTCGCGGTGGCCGCGATCCACGAGCGCGAGCACCTCCACCGCGGCGGGGCGGCCTTCGCTGAGGAGCGCGTCGAGCGCGGCGCGCAGCGTGCGTCCGGTGAACACGACGTCATCGACGACGATGATCTTGGCGCCGTCGATGCGCGGCAACGGACCGCCATCGGGTGCGGTGAGCGCACCGCGTTGACCGTTCTCGTGGCGCGGACGGTCGTCGCGGTACTCGCGGGGGTCGAGACCCGCCACCGGCGGCGCATCGAGTCCGAGACTCGTGAGTGTCCGTGCCAGCCGCTGCGCCAGCGGCACGCCGCGCGTGCGAATGCCGACGAGCACGACGCCGTCGAGCTGTGGGTGGTGCTCGATGATCTCGTGCGCCAACCGCAATGTGAGGCGCTCGAGCTGCACGGCGTCGAGCAGCTGCGGCGTGCGGGCTCGGGGCTCGAGGAGCTGGCTCATTGCAGCAGCGCCTCCAGCACCGCCATGCGGATGGCCACGCCGTTGCGCGCCTGCCGGAAGTACGCGGCACGCGGATCCGCGTCGACCTCCGGCGCGATCTCGTCGACGCGTGGCAGCGGGTGCATGACCACCGCTGACTCGCGCAGCGTGCGCATCAGCGCGGCATCGATGCGGATCGCCCGTCGCGCCTGCTCGAATTCGGCGGTGTCGCTGAAGCGTTCCTTCTGCACGCGCGTCTGGTAGACGACGTCGACGTCGCGCGCCACCTCGCGCAGCGTGTCGGTGAGCACGTACGGGACGGACCGCGCGTCGAGACGTTCACGAATGTCTTCGCCAACTTGTACGACTTCGGGAGCAACAAAAGCGAAACGCACGCCCGGGTACTGCGCAAGCAGCAACGCGAGCGATCGGGCGGTGCGTCCGAAGCGCAGGTCGCCGCAGAACGCGACGTGCACTCCTTCGACGCGGCCGATCTCGCGCTGGATGGTGTAGAGATCGAGCAGCGCCTGGGTGGGATGCTCGCCGGGGCCGTCACCTGCGTTGATCACCGGCACCGACGAAACGGCGGCAGCGCGCGCGGCGGCGCCGAGCTGCTCGTGACGCAGCACGATCACATCGGCGTACGTCGAGACCATGCGCACCGTGTCCTCGAGCGTCTCGCCCTTGATGGCGCTGGAGAAGGTGTGCGCCGCCTCGGTGCCGAGCACTGAGCCGCCCAGCCGGAGCATCGCCGACTCGAAGCTCAGGCGGGTGCGCGTGCTGGGCTCGTAGAAGAGGCTGGCCATGATGCGGTAGGCGAGGCGATCGTCGCGGACGCCTTCGAGCGACTCGGCGCGGCGGAACAGCGCGTCGAGCAGCGGCCG
>VBGJ01000217.1 GCA_005880445.1 Chloroflexota bacterium | reverse complement strand
AGCTGAATGTCAGCTCGTACTGGCTGTCCCAGTCTCTTTCGTCGAGCAGCGCCATGCCTGCCGAAAAATACGCGCGCGCCGACGCATAGGCTGCCGACGCCGTGGACTTTCGCCCGGCACGCAGGTCGATCGTTGCCACCCGTGCTTTCTCGTCCCGGTCGATCAGCCGTGCGGCGCCCCGATCGAACTGGTTCGCGACATCGAATAGATGCTCGGTGAGCTGGTCCGCCGTCATGCTCGCCAGCAGCGCGCGGCCGATCCCCAGGTGGACCTCGGCACGGTGTTCTTCCGGAATCAGTGAATAAGCTGCCTGCTGGATCTGGTCGTGCAAGAATTTGTAGGCGCTATCCTCGTGGAAAACGAGCCCGGCGTGGACGGCTTCCCAGAGTGCCGCGTGCATCGCCTGCTCTGGTCCTCCGTGAACCATGGTCAGGGTGGCGGCCTCCGCGGCATTCCCCAAACAGGCGAGCTGTTTCAGGGCTTCCTGGGTGGTGACGGCGAGCCGCTTCAGCTTCCCGGCCATGAGAGCCACCACGTTGTCGGTGTAGCTCTTGGTGCGGATGCGATCGATGTCCCATTGCCACGCTCGCGCGACTGAGTCGAACGCGAGCAATCCTTCGTCAGCCAACGCCGTGAAGAACTGGATCGCAAAGAACGGATTGCCGCCGGTCTTGTCCTGCACGAGCTCCGCCAAGGGCCGGGCGCGCTCCGGCTCGCAATGCAGGGCATCGGCGACGAGCCGGCCGACATCGTCGAGCCCGAGAGCCGCCAGCACGATCTCATGCACTCGCGCATCGGTTGTGCGGATCGCCTCGAGCGTCCGCAGAAGCGGGTGCGCGGGGCCGACCTCGTTGTCCCGGTAGGCGCCAACCACCAATAGATTTCGCATCTCGGATTGCGTGATCAGGTGCTCGAGGAGGTCGAGCGTCGCTGCATCCAGCCACTGCAAATCGTCGAGAAACAGGGCGAGCGGCTGCTCCTTCCGCGCGAATACGCCGAGGAAGCGCCGGAAGACCATCTGGAAGCGGCGCTGCGCGTCCTGCGGAGGCAGGTCCGGGACGGGCAGTTGTTTTCCGATCACGAGCTCCAACTCGGGAACGAGGTTCACGATGAGTTGGCCGTTCGGGCCCAGCGCTTCGCTCAAGTTGTCCCGCCACCGGCCAATCTCCGCCTCGCTTTGGCCCAGCAGCGGGCGCACGAGGCTCTGGAAGGCCTGGGCTAGCGTAGTGTACGGGATGTCCCGCTTGTACTGGTCGAACTTGCCGGACGCAAAGAGGCCACGCGGCGGGACGAGCACTTTGTGCAGTTCGTTCACGACGGAGGACTTGCCGATACCCGAATAGCCGGAAACCAGGACCAGCTCGGGCGTGCCGTCAGCCACGACGCGGTCGAAGGAGGCGAGCAGCGCGTCGATCTCGCGCTCCCGCCCGTAGAGCCTCTCCGGGATCAGCAGACGGTCCGACGCGTCCTGCCCACCCAGCGGGAAGGGCTCGATGCGGCCGGTCGCCTCGCAATCCACGAGGCATTTCCGCAGATCGATCATGAGACCGGCGGCGGTCTGGTAACGGTCCTCGGCGGTCTTGGCGAGGAGCTTCATCACGATCGCCGAGAGCGGCCCCGGGATGCCTGCGACCCGCTCGTCGGGCGGCACCGGTTGCCGTGCGATGTGGCAGTGCACCCATTCCATCGGATCAGCGGCGGCGAAGGGCAGCGTCCCCGTCAGCATCTCGTAGAACGTGACTCCCAGCGCATAGAGATCGCTGCGGGAGTCGACCGAGCGATTCATCCGGCCGGTCTGTTCCGGCGCCATGTAGGCGAGCGTTCCGGCGATCATCTCGGGCGGCTCGGGGCCCCGATGCTCGCGGGGCAGGCGGGAGGCAATAGCGAAACCGGTGAGCCAGGCGCGGCCGCTTGCCCTGTCCACCAGGACATTGGCCGGCTTGATGTCCTTATGAATGAGGCCCCGCTCATGCACGCAGCGGAGTGCAGCCGCGAGCGGCATGGCGATGCGTAGGAATTGCCTCACCTCGAGCGGTCGGCCAAGCAGGCGATCGAGCAGCTCGCCGCCGGGATCCTCGAGCACCAGCGTCATGCGCCCATCGCGATGGGCGAGAGCCACCGGCCGCGCTGCCCAGTCAGGGTCGAGCGCCGCCCTGAGCGCGTATTCGTGTTCGAGCCGCTCGAGGGACTCGCGCGCAGTGTGTTCCCCGGCTGGCGCGACCAGCAGGATGGGATCCAGGCCGTCGCCGGAGCCTCGGTATAGAGATATCTCGCCCTCCCGCAACGCCGAGAACACGTAGTTGGAGAGCTCCGTCATGTGGAGTCATCCCGATCGCCGAGGCGCCGGGCGCCTTGGCTGAAGCGGCGACATGACAGGAGCGATGGAGGCGTTTCCGACAATTCGCCGCCCCTTCCTTCACTGAACCGAACGTCGCAGATCA
>VBGJ01000103.1 GCA_005880445.1 Chloroflexota bacterium | reverse complement strand
GTCGCCGAGGAGCCCGCAGCTGATGGGAACGGCGATCCAGATGAGGAGCCAGAACGCCGTGGGAACGATGTTCTCGGCAACCTCTTGCGAACCCGTCCACCCTGCAACAACCAACGCCGCTACGATGGCAATGGCAATTGCCATGCCTACACCGGCTGGACGGCGCAACGGTATCCGGTCCCGACGTGCTGGTCCTTCGGCTGTGGCCGCCACGGCTGTCGGGAGAACGAGCAGGAAGGAGGCGAACACGACCGCCGCTCCCCCGAACACGAACAACGCGAGCGGAACCGGAAGGTCGTAGCGCTTACCGAAGGCATGCGCGACGATCGGCAAGAAGAGGTGCAAAGTCGGCCGAGGATACCGTCTGCCCAGCGAGCGGCTCCGCCGTTGCCTGCCGGCCAGGTGCAGCCTTGAGATCTAGATTGATTTGATACTGGGGCTCAATATATACTCAGCCGTCCATGCATCAGAGGCGATGGCCGACCCTCTTGCTCGCGCCCGCGACGGCGGGATGGCTCGCGGTCACAGCGTGCGGCCAGACTGCGGCCACTGGGGCCGTGTCCGGCCACGCCATCCAGGTGGTGGCCGGCGAGAACTTTTGGGGCAGCATCGCTGCGCAGCTCGGCGGCTCCCATGTGTCGGTGACGAGCATCGTCACCGACCCCAACGCGGATCCACACGAGTACGCAAGCAACACGAACGACGCCCGGGCCTTTGCCAATGCCGACTATGTCGTCCTCAACGGCGCGGGATACGACGACTGGGCGCAGAAGCTGCTCGACGCGAATCCGTCGTCGTCGCGCACGGTCCGAACTGTGGCAACAGTGTTGGGCAAGCGGCCGGGCGACAATCCGCATTTCTGGTACAGCCCCGCATTCGTCCTGCGTGTGGTCGATCAGATCACGGCGGACTTCGAGCGCATCGACCCGAGCGATGCGACCGCATTCGCCTCCCTGCGCTCGTCATTTCTGAGGGGCATGCAGCCGTACCGTGACACGATCGCGAGCGTTGCCCATCAATTCGCGGGGCAGAAGGTCGCTGCGACCGAGGACATCTTCGTGTACATGGCTGCCGCTCTGCACCTCAGCCTCATCTCGCCCCCAGAGTTCATGCAGGCGGTGGCCGAGGGCAACGACCCGCCGGCGAGCGCGGTTGCCGCATTCGAGCAGCAGATCCAGGGCCGCCAGGCGACGCTGCTTGTCTACAACACGCAGACCGTCACGGCGGTGACGACGAACATCGAAGACCTGGCGCGGCGCGTGGGCATCAAGATCGTGGGCATCTCGGAGACGGTCCAGCCCCCGAACGCGCCGTTTCAGACGTGGCAGCTTCGCGAGCTCGACGCGCTGCAGACGGCGCTCGCGGCAACACGCGCGAGCCCGTGACGACGTCGGTTGCGCCGCCTGCTGCGGCCGGCGCGCGGGATGGAGCGCTGAATCAACCGGTCATCGAGCTCGCCGATGTCACCGCACAGGTGCAGCGCCGCGTCGTCTGGAGTGGCGCGACCTTCAACGTGCGACCGGGCAGCTTCACCGCGGTCGTCGGGCCGAACGGCGCCGGCAAGACCACGCTGCTCAAGCTCCTGCTCGGGCTCACCCAGCCGGCCGCCGGCACGGTGCGCGTGCTCGGCGAGTCGCCGCGTCGCGGCCACCGCCAGATCGGATACGTGCCGCAGCGGCGCGCCCTCGACCCCGACACGCCGGTGCGCGGATGCGACCTCGTCGCGCTCGGCATCGATGGACATCGCTGGGGATTCCGCCTGCCGCGTGCGCGCCACGTGCACGACGCCGCGCTCGCCGCGGCGATCGATGCGGTCGAGGCGGAGCCGTTTGCCGACCGGCCGATCGGGCGCCTGTCCGGAGGCGAGCAGCAGCGGCTGCTGCTCGCGCAGGCGCTCGCCGGCGGCCCGCGGATCCTGCTGCTGGACGAGCCCCTCGCCAGCCTCGACGTGCGCAATCAGGTCGCGATCGCGCACCTGGTCGATCGCGTGGTGCGCGAGCGCGGTGTGGCCACGCTCATGGTCACGCACGACGTCAACCCAATCCTCGGTGTCATCGACCAGGTCGTCTACATCGCACAAGGACGCGTGGTGGCCGGGACGCCGTCCGAGGTGGTGACCACCGCCACGTTGTCAGCCGTCTACGGCGCCCAGGTCGAGGTGCTGCGCGACAGTCACGGCCACGTCTTCGTGGTGGGCCTGGATCAGGAGGCAGCGCACCCGCACGAGCAGTGACATGATCGCAACGGCGCCCGGCACGCAGCTCACCTGGAACATCGCTTCGGACATCGCGGAGCTGTTCCGATATGACTTCATGCGCAACGCGTTCATCGCCGGCACCGTCGTGGCTGTGGTCGCGGGAGTCGTCGGGTACTTCGTCGTGCTGCGCTCACTCGCCTTCGCAGGCCATGCGCTGTCACACATCGGATTCGCCGGCGCCGCCGGCGGGGTCGCCGTGGTGGCTGCTTTCTTCGGCGGCGGGGCCGCCGCATTGGCCGTCGGCTCGATCGTCGGACTGCTGGTGTTCACGGTCGGCGCCGGTGTCGTGATGGGAGTGCTGGGCAATCGCATCCGAGGCCGCGACGTCGTGATCGGCATCGTGCTCGCCTGGACACTCGGACTCGGTGTTCTGTTCCTGAATCTGTACAACGGATATGCCACCGAGGCGTACGCGATTCTCTTTGGAGAGATCCTCGGGATCAGCAGTGTTGCCGTGGTCGTCACGCTGGTGGCCGGCGTGGTGACGCTTGCGGCCGTCGTGGCGCTGTACCGGCCGCTACTGTTCGCCTCGCTCGATGACGAGGTGGCGGCGGCGCGTGGTGTGCCGGTGCGCTTCCTGAGCATCGCGTTCATGGTGGTGCTGGCGATCGCGGTCTCCGAAGCGGTCCAGGTGGTGGGGGTGCTGCTGATCTTCTCGCTGCTCGTGACGCCACCCGCGATTGCCGAGCGGCTGACGGTGCGGCCACCGCTGGTGATCGCTCTGTCGGTCGGTCTCGCGGTCGCGTTCACATGGCTGGGGCTGGCGGTCGCGTATTACGCTCCGTATCCCGTGAGCTTCTTCATCACGTCGATCGCGTTTGCCACGTACCTTGTGGTGCGAGGCGTCGGCGCGGTGCGCGAGCGGTCGCGTCTTGCTGACGTGGCGCGCGGGGAGGGGACGCGTGTCGAGGCCGCATAGCTCAGGGAGCGGCCGAGGCACGCGTTCCCTCCCCGCCGGGCAGCCGGCAGCACAACCCGCGGTGCGCGACCTGTCGGAGGGCATGGCGGCGCGAGGCCGGCGCCCGACGGCGCAACGGCTGGTGGTGCTCGAAGCACTGCGTGGGGCGAAGCGAACGGTCACGGCGCCAGAGCTGTTCGACCAGCTGCGGGAGGACAACCCGCTGATCGGACGCGCCACGGTGTTTCGCACGCTGGACTCGCTGGTCGATGCCGGGCTGGCGCAGCGCTTCGAGCGACCCGGCCACGTGTACGCGTATGCCGCCTGCTCCTCGGCGCACCATCACCATCTGGTGTGCACCGTCTGCAACACGACCATCGAGATCGACGAGGCGGCGCTTGGCATGCTCACACGCGAGCTGGAGTCGCGGCACGGGTTCACCGTGCACCACGCCACGCTCGACTTCTACGGACTCTGCGAGCGCTGCGCTCAGCAGGAGTCCGCCTAGCGTCAGCCTGCCGCTGCCTCGATCGCGGACTCCGCGGACTGGCTCGCCATGATCGCGTACTCGAACGCATCGGCGAGCGCCATCCATGATGCTTCGATGATGTTCGTGCTGCAGCCCACGGTGTTCCATCGCCGGTGGTGGTCGCCACTCTCGATGAGGACGCGCACGCCCGCCGCGGTGCCGTCCCGCCCGTCGAGCACGCGCACCTTGTAGTCGAACAGCTGCGTCACCGCGATGGCGGGAAACGCTGGAAGCAGCGCCTTGCGCAAGGCCGCATCGATCGCGTTGACCGGTCCGTTGCCCTCCGCGGCGGTGTGCACGACGCGTCCATCCACCTGCATCTTCACAGTCGCCTCGCAGACGAGTGAGCGTCCTTCGCGCTGCTCGACGAGCGCGATGTAGTCGATCAGACGGAACGGCGCATCGCGCCCGCGTGCCCGATGCACCAGCAGCTCGAACGAAGCCTCGGCCCCCTCGAATGCATATCCGCGGTGCTCAAGCTCCTTGACCTGCTCCGCGACGCGCCGCGCGAGCGTGTGATCGTCGCCCAGGTCGACTCCGAGGTCGGCGGCTTTGGTGCGGATGGTGGTCCGGCCCGACTTGTCGCTGACCACGGTGCGCCGCCGGTTGCCCACCACCGCCGGGTCGATGTGCTGGTACGCGTAAGCCGCCTTCGCCATGGCGTCGACGTGCTGCCCGCCCTTGTGCGTGAACGCCGAGGTGCCGATGTAGGGCGCCGAGTGCGGCGGCGTGATGTTGGCGATCTCTGCCACGTCGCGCGCGAGCACGGTGAGGCGGCGCAACTGCTCGTCGTCGACCACCTCGATGCCCATCTTCAGCTGCAGGTTGGGGATCAGCGTGCAGATGTTGGCGTTGCCGGTGCGCTCGCCGTACCCGTTGACACAGCCCTGCACCTGGATGGCGCCGCCTCGCACCGCGGCGAGTGAGTTGGCGACGGCGCAGCCCGAGTCGTCGTGGCAGTGGATGCCGACGACGGTCCCGAACCTCGAGACCACCGCTCGGACCAGCTGCTCGACGCCGTCCGGCAGCGTGCCGCCGTTGGTGTCGCAGAGCGCGATTCGTTCGGCGCCGGCATCGATCGCCGCTTCCAGGCAGCGCAGCGCGTAGTCGGGATTGCTGCGGTGGCCGTCGAAGAAATGTTCGGCGTCGAACACCACGCGCCTGCCATGCTCGCGCAGCCACCGCACCGAGTCGGCGATCATGTGAAGGTTCTCGTCGGCGCTGGTTCGCAGCACGTCGGTGACCTGGCGATCCCACGACTTGCCGACCAGCGTCACCAACGGCGCCTTCGAGTCGAGGAGCGTGCGCAGCTGCAGGTCGTCCTGCGGTGCCGTTCCCGGCCGGCGGGTGGCGCCGAACGCCGCGAGCGTCGCATGACGCAGACGCACGCCGCGCATCGCGTCGAAGTACTCGGTGTCCGTGGGGTTGGACCCCGGCCAGCCGCCCTCGATCACCGCGACGCCGAGCGCGTCGAGATGCTCCGTGATGCGCAGCTTGTCCGACACGGAGAAGCTGATGCCGACACCCTGGGCACCGTCGCGCAGGGTGGTGTCGTACAGCTCTATCAGCCTCACGACGCAGTACCCACCGCGGTCAGGCGCAGCGCCACCTGCCGGCGCACTGCGTCCCCAATCGCCTCGGTGCCGTGCGTTCCACCGAGGTCCGGTCCCAGCATGCCTTCGCTGATGCAGGCGTCAACGGCATCCTCGACCGTGCGCGCCAGGTCGTCGCGCTCGAGCGAGTGCCGCAGCAGCAGCGCCGCCGAGAGGATGGCGCCGTAGGGGTTGGCGATGCCACGGCCCGCGATGTCTGGCGCGCTGCCGTGGATCGGTTCATACAGCCCAACATGGTTGACACCAAGGCTGGCGGATGGCAGCAGGCCGAGCGAGCCCGCGAGCACGCCGGCCTCGTCGCTGAGGATGTCGCCGAAGAGGTTCTCGGTGACGACGACATCGATGTCGGCAGGCCGGCGCACGAGCTCCATGGCGAACGAGTCGACGAGGCGGTGCTCGAGCTGCACGTCGGGATAGTCGTGCGCGACCGCGTTCACCGTGTCGCGCCACAGCTGGCTCGTGATGAGCACGTTGGCCTTGTCGACGGAGGTCAGCTGCTTGCGCCGCGCGCGGGCGAGACCGAACGCCACGCGCGCCACCCGTTCCACCTCCGCCGCCGTGTACACGGTCGAGTCACGCGCCGTCTCGGCAGGGCCGCTGCCGGCGCGTTCGCGTGGCTCGCCGAAGTACGCCCCGCCCGTGAGCTCACGCACGATGATCAGGTCGGTACCGCGCACCACGGCGGGCCGGACTGGAGAGAGCTCCGAGAGACGCGAATGCACCCGCACCGGCCGCAGGTTCGCGAACACGTCCATGCCGCGACGGAGCCGCAAGAGCCCTTGTTCGCAGCGCTGCTCGCCACGGAGATGATCCCAGCGCGGGCCGCCGCATGCTCCGAAGAGCACGGCGTCGGCCTCCTTACATGCAGCGAGTGTGTCGTCGGGAAGCGGGGAATTGGTCTCGTCGACGGCGCGGCCACCGATCAACATCTCGCGCACGTGCAGGTCGATGTCCGCCTGATCGCAGACCAGCTCGAGCACGCTCAGCGCCTGCGCCGTCACCTCCGGGCCGACGCCGTCGCCAGGCAGCACGATGACGCGCGCGCTCATCGCTACGCCACCGGACCGCGCGAGAGATCGGGCATCCATGAGGGACGGCGCTCCTCGTACGCGGTGATGGCGGCGGCGTGCTGCAGCGTCAGGTCGATGTCATCGAGACCCTCGAGCAAGCAGCGCCGCTCGAACGGATCGAGCGTGAACCGATAGTGCAAATCGCCGGCGCTGACGGACTCGCCCTCGAGGTCGACAATAGCCTCGACACCGGGCTGCTCCAACGCCAGGTCCATGAGCGCACGTACGTCGTGCTCTGGCAGCACCACGGGCAGCAAACCACTCTTCAACGCGTTGCTCCGGAAGATGTCGGCGAACGACGGAGCCACAACGGCGCGAAACCCATGATCCGTGAGCGCCCACACCGCGTGCTCTCGCGACGACCCGCAGGCGAAATTGCGTCCCGCGACGAGGATCGACCCCTGGCGGTACGGCTGGAGGTTGAGCACGAAATCTGGGCGCTCACCGCCATCTGATTCGTACCGCCAATCGTAGAAGAGGGCGCTGCCATATCCGGTGCGATCGATGCTCTTGAGGAATTGCTTCGAGACGATCTGATCGGTGTCGACGTCAGAACGATCCAGTGGGACGAGGACGCCGCGCTCCGTGCGAAACGGCCTCACGCCGACGCCTCCACCGACGCGACTCGGCGCACGTCCACGAAGTGTCCATGCAGCGCAGCGGCTGCCGCCATCGCAGGCGACACGAGATGCGTGCGCCCGCCCCGTCCCTGGCGGCCTTCGAAGTTGCGGTTGCTCGTGCTGGCGCAGCGCTCGCCGGGCTGGAGGACATCCGGGTTCATGGCCAGGCACATGGAGCATCCGCTGTTGCGCCACTCCGCTCCCGAATTCCGAAAAATGCGATCCAGGCCCTCGGCTTCCGCCTGCGCCTTCACCTGGGCCGAACCGGGCACGACCAGAACGCGCACCGACGTGTGCACACGGTGCCCGTCGAGGACGTGCGCGGCAGCGCGGAGATCCTCGATGCGGCCGTTCGTGCATGACCCGATGAACACGGTGTCGAGCGCGATGTCCTCGATGGCGATGCCCGGCTCCAAGTCCATGTATGCGAGCGCTCGGACCGCCGACGCACGCTCCACGGGATCCGCAAACGTCTCGGGATCGGGCACGCGTCCCGTCACGGGGACGGACTGCGCG
>VBGJ01000204.1 GCA_005880445.1 Chloroflexota bacterium | reverse complement strand
CTTGTCCAGTGCCGTTTCCACCGCCTTCACCTGGCCTCCGATGCGCCGGATGCGTCCGAGAAGCTTCTCCTTCTCTTGTTGGGTGTGCATGGTGGTGGTTCTAACAGGGATCTCCCGTGTATGCTACCAGGTATGGCTATATACCATACCGTACTTGGTATATATGAAAACACCGGGATCGGAGTAGCACAAGTAACTGCGGGCACCCGCTGTTACTTCATGCTCTACGTCCCAGTCCCGCCGTCAGGTATGTACGGTTTCGTCATCACCTTCGTCCCGTCCTTCAGCTCTGCGGATCCACGGGTGAGAACGAGGTCGCCCGCCTGGAGCGGTCCGAACACCTCGACGCGATCCTTGAGCGCCGTTCCGCGCTGTACCGCCACCTGCTCGATCGCGCCGCCGCGGACGCGGTTGACGTAGGTCGTCTCGGTCGTCTGTACGATCGCGCTGGATGGCACGAACAGGGAGGGCGCGTCGCGTCGAATCGGCCAGAACACCTCGGCGAACATGCCGGGCGCGAGCTTGTTGTTCCTGTTCTCCACGTCGAGCTCCACTGGCATCGTGCGGGTCTTCGTGTCGATCGCGTGCGCGACACGCTTGATGACGCCGCCGAACCGCTGTCCCGGCCAGGTGCGCACGACGAACTCCGCCTTCGCGCCTTCCGCGATCGCTCCAACGTCGGTCTCCGGCACCGCGACCGTCAGCCGCAAATGACCAACGGACTCCATGCGCAGCATCGGTGTTGCGTTCGCGCCCGCCGGCGGTCCGACGAGCGCGCCGGGATCCACGTTGCGCTCAGTGATGACGCCGTCGAATGGCGCGCGCACCGAGAGATAGCTCTCCAGTGTCTGCAACGACTGGACCCGCGCCTCCTCGGCCTTGACCGCGGCCTCGGCGAGTTCGAGGTCGTGCTTGGCGACGGCGCCCGGCGTTTCGGAGGCCGCGCGCGTGCGCTGGAAGGTCGACAGCGCGGCTGACAGGTTCGACTGCGCCTCGGCGCGCCGCGACGCCAGCTCGGGCGCCGATAGCCTCGCGAGGAGTTGGCCGCGCCTTACCGTCGAGCCACGGTCGACGCCGATCTGGTCGACGAAGCCGTTCACACGCGGGTAGAGCGCCACCATCTCGTAGGCCGTCAGCTCGCCCGGAAGGCGCGCCGTCGTGTCGAGCTTGTCGGCTTTGACCTGCACGACCTCGACGGTGGCCACCGCTTCGGCCGCCGCTGCCGCAGATGCTGGCGACGCCAACGAGCGCTCGCAACCCGCGAGCGCGACGATCAGTACGAGAGTAGCCGTCCTCATGAGGTGGCCTCTTGGTGGTCGGATAGATGCGGGTCATCTGGATCGAGCGAGGCCGATCGGCAGGGGCCTTTGCGCTCACCCACGACGAACATCGCCGGCAGGACGCCGAGCGTGGCGACGGTCGACGCCATCAAGCCGCCGATAACGGCACGGCCGAGCGGCGCCGATTGCGCGCCGCCCTCGCCGAAGCCGAGTGCCATCGGAATCATGCCTGCTATCATCGCGGCCGACGTCATCAGAATCGGGCGCAAACGGCTGCGGGCCGCAGCGATCGCAGCGGTCGCGGGCTCGTCCCCAGCGCGGCGCCGCTCGTGGGCGAACGTGATGAGGAGCACGGCATTCGCGACAGCGACCCCGATGGACATGATCGCGCCCATCATCGACTGCACGTTGAGCGACGTGCCGGTCACGAGCAGCGCCAGAAGTACGCCGACGAGCACGGCCGGTGTCGTCGACAGCACGACGAGCGCGGCGCGGATCGACTGGAAGTTGGCCGCGAGCAGCAGCAGGATGACGACGATCGCCAGCAGCAAGCCTCCGCGGAGGCTCGCCAGCGTCAGGAGCATCTGCTCGACCTGGCCATGCGCAGCCACTGTCGACCCGCGCGGCGGTGTGCCTGCGCGCTTGACGGCTGCATCGACCTGCCGCGCCGCGGCTGCGAGATCATGCCCGGCGACATTGGCGGTGACGCTGAGCGTGCGTTGACTATTCCAGTGGTCGATCTCTCCGGGCGTCGCGCCCGGCGTCACCGTGGCGACGTCGCTGACTAGCGGTCGCGGCGCGCCGTCGGGCATCACCGGAAGGTTGCGCAGATCATCGGCCGAGCTCATCTGGTTCTCGGGCACCCGCACCGCTACCCGGTACGGAACGCCCGTGGTGGGGCTGGTCCAGTAGTTCGGCGTGGTCAGCGCGCTCGACGACGTCGCAGCCACGATCGACTTGGCGACGAGCTCGACGGTGACGCCGAGTTGTCCGGCGCGCTCGCGATCGATCTGTACGTCCAGCGTCGGATAATCGAGCGCCTGAGAAATCTGCACGTCGCGCAAACCAGGAATGCGCGTCAGCTCATTCGCGATCTTCTGCGTGAACGCGCGCGTCTCCGCGAGGTTGTTGCCTGAAACCGTGACGTTGATCGGAGGCTTTCTTGTAGCGCCTCGACGCTTGGGCGCTTCCCCGGCTCCAGCGCCACCAACAGTACCGCCTCTTGCGGTCCGGAGTTCCAGGTGTAGATGGCATTGACTGGATACGACCACGGCGGATTGCCGATGTTGCCGAGAGTCATCTGCACGAACGGCGCACCCACCTCTTCGCGGATCGTACGATCGACGTCGAGGACGATCTCCTCGGTCCTCTCCAGACGCGTTCCGGCAGGAGCCCTCACCCGAAGCTGGAACTGACCCGTGTCAACTCGCGGGAACAGCTCGGTTCCGACGCGGCCGGCGAGCAGGAGAACGGGAATGCACACCGCGACGTAGATGAGAATGACCGGCCAGCGCAGCCGCACGACTCCCGTGGCGAGGCGTCCGTATCGCTCCTGCAGTCGACCAAACAAACCTGGCCTCTGCTCGGCCCTGGGAGTCCGGTTGCGGAACAACCAGACCGAGAGCACCGGCACCAGGGTGCTCGATAGGAGGTATGACGCGAACATCGAGAACGCGACGGCGAGCGCGAGCGGCGGGAACAGCGCGCGTCCCACGCCCACCATGAAGAACGACGGAATGAAGACGGCGATCACGCACAGCATCGCGAGGAGACGCGGCACGATGACTTCGCGCATGGCGTCAACGACAGCGCGACTGGCTTGTGGCGTGGTTTCCAGGTGGCGATGGATGTGCTCGATCGCGACGGTCGCTTCGTCGACGAGGATTCCGATCGCGAGCGCGAGACCGCCGAGCGTCATGATGTTCACGGTCTGTCCGACGAGCCGCAGACCGACGACGGCAGCGAGGAGCGAGAATGGGATCGTGAGGACCACGATGAGCGCCGACCGCCAATCGCGCAGAAACAGCAAGACCATGAGACCCGTGAGAACCGCGCCGAGGAGGCCTTCGGTGATCAGGCCCGAGATCGCGCCCTTGACGTAGATCGACTGGTCGAAAGCGAGATCGATGTGGACATCGTCGGGCACGAGCGAGCGCATCTTCGGCAACATCGCCTTCAGTGCGTTGACCACGTCGAGCGTCGAGGCGTCAGAGCGCTTCGTGACCGGCAGGTAGACGGTGCGCCGGCCGTTGACGAGGGCGATGTTGTAGACGACGTCCGCGCCGTCCTCGACTCGTGCGACGTCGCGCAAGTAGACTGTCGGTCCAGAGCCGGTACGCAGCGGGATGCTCTCGAGGTCCGTGGGTTTCTGCACCATCGCGTTCGTCTGCGAGATGGTGGTGAAGTCGCCGACGCGGACGTTGCCGGAGGGGAGCGTCAGGTTCTCACGGGCAAGCGTGGTCGCGATCTCGTCGGGAGCGATGCCGTACGAGCGCATGCGATCGGGATCGGCGTAGACGACGATCGTCCGGACCTTGCCGCCCGACGGCGGCGGTGCCGACACCCCAGGAATCGTCGAGAGCACCGGCCGTACGCGATAGAGCGCGAGATCCTGGATCTCGGCATCGGAGCGGCGGTCGCTGGAGAAGACGAGCTGTCCGGCGGGAATCGAGCCGGCGTCGTACCGCACGATGAAGGCGGGCAGGGTCCCGGGCGGCATGAACGCGGTCGCGCGGAACGTCATCGCCGTCACCTGCGCCATCGACTCCGCGATGTCGGTGCCGGGGTGAAAGTACAGCTTGAGCATCGCCATGCCCTGGATCGACTGCGACTCGATGTGCTCGATCCCGGCGACATAGAGGAAGTGGTACTCGTAATAGGAGACGATCTCGCCTTCCATCTGCGCCGGCGACATGCCGCCGAACGGCTGGACGACGTAAATGACCGGCACGCCGAGGTTCGGGAAGATGTCGACGGGCGCACGCCGTACCGCGAGGCCCGCCGAGAGCAGGATGGCGAGGACAGCGACGAGCACGGTGAAGGGCCGACGAAGTGCACGGATGACGAGAAACATCT
>VBGJ01000149.1:37416-47504 GCA_005880445.1 Chloroflexota bacterium | reverse complement strand
ACAGCGGACGTTTTCACCTTCCAAAGGATCAACGGCCAGAAAACCCGTGTTCCAGCGAGCTGCTTCAGCAACGTCGTTTTCACCAGCTCTGATCCGGGGGAGACGGTAGGTGCGACCAGTCTCAGCGGTCCCGGCACCTACACGGCCACCATCACGGCGTCGACCACGCCGGGTCAGGCAACGATCACCGCAAAGTGTCCTGTTATTGGGGGAACGCTGTTCGCGCACGCCACCCTGACCCAGACGGGACCGATGATCGGCGTGATCGTGACGCCCTCGAGCATTCGCGCGGACGGCAAGTCGACGTCGACGGGAACGTGCACCGTCACGAACTCGAGCGGCAAACCCAAGCCGGGTGACACGGTGACCTTCACCAGCTCCGACTCCGGAGAAAAGTTCAGTGCCGTGACCGATCATGGCGACGGCACCTACAGCGTGATCATCACGGCGTCGAAGGCGGTGGAGACGGCCAGCATCGCGTGTACTGATACGACGGTGGATCCCCACCTCAGCGCGACCGCATCGTTGACCCAGACCTCGGGGCCTTCTGCGGTCCAGGTGGCTGTGCCGGCCACCGGGTCAGCGTCGACCACCGCCGGCGTGGTGGGTGCGCTGTTCATGGCGCTTGGCGGTGGTCTGTTCGCCACGGCGCGCCGGTGTCGGCGGCTCGCCAATCGTCTCCCCGGCTGAATCGCCCGAACGCCACGGCAATCTGGTATGCGCTGACCCCGTCCGAGGGTTCGGCATCGCTGACTGCATACGCCAGCTCAGATTTTCAGGACGGAACGGTGGTCGACGCTCGGGATCTGGAGCGCGTGAATCTCAGCGAGGTTCCCACGTTGTGGCGAGCCGTTTTTGCGCCCGAGTCGCGGCAGCTGCTCAATGTCACCGCCGCCGTGGGCCCCGCGATGTGGTACGTGCAGGTGCCGGAGCACGATGCCACGCCGCCCGCGATGAGCCTCGTGGCGTTCGACACGACGCACTTTCGCCCCGGAACGGTCGTCGGCAATGCAGTCTTCGAACCGCTCGCCATACGAAGTGATCAACAAGTGGGTGCGATTCGCTGGTGGCCGGGCACGGGCCAGATCCACCAGGTCTACGTGCAGCCGCATCGCCGTCGAGAGGGAATCGGCTCCGCGCTCGCCTGCGCAGCCGCTGCGCACCTCGTGGCCAGCGGCTCACCGCACAGGTTGTGGGCGGGCGGCGATCGCACCGAGCTGGGCGAGGCGCTGGCGCAGGTGTCACCCCACCAGCATCGCGTGCGGCCTCGTCAACGCGTGCTCCCCCCGATGACACCCGGCGCCGACACGACAGGGATCCCGGATCGCAACTTGTATCCGCGCAGTTGACTCATGAGAAGCCTCCCTGACGCACCGTGGCGCTCGCGGGCTTCTGGACGCTGGGCCAAACTTGGTACCACCGGTATCAGGTTCGGTGAGTCGGGCTCCTGCGATCCGAGATTCCGGTTGAGGATGGGTGGTAACGTCTCGACGGTCATGCCTGGCGACGATGAACAACAGGTGTCCTGGCTCGAGGTCCGCGCGCATGCCCCGGTGCTGGCAGCCGGCGGCGAGGAGGTGGGGCGTGTCTTGGAGGTCGCCGCGCTGCCTGAAGAGGACATCTTCCACGGCATCGTCTTTCAACACGGACGCTTGGGCCGGGCGCAGCTCGCACCCGCCGCGGACATCGCGCGGATCACGGAGTCCGCGGTTCATCTCAAGGTCGACGCCGCCGGCGCCGCCGCATTTGAGGAATTCCAGCAGCTCCACGTCTCTCGACTCGGATTGCGCGGCATCTTCCGGTGGAAGCACCTCGGCTGGACGGACTCGCCGGAGTAACGGCCGGCGAAGCCTCGGATGTGGAGCCGGCGGCGTCCGGGTACCATGAGGCGAAGCCGGTGAACCTGCTGAAGCCTCCGCTACACCTGCTTCGTCGCTTCTGGGCGGAGGCGCTCGCCGTGGCCAGCCTGGTCGCGCTCGTCGTCGGCGTCAACCCGTTTCAACTCGGCCATGTCTTCGGACACATCCAGTGGCACATAGCGCTGCTGATGGTGCCCGTGGTACTCGTTCTCTACGTGTGCCGCGGGGCGGCGTGGTGGTTCGCGCTGCGCGGCATCGGCGAACACATCAGCTTCGTGCACACGCAGCTCATCGAGCTCGCGGGCCAGGTCATGATCATCCTGCCGATGGGCGACCTGTCGCGTGTCGCCATGGCACGCTCGGCTCACAAGAAAGGTGGTGTTGGAGCAATCACGGCGACCGTAGCGCTGCAGGAGATCCTCTACATGCTGCTGGTCAGCGTCGGAGCACTGCCGCGACTGTCGCAACATCCTGGCATCGCCATGCTGATGCTCGCCACGACGATCACGTTCTCGAGCGTCTTCGTCGTCCTTCTGTGGAAGCCGGCATACGACCGCGCCATCCGGCTGGTCGAGCATGTGCGATTCCTGAAGCGGTTCGACACTCAACTGCACGAGATCCGCCCCGCCTTCGTCCAGCTGTGCCACTGGAGAACGCTCCTTCCCATCATCGCCCTGCAGGCGATCGCGGCGCTGTTCTCCTTCCTCCTGTTCTACCTGGCGCTCCTGGCCATCGGCGTGAATCATGTCAGCTACATCGTTGCCGTCTTCGCGCTCGGTGTCAGCTACACCTTCGGGGCGGTGAGCTTCCTGCCCCTGGGTATCGGCGCCTTCGAGGGGCTGCTCACGGTCATCCTGCTGACGCTCGGCATCCCAGCTGCCCAGGGAGCCGCCGCGGCCCTCCTCTACCGAGGCTACAACGACGTGCTGATGGCGATGATCGGTGCACCCTGTCTGCTCTACGTGCGTGCGCGCCAGCGCGCCGGCCGGTGGCGTTCGGACCGCAAGCCGATGCCCACCAGCGCGGTCGCAGCGTCCGACTGAGCGCCGCGGAGCTTTCGTCACAACACCGTCGCACGGCGGAGAGCCGCCGCGGGGCCACTGCTAGGCTCGACCGATGAGCTCGTCCACGCGGCCGGCTCGCGTGATGGTTGCCGTGGCCGCGGCACTCCTTCTCGCGTATGTCCTGGTCTGGTTGAGCGTGAGCAATTTCGACATAGGCCGGAGTGATTTCACCGCGTTCTATGTCGGCGGGACGCTGCTACGCGGAGGTCACGGCGCGCAGCTGTACAACGAGGCAGTCCAGCTACCGCTTCACACCGCGCTCATCGCACCAGACACGGAGGGAAACCTCCCGTTCGTCAACTCTCCTGTCGCCGCTGCGCTGGTGGCACCCGTGACGATGCTCGATCTGCACCTCGCTTATCGCATCTGGGGTGCGATGGAGCTCGGCCTGCTGATCCTCGCCGTGGTGATCGCGGTCCGGAGTGCGCCATGGCCCGAACGGTGTCCTCGCATCTGGAAGCTGGCCGCTGGAATGGCGGCACTCTCCTCGATGGGCACGTGGACGGTGTTGGCGCAGGCGCAGTGGACGCCGATCGTCGCGCTTGGTCTCGCCCTCGCGTATCGCGATTGGCGTCGAGGAAACGATGCGAGGGGTGCGGCGGTGCTGGTGATGACGGCCGCCACTGCGAAGCCCCATCTGGCGCTGGGTCTCGTTGCGTTCATGCTGGGTTGGCGGAACCGACGAGTCATCGTCGGTGCTCTTGGTGGCGCGCTCGCGTTCGGCGTCGCGTCGCTCCTGCTCGTCGGACCAGCCGGCATCGCGGGCTTCTTCGGCATCGTCGCGTCGTCGACGACGCGGTGGGATCTGCGCACCATGTTGAGCGTGGTCGGCCTTGCCGGGACGTACCTCGGCAATGGTGCGGCAGCGCGCATCACCGCGGCCGTAGCATCGGTCGCCGCATGCGCGGTCGCATACTGGCTGGGATCGCGAGTGCGTCGAGACCGGCGGCGTCTTGACGTCGCGCTGGCCGGCGCCACCGTGCTCTCGCTGCTGGCGGCGCCGCACGCGTATCCGCACGATCTCGCGCTGCTCGCGCCCGTGCTGGCGTGGAGCGTGGCGCTCGCGGTTCACCGCTTTGGCGTGCGGCTACCGAGTGCCCGGCGCGGCCGGCCACTCATCATCGTGGTGGGGCTGTGGACGGTGATCAACGTCGCCGCGCTGGTGGACTTCAGCGACCGTGCTGCGTTTCCGCCCGGCCAGATGACCGCGCTGACTCTGATCGCTGCTGCCGCCGTCGCGTGGGTCGCATCGGATACCGTGCGCGACGGTGAAACAACTGTGGGCTCCCTGGCGCATGGCCTACGTCGGCGGCGAGTCGCCGCGCACCTCTGAGTGCTTCATCTGCGACGCGATTGAAGGCAGCGGACTCGACGCCAAACTGGTCGTGGCCCGAGCCGATCAAGCCGTGGTGATGCTCAATCGCTTTCCATACAGCCCGGGGCACGTGCTCGTTGCGCCGACGCGCCACGCGCACGACCTGCGCGACCTGAGCGGCGAAGAGGGAGCCGTCCTCTTCACCACCATGCAACGGACGATGCGGGCCATCGAGGCTGGGCTCACCCCCGACGGTTTCAACCTCGGCCTGAACGTCGGGGCCGCCGCCGGAGCAAGTGTCGAGCACGTGCACGTTCATGTCGTGCCTCGGTGGTCCGGAGACACGAACTTCATGCCGGTCCTTGGTGATGTCAAGGTCATCCCCGAGCATCTCGACGCCACCGCAGGCCGGCTCCGCGAAGCCTTCGCCACGCTCGGCGATTGACGGCCGCTCGAGGCTCGGATCGGCGTCCGGAGCGAGGGGCAGGGTATAGTCCCAGCGCTGCGGCGGAACCACCCCGCGGTGCGACGCCATCGGCGGTCGCGATCGATTCGCCGAACGTGGCGTCAGGAGATCACGTGGGTTCTGTCATCAAGAAGCGGCGCAAGAAGATGCGCAAGCACAAGCACAAGAAGATGCTGAAGAAGACCAGGTGGCAGCGCCGGACCTAGGCGGTGAGGCGTTGGATGCTTCGGCGCACTCCTACGCCCTCGCGTAGCTGTGCAGACCAGCGATCCATAGGTTCACCGCATACAACGTGAACAGAATCGCCGTGAACCCGAACGCGGTGATGATGGCGGCGCGCTTCTCCTTCCATCCGTACGTGACTCTGGCGTGGAGGTAGATGGCGAAGACAACCCACGTGATGAACGCGAACGTCTCCTTCGGGTCCCAACCCCAATATCGTCCCCACGCGTGCTCGCCCCAGATGGCGCCGCAGATGACCCCGAATGTCCAGACCGGGAACCCGATCATCACGAAGCGATAGCTCCAGAGGTCGAGCGTCCCGATGCTGGGAAGCACGCGGCGCAGACCCTGCGCGAGTGACGTCAGCACCGAGCCGCCGAAGAGCGCGTCGCCGCCGGCACCGCCACCGCCGAGCGTGAGTGTGCCGACGCCACCACCGCCCACCGTCGCCGCTGCAGGGGTCGCAGCGACCGCGAGCAGGCGCTGGTCGGCCCAACGTCGGGCGAGATACGCCATTCCGAAGAAGAACGAAAAGCTGAGAATCCCGGACGACGACGCCATCGCGGTCACGTGAATCGTGAGCCAGTAGCTGTGCAGGGCGGGCACGAGCTGACCCGGGGGCACGTACAGCATGTACGCGATGCCCAGGAGCGCGATCACCAGGATCATGGCCGGCAATCCAACGAGGCGCATCCGGGCCCGGATCATGAGAACGACGCAGACCGTAACCACGATGAACGCGATGCCCGTGGAGTACTCGTACATGTTGCCGAGAGGCCAGTGACCGGCCTCCAGCGCTCGGGTGAAGATGGAGGCGGCGTGGAGCGGCCACCCAGCGAGCACGGCGGCAAGCCCGATGTCACCGAGCGCCTTGCGCCGCAGCGCCAGATAGAGGACGAACGCCAGCAGTGCAACGCAGTAGGCCGCCACCGCCAGCCCGAAAAGCACGAGGGACAGAGGCGTGCCGGCCATGGTCGCGGCGAGTATAGCCAGGGGTGCTCGGGCGACCGCCGCGTTGCCATGACGCTTTTGTCGGCCGCCATGTGAAGAGTCGGCCCACGGCGGGCACCAAACCGGGTACCACCGTACGATTGCGGAAATGGGCCGCCCGCGCATCCTTCTGGCGGACGACGATCCGCGCGTCCTTCAAGTGGTCTCCCGTTTCCTCGATCTCGAGGGCTACGAGATGGCCATCGTCGCCGATGGCGAGGCGGCGGTGGCGGCAGCCACGACCGATCCGCCGGACCTCGTGATCCTCGACATCATGATGCCGGGCATCGACGGCCTCGAGGCATGCCGTCAGATCAGGGCCCACGCAGCGACGGCCGACACGCCCATCCTCATGTTCAGTGCGCTGAGCGACGAAGCGCAGGCTGCGCAGGACGCTGGTGCAGACGGGTTGCTTCCCAAACCGTTCACCCTTCCGACGCTGGCGGAGGCTGTGCACACGTTCTTCGCGCAACGCGAGATCGGCACGTAAATTCCCCAGGCGCCGCAGACGGAGGTGCCTATACTGGCCAGCGCCTCGGCGTGAGCAGATCCCTGGGGCGGTAGCTCAGCTGGGAGAGCGCTGCCCTCGCACGGCAGAGGTCAGGGGTTCGAATCCCCTCCGCTCCACCAGGGCCCCGACGGCCGGCACCGTCGAGACTCGTAGGTGAGTCTTGTCTGAATCGTCCCGGGGTTTGTGACCTCCTTCGGACGGCGCTCGCCTAGCCTGCAAGCGTGTCCTCTAAGCCCAGTGAAGATCGGGCCGAGATCGTCACGTCGCGGGCCAGCAAATCGGCTCGGATGCCGCGGGTGGTCTACGCCCTGCTGGGCACACTTCTCGTCAGCTACCTGGCATCGCTGGTCCTGCGAAGTGAGGGAGACACGTCGCTGCTGGTCGACGGCTGGCTGGTCGCCGGCTTCGAGCTGGTCGCCAGCGCGCTCTGCTTCAGCCGCGCCCTCGGCCTGCGCCGCGGCCGCACCGTTCCGCTTGCATTGGGCTGCGCACTCCTTTCCTGGTCGATCGGAGACGTGCTACTGACCGCCGAGTCGGTGGGCGGCGCTACACCACCCACCCCATCACTTGCCGATGCTTTCTACCTTGGCTTCTATCCACTCGCCTACGTGGCACTGGTGTTGATCGTGCGCCGGGAGACCAGATCGCTGATCCCGGCCACGTGGCTGGACGGCGGCGTTGCCGGTCTTGGCGTGGCGTCGGTCTGTGCATGCTTTGCCTTCAACACGATCCTGCGTTCGGTTGGTGGTGATCCCTTGGCGGTGGCCACCAACCTCGCCTATCCCATCGGCGACGTACTGCTGCTCGCCCTGGTAGTCGGGGGGACCGCGATCCTGTCCGGTCGCAGAAATGCCGCCTGGATCATGCTGGCCACGGCCTGCGGGGTGAACGCCATCGGCGACACGTTCAACTTGTTCCAGTCGTCGGGCGGAGCGTCGCACATCGGCACCGTTTTCGACGGGATCGCGTGGCCGACCGCGATTCTGCTGATGTCGATGTCGGTGTGGCTTCGCCCAGCTGCCTCCGACCCGCTCGCCGCACCAAAAGCGCCGGGGGTTCTGCTGCCCGGTCTCGGCGCCCTATCGGGGCTCGCTGTGCTCTTTGTTGGAACGCTGCGTCATCTGAGCCCGTGGGCCCTCGGGCTTGCCATCGCCACGTTGATCACGGTGGGCATCCGCATCGCGATGTCGACGCGAAGCCTGCGGACGCTGACGGAGGAGCGCCGTCTGCAGTCGGTCACCGACGAGCTGACCGGTCTCGGCAACCGTCGTTACCTCTTCCAAGTTCTCGATGCGTTCTTCGCCGAATACGACCACAGGCGCGGCCCCGAGCGCCGCTTGGCCTTCCTGTTCGTCGACCTCGATCACTTCAAGGAAATCAACGACTCCTTCGGCCATTCGGCCGGGGATCAACTCCTCAAGCAGCTTGGGCCCCGGCTCGCCGGCTCACTACGCGGCTCCGACCTGCTCGTCAGACTCGGTGGCGATGAGCTCGGCGTCGTTCTCATCGACACCGATCTAAACCACGCTTCAGGAGTGGCCGAGCGTCTTCTCGCCCGCATCCAGGAGCCGTTCATGCTGGAAGGCGTGAGCGTGCGCATCAGCGCCAGCATCGGCATCGCCTTTGCACCGGCCGACGCAACGGACACGGTCGGTCTGCTCCACCATGCCGACCTCGCGATGTATCGAGCCAAGCTCGGCGCATCGGCTTTCGAGTTCTACAAGGCTGACATCGATGCCGGCGGCAACCGACTGCGTCTCGTCGACGAGCTGCGTGTCGCAGTCGAGACCGGTGACTTCGTACTGCACTACCAGCCGCAAGTGGACCTACATAGTGGCGAGGTCACGGCTGTGGAAGCACTCCTGCGCTGGCCGCATCCACGGCTCGGCGTGGTCCCGCCTCTTCAGTTCCTCCCGCTCGCCGAGGAAGCCGGCCTCATGCGGCCGCTGACAGCATGGGTGCTCGACCAAGCGCTGGCGCAGTGCGCGGCATGGCGTAAGGACGCGCACGAGCTTGCCGTCTCAGTCAACGTATCGGCGACGAACCTGGTGGATGCGGGGTTCATCGATGTCGTTTCGGACACGCTAGCGCGCCACGGTCTCCCCACGTCGGCCCTCATCCTGGAGATCACGGAGACCACGATCATCGGCGACTTCGAGCGTTGCAAGCACGTCATCGCGCAACTGTGCGAAGGCGGATTGACGGTGTCGATCGACGACTTCGGCGCCGGATTCACGTCACTGGCCTATCTCGGCAGCCTCGCAGTGCGGGAGCTTAAGCTCGATCGCGGATTCATCACTCCGTTGGTCGTAGACGGGGAAGGTCGTGATCTGGAGCTGGTCCGAGCGACCATCGACCTCGGCCATGCGTTGGGGCTCCGCGTGGTCGCGGAGGGAATCGAGACCGCCGGCACCCTTGATCTGCTCGCACGCATCGGGTGCGACCTCGCTCAAGGGTTCTTTATCAGCAGACCTGTGCCCGCGAGCGACCTCGCGTTGCACGCGGACTTCCGCCCCGCCGTGCCGTCGGTGGACGAGCTGAAGGCCTCCTGAGCCTCGTGGGCGTCGGAGGGGTCGCGCCAAAGCGGCGATTCTCGCGGTCATATCGTGGTTCGAGTAAGGCACTGCCCGGCCCACCAAACTGCACACCGCTGGGGCTGGTTACCAGACGGCGAGGGGACGCGGGTGTGGATGCTTGCGGAGGCGGTTGTCCTTGGTCACCAAACGCCAACCGTGCTCGATGGCCGTGGCGTAAATGAGGCGATCAGCGGGGTCACCGGGAAACGTGTCTGGCAAAGACACCGCAGTTGCGGCGATCGCAGCGGAGATCCCCACACTTCTCACGTAGCCAGTGAGTTGATGAAGCCATGACGAGATGGGTGTGCGCACAGCGATTCTCCCGCGCTCGGCCAACCACGCCAGCTCGAACCAAGAGATGTCCGCGACGGCGAGCTCGTCTGCGTTCTGGAGCGCTCCCCGAGCACGGGCGCTGAGGCGGGCCGGCTCCGCAGACCACCAGTGAATGACGTGAGTGTCGAGGAGGATAGTCACCGAATATTCCAGCTGGCGCCGGTCGTGAACAGCTCCTCGTCGCCGGCAGCGCTCATCGCCACGCCTGCGAGGGCGCCTTCAAGTGATCGCGGGCCGGGAGCCGCGCTCAGGCGGGCCACTGTCCGGCCGTGCTTCGTGATCTCGACCGTCTCGCCGGCCGCGACCTCGTCCAGCAGGCTGAGAATTCGGGCCTTGGCTTCGGTAGCAGTCAGTTTTATGGTCATGTGGTCATTATAGTGGTCCGATCGAGACGAACGGGCTTCTCGAGCAGGTCGGCCGACTGGTCGCTCGTGCCACAGCCGCTCCAAGACTGTCCAGAGCGGTCCAGAAAACGCATGCATCTGCTGAGACGGCACTCGTCAACGAGGTCTTTGCGCTCAGCGGCCCTTGCGTTTCAGCCTTCCGCGCTGAGGTGGCGCAGCGAAATCTGGCACCGGAGCTATCGTGATCCCGGCTCCAGCCTGTTGCAACCGTTCCATGTGATGCGGATCGGCGGTATACACGATTCCGCCGAGTCGTTCGGCCATCGCCGCTACAAGGGCATCAGCGGTACCGATGTCATGAATGCGGTGTGATGCATCAGCGCCCGCATCGTTGGCCTGGCGTCCGAC
>VBGJ01000149.1:29891-37375 GCA_005880445.1 Chloroflexota bacterium | reverse complement strand
ACCGGCGTCGTCGGCTATCTCCTGCTCGGGTACGACGCAGCGGCCGCGGTCGCCATGACGCTGCTCACCCTGACGACGGTGGGATTCGCGACCAACCACGATCTCCCTTCAGGTGTGGAGCTGTTCACCGCGATCCTCGCCGTCTTGGGTGTGGGTCTCTTCGCTGCCATACTCGGCGTCGCCGGCACCGCCATCGTCGAGGGACGGGTGGGCGCCCTCTCAAGGAGCCGCCGCATGCACCGCCGCATCGACCAGTTGCACGACCACTTCATCGTCTGCGCGTACGGACGCGTGGGCCGCTCGATTGCGCGCGAGCTGGAGACCGCAGCCATGCCGTTCGTCGTGATCGACAGCAAGGTGGAGCTGGAGCAAGACATGCAGCGCGATGGAGTCCCGTACCTGCTGGGGACGGCGTCGTCCGAGCAGATCCTGCGTGAAGCCGGGATCGACCGGGCGCGCGGGCTGATCTGCGCCGTCGACTCGGACGCCGAGAACGTCTACATCACAGTGGTCGCGCGCTCGTTGAGCCCGCACCTGCGCATCGTCGCGCGCGCCGCGCAGGAGCAGTCCGCGGACCGCCTGGTGCGTGCCGGCGCGACGCACGTGGTGTCCCCATACGTCACCAGCGGCAGGCGCATGGCCGCGCTTGCACTGCACCCGCACATCGTGGAGTTCTTCGACATCGCCCGGGCGGGGCAGCCCGCCCTGCGCCTGGAAGAGCTCGCGGTGACCGCTGAATCGCCGCTGGTGGGACGCGCGTTGAGCGAGCTGACCGGCCAGGCGGTCCCGCTCCTGGTGCGGCGCGGCAGCGGAGAGCTGATCGCCAACCCCGGCCGGCAGCTGGAGCTGCGCGAGGGAGACGTCGTCGTTCTGTACGGCGAGGCGCAGACTCTACGTCCGCTCGACGCGGAGTAACGCACCCTACGGAAGCGCTTCGAAGCTCCACTGCGCGCCCGTCCACCACGCATGCCGCAGCTGGGGATGTGTGATGTCGTAGTAGAAGTCATGCAGCTGCGTGCCGTAGGCGAGCGCGCTGTTGAAGCTCCCGAGAGCGTCGGCGACCTGTCCATGCCCGCTGCCCGTGCCGGCTCCGTCGAGCGTCTCGAAGCGCCACGTACCGCCACCCCACCACGCATGGCGCATGGTGGAGGCGCTGGAATCCCAATAGAAGTCCTGTGGCTGCCCGTTGTAGGCCAGCGCGCTGTTGTACCCGCCGACGTGGTCCGTGGTCTGGCCGCTTCCACCGCCAAGCCCGTCCAGCGTCTCGAACTGCCATCGCGCGCCATCCCACCACGCATGGCGCAACGCACCGCTTGCGTCGGCGTAGAAGTCCTGCAGCTGCCCGCTGTAGACAAGCGCGCTGTTGTAGGCGCCGACGTGGTCCGTGGTCTGACCGCTTCCACCGCCGAGCCCGTCCAGCGTCTCGAACCGCCATCGCGCGCCATCCCACCATGCATGGCGCATGGTGGAGCCGCTGGAATCTGAATAGAAGTCCTGTGGCTGCCCGTTGTAAACCAGCGCGCTGTTGTACCCGCCGACGCTTCCGTCCAGTGTCTCGAACTGCCATCGCGCGCCATCCCACCACGCATGGCGCAGCGCACCGCTGATCGCGTCAGCGTAGAAGTCCTGCAGCTGCCCGTTGTAGACCAGGGCGCTGTTGTGGGCGCCGACGTGGTCGGTGGTCTGGCCGTTTCCACCGCCAAGCCCGTCCAGCGTCTCGAACTGCCATCGCGCGCCATTCCACCACGCGTGGCGCAGCACGCCGGTGGTCGTGTCGGCGTAGAAGTCCTGCAGTTGGCCGTTGTAGACGAGTGCGCTGTTGTCGGTGCCGACGTGGTCGGTGGTCTGTCCCAGTCCAGCACTCGCGCCGGTCCCATCCAGCGTCTCGACGTTCCACCCACCCGCGTACCAGACGTGCAGAAGCGAGGCGACCGTCTCGTCGAACGAGAACGTGTGCACCTGGTTGTTGTACACGATGCTCGACGCATACTTTCCTGTAGCGTCGCCATCGGCGGCGACGAGACGGTTACCGGCGCCGACGAACAGCCTGCCGTCACCCGCGGCGGGAGTCGCGAAGTGGTGGGTCGTTGCGGGCAGCGCGAGAGACCGCACGATCTGTCCGGTGCCTGGCGCCAATCCGTAGAGCGTGGTGCCTCCGAACATGGCGAGCGTCCAGACAAGCCCCCCTGCGACGATCGGTGCCGATCCGCCGCCGGAGGTCTGATACCAGATCCGGTGGAAGGCGCTGGACGAATCGATGTTCACCGCAGCGATGCCGTCGGCACACGGCACGAAGACGACGCTTCCGCTTACCGCGAGGCCGCTGAAGGCAGCGTCGCTGGTGGCGTTGCACACCTGTGCGCTGTAGTTCTCGCCGCCGCCTGGGTTCGAGTTGCTGGGCAGCCCCGACTGGTTCAGCAGATACCCACGCCCGCCCTTGCCAATCTCGAAGAGCAGGCCGCCGGACAGCAGCGACGGGTCGAGCGAGCCCAGGTCGGTGTCGCTCGCATTCAGCGACGCCCACGTCTGGGGCGAACCCGGAGCGAAGAAGGATTGCAACGCGAGGGATGGTGAGAACTTCAGGACACTGTCACCGTAGTCGTAGTTGTTGATGTTGCTGGAAGAACCGTTGCCCGTGGCGACGTAGATGTTTCCCGCCGCGTCGACGGCGGGCCCCGAGGCCGCCCACATGCCGCCCTCGCTGCCGCCGCTGGTGTCGTTCCATTGGTGCTGTTCGACGCCGCTCGACTCGGACACGGTCTCGACGTAGCCGTGGTAGGTCCCGCAATCGCCGTTCAGCCCACCCCACGCGATCACGACGTTCCCGCTCGAGACCGCGAGCGCACTGCGCTCCTGCTGAACGCTCGCGTCCATGCCTGCGGGCGTGATATTCAGGTTGTACGAAACGGCGCCGCTCGAGGGATCGACCTTGGCCAGGTGATATTCGAATGTACTCGTCGAGGTCTGGATCTCAGCGAGCGCATAGAGGTACCCACCGTCGATGACGGGTGTTCCCGTGATCCCGAGTGGGTTGATGTTGCCACAGAGAAAGTTGCTGGTGCGCGGTGTCCCCAGGTGCACCGGTCCCCAATGGAGCGTGCCACTCGAGGCATCGAAGGCGTACAGCGAGTCGTTCTCTGTCGCGACGATGACGTTGTTGCCGTCGACCAGCGGCTCGGCGTAGATCGCGCCGTCGAGCGCCGGCGTGTTCCAGATCCCGCTGAGGCTGTTGAAGGCGGGCTCGCCGGTGTCGTTGCCGCTGCGTCCGGGGTCCAGGTGATACGTGGGCCACAGCGTGGTCACAGCGGCGGCGCGCGATCCGCTCACGAGCAGCGCCGCGATGACAGAGGAAGGGTCCAGAGACGCGATGGCACGGCCTGCCATTGTGGCGGAGAGCACGGGCCAGCGGCCGGATGCCCTCGGACTGCAACGACGCCTCGATCTGCTGAAATCCGGACGATGGCGCGCTGCGGATGAGCATCGGACTGGCCCTCGCCGCTGCGCTCGTCTTCGGCACGGGCGACTTCCTCGGTGGCCTCGCGACGCGCCGCACTCGGGTGCTCACCGTGCTGGTCATCTCTCACGCGCTCGGCTTGGCGGGTATGGCCGCCGTCTCGGGAATCTTCGATGGCAGCCCAACCGGCGCCGATCTCATCGCCGGCGCGATCGGCGGGATCGGTGGTGGCGCCGGTGTCGCCATGCTGTACCGCGGGCTTGCGCTCGGCACGATGGCACTTGTCGCGCCCGTCACCGGGGTGGTTGCTGCGTTCATCCCCGTCGTCTACGGCGCCGTCACGGGCGAGCGGCCTTCACCTGTGCAGTACGCGGGCATCGTGCTCGCGCTCCTCGCCGTGTCACTGATCAGCCGTGCGCGACGGGCCACAGGCACGCCTCTGCGCGGTGTCGTCCTGCTGCTGGCGATCGGCTCCGGCGCGGCGTTTGGCCTCTTCTACATCGCGCTGGCCAAGACGTCAGCAGGCGCAGGGCTGTGGCCGCTGGTCGCCGCACGTGGCGCATCGGTGACCGCGTTCGTCTTCGCGTCGGCGATGGCGCGGCAACTGCAACGCACCACACGACCCATACTCCTTCTCATCCTGGCTGTCGGTGTGTTCGACGTCACCGCCAATGCGCTGTATGTGATCGCGGTGCACCACGGCCTGCTCAGCATTGTCGCGGTTCTCGTTTCCCTCTACCCCGCTGCAACGGTGTTGTGCTCGCTCGTCGTGCTTCGTGAACGTCTGCAGACGTGGCAGATGGTGGGAGTCGCCGTGGCGCTGGCGGCCGTCGTGCTGATCACCGCCGGCTGAGCACCGACGGCGGAATCGTCAGCGGAAGCCGTCCTGCAACGTGTTCAGCTCAGCGGCGCCGGGACACAGCTTCGAGAACGGAACGCGCACCAGTGGCTCGTCGGGAGTGTTGTTCACCTCATGCATGTCACGCGAATTCTCGTCGACGTACAGCACGCCGCTGATGACCTCACCGGCTTCCCGGCTCTGCTCCAGGTAGCGCATGACGGACGGACGATCCGTCGGATCGTAGTCAGCCGGCACCGACCGGAACCGCAGCACGCTGCCATCGTGCATGGTTACATTTCGGGCGCCGTTCTCCGGGATCGTCGCCGTGACCTCACTGCGAAAGGGAATGAAATCCGACTCGGTTGCGTGCACGTCGTGCTCGCGCGTGTAGTGATAGCTCTTGGTTGATCCATCGTGGTCGTTGAAGGTCACGCACGGTGAGATCACGTCCACCAGCGCGAACCCTCGATGCATGGCCGCCGCCTTGAGGATGGGAACGAGCTGCTCCTTGTCGCCGGAGAAGCTGCGAGCGAGAAACGTCGCACCGAGGCTCAGGCCCACGGCCACGGCGTCGATGGGGGCAAGCGTGTTGGTCTCGCCGTGCTTCAGTCTCGAGCCGACGTCTGCTGACGCGGAGAACTGCCCCTTGGTCAGTCCGTACACGCCGTTGTTCTCGATGATGTAGAGCATGTGAACGTTGCGGCGCATCGCGTGCAGCAACTGGCCCAATCCGATGGAAAGCGAGTCGCCGTCACCGGAAACACCGACGTACAGCAGCTCGCGGTTGGCTGCGGCCGCACCGGTCGCGATCGCCGCCATCCGTCCGTGTACCGAGTTGAAGCCATGCGCTGCCCCGGCAAAGTACGCGGTCGTCTTCGACGAACAGCCGATGCCGGACAGCTTTGCGATCATGTGCGGCTGCAGATCGAGCTCCCACAGCGCACGGACGAGCGCCGCGGTGATCGAATCGTGGCCACATCCCGCGCAGAGTGTGGACATCGCGCCCTCATAGTCGCGCTGCGTGAGCCCGATCCCGTTGCGCGGCAGGTCGAGCAACGGCACCAACGGTTTGGCGATCGATGGCATGGCCTACGACCTCAGCTCGTGGGTGATCCCGTCGACCACCGTGGCAGCGCTCAACGGGAACCCTCCGTACGAAAGCACAGAACGCAGCTTGTCCCGACTCACGGACGTCTCCAGCGTGAGCAGCGAGCGAAGCTGCGCATCGCGATTCTGCTCGACCACGAAGAGCAGCTCGTGCTCGTCGAGAAATGCTTCGACGGCGCGCCCAAACGGGAAGGCACGGACACGCAGGTAATCCGCGTCGACATCACGGAGGTGCAGCAGCTCCAGGGCTTCGCGGACGGCGAGGTCGCACCCGCCGACCGTGACGACGCCGAAGCGAGCGCCCTCGCGGCGCTCGATCACCGGGTCGGGCATGTGGCGTGCCGCCGCAGCGTGCTTCTTGGACAGGCGGTCGGCAACCTTTTGATACTCGTCCGGGATCTCGGTGTAGATGCCCGACTCGGTGTGGCCCGAGCCACGCGCGAAGTACGCCCCCAGCGGGCTGACGCCCGGGAGTGTGCGCGCCGTCACGAAGTTCGCATCGGGTTGGGAGTATCGCTGGAACGCTGTCAGCCGCTCCAGCATCTCCGCGGTGAGCACCGCACCACGATCGGGCACATAGGAGTCGTTCCAAGAGAGCCGCGGCACGACCCAGTCGTTCATCCCGATGTCGAGGTCGCTCAGCAGGATCACCGGCGTCTGAAACCGCTCCGCCAAGTCGAACGAACGGACGGCAAGGTCGAAGCATTCGCTGGGATTGCCCGGGAAGAGCAGGATGTGCTTCGTGTCCCCGTGCGAGGCGTAGGCACACTCCATGATGTCGGCCTGTTGCGTACGCGTCGGCATCCCGGTGGACGGGCCGGTGCGCTGCACATCCACGACGACCGCGGGGATCTCCGCATAGTACGCGAGCCCCAGGATCTCGTTCATCAGCGAGATGCCGGGGCCCGAGGTCGACGTGAATGCGCGCGCGCCGTTCCACGCAGCGCCGACGACGATCCCGATGGCAGCGATCTCGTCCTCCGCCTGGATGATCAGGTACTGGCTGCGACCCGTCTCCGGATCGCGGCGATATTTCTCGCAGAACCCTGTGAACGCATCCATCAGTGACGTGGACGGCGTGATCGGATACCAGGCCGCCACTGTCGCTCCGGCGTACAAGCACCCCAGCGCAGTCGCCGTGTTGCCGTCGATGAGGATCGTCTCCTCCGCAGTCGGCACACGCTCGAGTCGGATCTCGAGCGGGCAGGCGAAGTGCGTGCGAGCGTAGTCGATCCCCAGCTGCAACGCCACATGGTTCGAGTCGCGCAGCTTCGCTTTCCCGGCGAACTTCTCGTCGAGCAGGTGTTCCACCATCTCGGTATCGATGCCCAGCAGTGCGACGAGCGCACCCGCGTAGGCGATGTTCTTCATCAGGATGCGTTCGCGAGACTTACGGAAGTGGTCGTTGCACATACGCGCGAGGGGGAGGCCGAGGAACGTGACGTCCCCACGCGTCAGCCCTGGTTCGAGGGGAAACGTCGAGTCGTAGAGCACATAACCGCCGGTCTTCACCTCCTTGATGTCGCGCTCGTACGTCTGGCCGTTCATGGCGACGACGAGGTCATACTCCTGCGCCCGGGCGACAAAGCCCGTGTAGTTGACGCGGATCTCGTACCAGGTCGGCAGCCCCTGGATGTTCGAGGGAAAGAGATTCTTGCCCGACACGGGCACCCCCATGCGGAAGATGGCTTCCATCAGGAGAGAGTTCGCGCTCGCCGAGCCCGTGCCGTTGACGTTGGCGAGCTTCAGGGCAAAGTCGTTGACCCGCAGCCGGGGCTCGGTGGCAGGAGTGGTGGTGGTGGTCGTGGTCACGGCACCCCGACCGGTTGTGCCATAGGCAGGGCGGTGAGGGCATATGGAAGAACGACGTCGGACTTCTGCATGTCCCACGCAGCGGTCGGGCAGCGCTCGGCGCACAGCCCGCAGTGCACACACAGGTTCTCGTCCTTGACCATGAGGCGACCCGTCTGCGGCAGCGGGTCCGACGTGTAGAGCGCCTGCTCAGGATTTGCCGCGGGCACGGTGAGCCTGGTGCGGAGCTCGAGCTCATCACCGTCCCGAGTGATGGTCAGGCACTGCACC
>VBGJ01000149.1:0-29880 GCA_005880445.1 Chloroflexota bacterium | reverse complement strand
GTCTGCTCCGCGGTGAAGCCCATCTCCACCTCGACGTTGAGCTGGCGGAAGCGTCGCGTCAGCTCGACGTGTGTCATGCGCTGCCGCGGTGCGGGGTTGTAGTCATTGTGATAGCTCCACTCGGTCAGACCCATCTTCTGGCTGGCGAGCGTCAGACCCTGTGGCGGCCGCTCGCTCACCGGCACCGCCTGACAGTGGTTGTGGATCGAGATGGCCGCTTGATGCGCGTGCTCCACCGCCCAGATGATGTTCTTCGGGCCGAAGGCCGAATCGCCACCGAAGAACACGCCAGGACGGGTCGACTGCATGGTCACGCCGTCCACCACCGGCATGTCCCACTCCCCGAACTCGATGCCGAGATCCCGCTCGATCCACGGAAAGGCGTTCTCCTGTCCGATGGCGAGGATGACGTCGTCGCACGGATAGAACACGGTGCCGAGCGACTCCGACTCGCGGGCGTCGGCGTCCCACCGGAGGCGCTCGAACTCCATCCCCACGAGGTGTCCGTCCTCGACCACGAACCGGCGCGGCGCGTGGTTGACCACGATCTCTACCCCCTCCTCCTCGGCGTCGTCCAGCTCCCAGGTTGATGCCTTGAAGAAGCCGCGCGGCCGGCGCGCCATGACGCGGATGTCGCGCCCGCCGAGGCGCCGTGACGAGCGGCAGCAGTCCATGGCGGTGTTGCCCACGCCGATGATCAGCACGCGCTCGCCGATCGACGAGACGTGCCCGAAGGCGATCGACTCGAGCCAGTCGATACCGATGTGGATGTGCGGATGCTCCGGATCGGTGTCGTGGCGGCCGGGGAGCTCGAGGTCCTTGCCGCGCGGCGCGCCACAGCCGACGAACACCGCGTCGTACCCCTCGCCGAGCAGCGATCGCATGCTCTCCACCCGCGTCGAGTACCGAACGTCCACCCCCATGTCGACGATCATCGCGATCTCCTCGTCGAGCACCTCGGCCGGGAGCCGGAAGGCGGGGATGTTGGTGCGCATCAGGCCACCGGGCTTGTCCTGCCGCTCGACGATCACGACCTCGTACCCGAGCGGCATCAGATCGTTCGGCGGCGACCCGCTTCAGCCGGCAGATGGCGACGGGGTTCCCGTCGACCCGCTGGCGCCGGCAAGCAGGCTCACACGGTCGGTCGCACGTCCGACCCAGGATGCCCGGGAACACGTTGGACTCGCGATTGACCATATAGGCGTCGGTGTACCGCCCCTGCGCGATGAGCCGGATGTACTCCGGCACATTGGTGTGTGCGGGGCAGGCCCACTGGCAGTCGACAACCTTGTGGTAGTAGCTGGGGTCCTGGACATCGGTTGGCTGCATCGGCACCGAGGACCATTATTGCCCCGGCCCCGCTCACCCGGGCACAATGCGCAGGCACAATCCAGGCCCGATCCCGTTCCCACGGAGGGACCACGTCACATGCTTCGCACGAAGAACTCGGTTCACCGGTCGATCGGACTGGGGCTGGCGGCGGCGGGCCTGCTTCTCGCCGCGTGCGGCGGTAGCAGCTCGGGCACCTCCCCCTCGGCGGCGTCTGGCGTCACGACCCAGGCGAGCATCGCCAGTGAGGTGCCCGCGTCAATCAAGGGCACGGTCGTGCAGTTCGCGACGGACGCCACGTATGCGCCTAATGAATACATAAATCCGGACACCGGTCAGATCCAGGGGTGGGACATCGACCTGGCGAACGCGATCTGCAAGGTGATGGGGCTCGTCTGCACGGCCAACAACGTGACCTTCGACGACATCATTGCCCAGCTCAAGGCCTCGACTCCAGCGGAGCAGGCTGGGGGCGACAAGCCGCGGTACCAGTTCAGCATCTCCAGCTGGACTCCGACGGCCAAGCGCGAGATGAGCGGCATCGACTTCGTCAGCTACTTCCAGGCCGGCGAGGCATGGGTGGCGAAGGCTGGGGGGCCGAAGATCTCTACGGCTGCGGACATGTGCGGCCACAAGGTTGCTGTGGAAACCGGGACCGTCGAGGAGTCGGATGCATGGGGCTTCATGGGCAAGATGGTCGGCGGCACGCCCATTTCTGCTGACACGGATCACTGCGCCGGCCACGACATGACCGTGGACAGCTACGTGACCCAGACGCAGGCAGACGCAGCGCTGCGGTCAGGACGTGACGACATCGGTTTCCTCGACCGGCCGGTAGCCGAGTACGAGGTCAAGGTGACAGGCGGCAAATTCGGAGCAGGGGCCTTGCTGGTCAACAGCCAGCCTTGCGGCGTCGCACCGTACGGCATTGCCATGGTTCAGAACGCTCCGCTGGAGAAGCCGATCGAGGATGCGGTCAAGTACTTGATGGACAACGGCTTTTACACGCAGATTCTCAAGAGTTGGAATGTGCAAGCCGGCGCGCTCACCAGCAGCCAGGTCACGGTGAACAACAACAACCAAGTTGGCGGTGTCTGCGTGCCGTCATATTGAGGCTGTCCTGAGCCGCCGCGGACCATCAGTGAGCCCTCGTTAAGTGACCCCGGCCACCGAGGCCACCGCCGGCCATCCGCTGCCGGCGACCGGCACACCACCTAGGCGGCCGGAAGCCGTCAGAGCTGTCCCCGTTCGGCACCCCGGAAGGTGGATAGCAGCGGTGCTCGTCCTTGCCGTGGCAGCACAGATCGTCGGCACCATCGTGACCGCACCCAGCCTGAGCTGGAACGTGGTGCTGAACTATCTCTTCCATCAGCGCATCCTCGAAGGAGCGCTCCGCACTCTCGAGCTGACGGCCGGCGCGATGCTGATGGGCATCGTCGGCGGGGTCATTCTGGCGGTCATGCGTCTCTCACCCAACCCGGTCGTGTCCACGGTGAGCTGGTTCTACATCTGGTTCTTCCGCGGAACCCCTGTGCTGGTGCAGATCTTCTTCTGGTTCAACCTGAACACCGTGCTTCCGCACATAGGGATCGGCATTCCCCTGACGCATCTGGGGCTGTCAGCGGACACCAATACGCTGATCACACCGGTCATGGCCGTCCTTTTCGGTCTTGGTTTCAATGAGGCCGCCTACATGGCCGAAATCGTGCGGGCCGGCATCATCTCGATCGAGCACGGGCAGACCGAAGCGGCACAGGCCTTGGGCATGCGGCGGTTGCAGGTGATGCGCAGGATCATCCTGCCGCAGGCAATGCGCGTGATCATTCCCCCGACAGGGAACGAGACGATATCCATGCTCAAGACCACGTCTCTGGCCGTGATCGCAGGCGGTGCCGTCGTCGAGCTGTTCACGACTGGAGAACAGATCGCCAGCGCCAACTTCGCCATCATCGAGCTCCTGTTCGTCGTCAGCGCCTGGTATCTGGTGATGACCTCGGTCCTGACTTTCGGCCAGTACTACATCGAGCGGTACTTCGCGCGAGGCTCGCAGCGCGAGCTGCCTGCGACGCCTCTCCAAAGATTTCGCCGCGCGCTGTTCACCTTCCATGCGCCGCCTCCGACTGCGCCCGACGTGGCGACGACATTGCCGCGAGATAGGCGATAGGCATGACGTCCGACCCCATGGTGAAAGCCGAAGCGGTGCACAAGCGATTCGGCCGGCTAGAGGTGCTCCGGGGAATCGATCTCGAGGTCGCTCCCAAAGAGGTGCTGTGCCTGATCGGGCCGTCGGGGTCCGGCAAGAGCACGTTCCTTCGCTGTATCAATCACCTCGAGAAGATCGATGCGGGCAAGCTCTCTGTCGACGGAGAGCTGGTCGGCTACCGGGAGCGCGGCGACAAGCTATATGAGCTGCCGGACCGCGAGGTGTGTCGCAAGCGATCGGAGATCGGCATGGTGTTCCAGCACTTCAACCTCTTCCCACACATGACGGCTCTCGAAAACGTCATCGAGGCGCCGGTGCACGTCAAGGAGGAGAGCAAGTCCACAGCCGAGGAGCGCGGCCGCGCGTTGCTCGCGCGGGTGGGGCTCGCAGATAAGGTCGACAGTTATCCGCGTCAGCTGTCCGGCGGCCAGCAGCAGCGCGTGGCCATCGCCCGAGCGCTCGCCATGGAGCCCAAGCTGATGCTGTTCGACGAGCCCACCTCAGCGTTGGATCCAGAGCTGGTGGGCGATGTGCTCGACGCCATGCGCGTGCTCGCCGAGGATGGGATGACCATGATCGTCGTCACGCACGAGATGGGATTCGCACGCGAGGTTGGCGACACACTGATGTTCATGGACGCGGGCATCATCGTGGAGGCCGGCACGCCCCGCGATGTCCTCACCAGTCCGCAACAGGAACGGACCAAGTCCTTCCTGGCGAAGGTGTTGTAGGGCGCCTGAGGACGCTACGCTAGGTCGTCCGAGTCCACAAAGTACGTCTCGCACGCGGCGCTGAGGAGCTCCTCGTTGAGCTCGACCGGGCGGCCGAGGTACAGCGCTGCGTGCACCACGTGGTTGAGTAGGTCCCTGGGGTGCGAACCGTGCAGCGTGCGGCCCTTCGCATCGTACTCTCGCTGCAAGAGTCTCTCGATCAGTGATTCGTCCAAGCGCATCTCTTGCGCAACGCAATTGCGCCGCCAGATCTCCTTGTACTCCTCGACCGTCGGGTCGGGCACGTGTACCTTGAACCGAACGCGCCGCAGGTACGCCTCATCCATCAGATTCTGCGGCCGCAGGTTCGTGGAGAGCATGACGAGGCACGTGAATGGGACGGGGATGCTCGTGCCAGCGCGGGCGATGTTCAGGTAGTCGACCTTCTTCTCCAGCGGCACGATCAACCGGTTGAGCAGGTCACGGGGTGACATGTGCTGCTGCCGGCCGAAGTCATCGATGAGAAACAGGCCACCGTTCGCCTTGAGCTGCAGCGAGGCTTCGTAGAAACCCAGCACCTGGTCGAAGCCGAGTTCGAGCATCCGCGGAGTCAGCTCACCGCCCACCTTGACAGCGGGTCGCTCCGTCAGCTGCCAGCGGCGGTCGTGCGGTGGCAGCTCCCGATCGATTGGCACGTGATGGATCGGGTCGTAGAAGCGGATCACCTCGCCGTGCACGTAGAGCGCGCGTGGCACGAAGACGGGCGGGCCGAGGAGGCTCGCCGATGCTTCGGCGATGGTTGTCTTCCCGTTTCCGGGCGGGCCGTACAGGAACACCGCCTCTCGCGCGCTGAGCGCGGGTCCGAGATGGTCCAGGACGGTGTCGGAGAGAACGAGATGGCTGAACGCGTCGTGCAAACGCGCGCGGTTCACGCGGGAATCGACTTGTGACTGGCGCTCGGCCATGCTGGCGTAGTCGGCGATGGGCACGGGCGCCGGACCCGCGTACTGGTTGATCTCGAGCAGCTCGCGCGCGCGTTGCCTTCCGGTGCTCGAGATCAGATGCTGCATGCCGGCGTTGATGTGCTCTCCGGGATCGAGATCGACGGCACGCATACCGACAGACGAGCAATACCCCTCGTCGCCAAGAAAGCGCAGTGCCGTCTCAACAAAAGAGAAGGGCAAGCAGATGTGGTGCGCAATGTCCCGCCCGAGCATGCTCCCGTTGAAGTACAGGACCTTGAGGATGAGGTCGCAGACGAAGCTGAACGGCAGCCCGGTCTCTTCTGCTGTACGAGGGACGGGTGGGAGAGCGATCGGCGCGGCAACTGGGGGCGCGGGCGCGGTCACAGCCATCAGCGGCCGATTGTCGCCTGGGGTCTGTTGGCTACATCCCGCGGTGGCTGCTTTGTCATACGACCGTTCCAGTCGCGGCAATCGGGCGGACTGCAATCAGCGGTCAAGCCGTGGCTGGTACCGTGTCGGCCATGCCAATCCCGCTCGACGAGGGCGCGCCCGGGCGGCGCCGCGTCGGGCCTTTCTGGATCGAGGAGGGCATGGGCGTGGTCGCCCTCGGAGCGGCCATCCTTACCCTGTTCACCCTGCTCTACGTCCTCGCGGTGATCTTCCGTCCGACGTAACCGCTCCCCCCGCGTGACGTTGCACCGGGGAGCCCCGCGCACGCCCTGATGGCCAAGTGAGGTCTGTGAGCCCCAACCCACCCTCCCCGCCGAGGCGCCGCCGCGCCGGACTGGCCGCGCCCCGTGCTCCTCAGCGCCAAGGGAACGGCCGCGGTGCCGGCAACGGGCATCACGGCAACGGGATCGGTCCGCTCGGGCGACGGCGTCGAGCGAGCGCGTACCTGCAGATGCGCCGGCTTCCGCGGCGCCGCCGGGCAACCCGCATCGCGCTCATCATGATCGCTGCGCTGGCGGCGCTCGGCGCCACCACCGCCGGCGTCGTTTTCGCCGGCTACAACATCTACAAAGCGGCGCTGCCCGACGCCACCACCGTCGCCAACCTGGAGCCGCCGCTCGACAGCTACGTGTTCGATTCCGCTGGCAAGCTCATCTACGTCTATCACGGACAGGGCACGCGCCACGATCACATCGCGTTGGCAAACGTATCGCGGTGGGTGAAGCTCGCCACAGTCGACGTCGAGGATCGCCACTTCTACACGGAGGGCTCATGGGACCTTCCGCGCCTCGTGGCGGCGGGAGTCACCAACCTGACTCACAGCGGCTCCACGCAGGGTGCGTCGACCATCACCGAGCAGCTGGCGAAGCTCAGCCTACAAGGCGGCGGGCTGCTCGCTCCGACGGCGGCGCGGAGCCTCGACTACAAGATCAAGGAAATCGTGCTCGGCAACGAGATCTCGATCGACTTCAGCAAGGACCAGATCCTCGACATGTATCTGAACCGCGTTTACTTCGGCAACCAGGCAACGGGGATCGCAACCGCCGCGGAGTTGTATTTCAAGACGAGCGCCAGCCAGCTCGACCTTGCACAGTCGGCGATGCTGGCGGGGCTGCCGCAGTCTCCGTCGTACTACGACCCGGTCGCCAATCCCGATGTGGCCAAGAGGCGCCAGGGCGCTGTCCTGCAGGCGATGGTGACCAACGGCGATATCACTCAAGCGCAGGCCAATGCGGCCCACGCCGAGCCGTTGAGCTACCACTCGTGGACCGAATCGGACCCATCGCTTGCGCCCGGGTACAACGCTCACGGCTTCGTCAACTTTCTGACGCTCTGGCTCGACAACAACTTCGGGGAGGCGTTCATCAACCCAGGCGGATGGCACATCACGACGACGCTCGATTCCGGAAAGCAGACGTTGGCCGTGAACGACGTGCACACGCAGGTCCAGGCGGTGCGAAACTCCGAGAACCTCCGCGACGGCGCACTTGTCAGCATGGATCCCCAGACCGGCGAGGTTTCCGCGATCGTCGGCTCGTACGACTACAACGATCCGGAGATCGGCCAGGTGAACATGGCGCTCGCCGGATACACCCCCGGAACCCTGGGAATCAGCCCGGGGTCGTCGATCAAGCTGTTCACGTACGCCGCCGCCATCGCATCGGGCAAATACACGATGACAACGCCCATCCTCGACGCGCCCTACTCCTTCCCTGTACCTGGCGGACAGGCATACTCACCACTCGACTACGACCGCAAATGGCACGGCACCTGCGAGCTGAAGAGGTGTCTGGGCAACTCGTTCAACATGCCTGCGGTGAAGGTCGAGTACGCGACCGGCGTTCCGTACATCACCAACCTGGAGATCGCAGCCGGCGTGTCGACTCTGAACGACCCCTACTTCCGCCCAAAGCCGACGCAGTGGTCGGCCACTCTCGGCGGCATGAACATCTCGTTGCTGGACCTGGCCGACGGCGCTTCCACCATCGCAGACCTCGGAGTTCACCACGACCCGGTTCCCGTCACGAAGATCCTCGACTCGACGTCGGGGCAGAGCGTCTTCAGCTACGACCCGCAGCGGGCCGGCAAGCGTGTCCTGCCCGACAACGTCGCATACATCATGAACGAGATCACGAGCAACGATGCCAATCGCTCGTTCGAGTTCGGCGCGCATGGTCCGCTGACTCTGCCCAACCGCCGGGTCAGCGCCAAGACGGGAACGGCGGAGTTCTTCATCGACAACCTCACCGTGGGGTGGACGCCCAATCAGCTCACCGCGGTGTGGGTGGGAAGCCCCTTCCAGAATTGCCTCAAGCCTTCCGACTACGGGCGCATGGACAGCGCCATTCGGCAAGGGCATGTGGTCGAGCCCGGCGAGACCGATCACTCATATCCGTTCAGCCCGTCGGATCTTCGGCAGTACGGGTTGCAGCCGATCAACCACAGCTGCGGCCATCTCGATGGAGTCGTGTCTGGTGTCAGCGGCGCGGCGCCGATATGGCACCAGTACATGCAGCAGGCGCTGTCGGGGACACCGGCCACCTGGTACACACGGCCCACCGACGTGGTCGCCACCGGCCCGGGGGACGACGTGAACTTCTATCTGCCGAGCTCCCAGCAAGCGCAGTTCTCAGGTCCGGGATGCATCTACTGGCAGTCGAAGCCCGATCCGTCGAACCCGTGCCAGTACGTCGGCACGAGTCCCCCTTCGACGCTGCCGTACGGTGGAGCGCCGTCGCCGGGACCAACGCGGCAGCCGCCGGGGCCGACGCCGCAGGTGCCCGGAGGCGTCAGGCAGACTCTGCCGCCCGGCCTCCCCACCCAGTGACCTACACGGCCGCCGCCCCGGCCCCGCTCGTCGCTCGCGCCAGCGCCCACACCTCGTCGATGTGACGCAGCTCTGGGAGCGCGGTGTCCGCCTCGGGCGCGCCGGAGTCGTCGATACGCGTCGGCGCGATCCGCACCTGCACGTGGCAGGCGATCGACTGGCGGTACGCGTCGCCGTCGGCACGGTCATCTCCGCTGAGTGACCACCAGTAGTCGAGCGCGACGTCAGGCCCGGCGCTCAACGTCACCGAATACGAACGCAGGTCCAGGTCGTCCTCTGCCGGGTCGCCCGCGAAGAGCGCCAGGAGCCGGCGAAAGGCGGCGACGCCGACGTCCGCATCGAGGACAACGATGTTGTCTCCGTCGCGCGTCTTTCGCTCGACGGTGACGTCTGCAACACCGATGCTGTCGAGCCTGCGCTGAAACCGCGAGAGATCGAAGAGATCCGGTCGATCGTGGAGCCATCCGAAACGCGCGCCATCGACGGTGTAGAGATAGGCGTCACCACGGCGCATGATGCTCAGCCACGCAGCCGGACGCCGCGATCTACCGCTGCTGCGCAGCTCTGCGCGGACCACGCCGCCGTCACGTGTCACGAGTTGCGCATCGAAGCGGCGCCCAAGGAACAGCTCCGGAGGCGCGCTCGCGGCATCGCCTGTCTGCGACGCGGATCGTTGCTCGAAATGCAGGCTGATCGCCGCATCGCGCCCAGGCGCAAGAAGGGACGCCAGCGTGCGATGCAGCGCGCCGAGACTGAGGAAGGAGTAGGTGCGTGGCACGGCCCGATGTGCAACATACAGCGACGGCGCGGCGCAGCGGGTCGCGGCGGCAGCGTCGGTAGACTGGCCGCGTGACCGACGTGGCCCCGCCGGCCGACACGGCTCCACCGCCCGGGCCGAGTCCACTCGCACTCGCCCTCGCCCACGACCTCGTGACGCGCTACCGGCTGCGCCTCGTGGACAGCCGCGACAGCCGTGCGGCCACGCTCGGCGCGGAGTACGAGCTGATGGCCGCGGCATGGACCGGACCTCGTGCTGCGTTGGTCGGCTTGTACCAACCACCGGCCGATCCGGCGGCGGCGGGACGCGATCTGGCGGCTCGCTGCGACGCAGCGCGACGCTGGGGTCACGAGCGGTTGCAGCAGCAGGGGGCGTCGGTGTGCGACATCCTGCTGATCGCACTCGGCCCGGTTGCCGGCACGATCATGGCCGCGACGGAGCCGGGCGCCGCCGTCCGCGTCGGCGCCGTATGGATCGATCCGGTGCAAGCCAGGGTGGAGCCGCTGCTGCCGATCCCCCCGGGAATGCCGCCCCTCGGCGAGCTGCGTGCGCGCGCTCGCTACGTGCGTGAGGGGAATCCCACCCCCACTCTCGCCGCGGTCGATCTTGCCGAACGGCAGACGGTCACTGGAGGCTATGCCGCTCCGACGCGACGGGCGCTGATCACGCGTCCGGTCGTGACGTACTCGCTCATCGCATCGTTCGTGGTGCTGTACGTTCTCGAGAAGGCGAATTCGAACGTCGTCCTGTATGGGGTTGCGGTCGACAACGCAACGGCGTTGGCGAGTGTCGTGCCCGATCCCGCTGGGTGGTGGCGGTACGTCAGCAGCGCCTTTCTGCATGACCCCAACGATTACCTGCACATTGTGTTCAACAGCCTCGCAATGCTCTGGATCGGCCGTCTCGTGGAGCAGCTGTATGGGCGCTTTGTTCTGATGGGCACATTCCTGGCCACCGCCATCGTCGGCGTCCTGATATGGGCCGGCGCCGGGGTCATAGGGCTCGCGCAGCCGGGTCTGTCGCTGGGCGCGTCAGGTGGGATCTCCGGCCTGGTCGGACTGCTCCTCGTGCTTGGGCGTGTGCAGGGAAAGAGTGTGCCCGTCGGCATCGCCAGGAGCGTGCGCAACTACGCGCTGATCGTCATCGCGCTCAACCTCGTGTTCGGGTTCTCAGGGCTTTTCGGTTCGTTCACCGGCGGCGCGCCCGTGAACAACTGGGTCCATGGCGGAAGTCTGGCGGCCGGTGTGCTGGTCGGCCTCGTGCTTCCGCCAACGCTTGCAGTCGGCGGGCGCGATCTCTCGCAGGCGGAGAAGGTGATCATCGCAGTCGTGGTCGCCGTGTCTGCGGTCGCGATGGTCGTCTTCTTCTACAACGTCGCCGGCGCTCCATCGGCCTCGTCCGGAATCGGCGCCTAGCCGAAGGCGAACCTCAGCCGGCGTATTCGGTCGCCGGCGCACCCCAGAGCGCCTCGAGGTTGTAGAAGGTACGCTCGCCGGGGAGGAACACGTGCACGATCACGGAGTCGAAGTCCAGGCACGCCCACGACCCGTCGCTGACTCCGGCGACGCGAAGCGGACGGACGCCAAGGACACGACATGCGTCTTCGATACTGTCGACAATGGCACGAACCTGGCGGTCGGTGTCACCCTCGCATACTACGAAGTAATCCGCAATTGTGGTCTTGCCTCGGATGTCGAGGACGATGACGTCGCGGGCCTTCTTGTCGGCAGCCGCTGACGCGATCTGCCGGGCTAGCTCCGAGGCTGTCATCCACGAGAATTATGCACAGCTCGGCCGCTCCCATACAGGCCGTCGCGCGCGATGATGGCGGCCACGCTGTCAGGCACGAGACCCGCGAGCGATTCGCCCGCCGCGGCTCGCCGGCGCACCTGGCTGGCGCTCACCGGGGGCGACTCCACCTCGAGGAGCTCCGTGCGCTGCCGATCGAAGCCCAGACGGATTGCTTCATCGAGTCGCAGCGGCGTCTCGCCGGCGCGATTGACGATGACAAAGTGTTCACGCGCGAGGAGCTCATCCGCGCGATGCCACGCGGGCATGGATCGCGCAACATCGGCACCGAGCAGCAGACGGAACTCTGCCCGTGGATATTCGCGGTGGAATTCCACCATGGTGTCCGCCGTGTATGTCGTGCCGCCGCGCCGGATCTCGCGTTCGTCAACCACGAAACGCGGATCGCCGGCAACCGCCGCGCACAGCATCTCGACGCGAGCCGCCGCCGGGGCGAGAGCCGGTTGACGCAGCGTCGGGATGTTGGCGACGACGAACCGGAGCGCAACTGCATCGAGCTGGCGATGCGCTTGATCAGCGACGGCCATGTGACCGCTCTGCACCGGGTCGAACGTGCCTCCGAAGATGACGACAGGCCCGCTCACACGACGGCCTCATCGGTGAAGACGAACTCGGCTTCACCGATGCGCACCGTGTCGCCCTCGGAACACCCGGCGGCGCGAAGCGCATCGTCCACTCCCGCGGCGCGCAGGCGCTGCTGCAGCCGCCGTACCGCCTCGTCGTTGTCCAGATCGACTCTCGCAACCATGCGCTCGACGTCCTCGCTCACCACGCGATATGCGTCTCCCTCGCTCGTGACGGCGGGAGCGTGGACTGACCGGTGGCGATATATGCGATGCATACGTAGCTCCGGAGCCACCAACAGCTCGGCCTCGGGCGCCGCGGCGGCCAGCTCCGCCGCCACGTCGAGCAGCGCGGCGCAGCCGGCGCCGGTGACGGCCGAGATCCTAACGGCGCCAGGCAGCTCTGCCAGCATCTCGGCGGCGGCCGCGGCCGCGCCGGGCACGTCCACCTTGTTCAGCGCGATCACGGCCGGTTTCCCGGCCAGCGTCGTGCTGAACGCGCGCATCTCGTCGGCAATGGTCAGCAGCGCCGCGCGGGCGGCGTCCGCGCCCGCGGCGACGTCGACCACGTGCACCAACACCCGGGTGCGCTCGAGGTGGCGGAGGAAGTCCAGTCCCAAGCCCGCGCCACGGTGCGCACCCTCGATGAGACCCGGGACATCTGCGAGCACCAGCGTGCGCCCGGAATCGAGCGCAGCGACTCCAAGATTGGGGTGCAGCGTGGTGAACGGATATGCGGCGATCTTCGGATGTGCGCCGGTCACCGCGGCGAGCAGCGTCGATTTGCCTGCGTTGGGCAGCCCCACGAGCCCGACGTCGGCAATGAGCTTCAGCTCGAGGTGAATGCGCCGGCGCTGCCCAGGCGCGCCGAGCTCAGCATGGCGAGGCGCCTGCCGGGTCGGCGAGGCAAACCTCGCATTGCCGCGGCCGCCGCGGCCGCCGGTGACCACGACGACGCTTGCACCGTGACGGTCGAGATCGGCGAGCGACGAGTCGCCGTCACGCACCACCGTGCCCGGCGGCACGTGCAGCACGAGAGTCTCGCCGTCGCGACCGCTGCGCCGGGCGCCTTCACCAGGGCGTCCGCTCGCCGCCGCGAAACGCCGCCGCTCGCGATACGTGGACAGCGTCGGGTCCGACGAGTCGGCGACGATGAGCACATCACCTCCCCGCCCGCCGTCGCCACCGTCGGGTCCTCCGGCCGGGACGTACTTTTCGCGGCGAAAGCTGACCGCACCACGACCGCCTGAGCCCGAGGTGACGTCGAGATCTACCTGGTCGAGGAAAGGCGCCCCCGCGGCGCGCCTAGCCAGCCGCTTCGACGGGCTGCGCGAGTGCGACGTCCTCGATGATCCCGCCGAGGCGCAGCACCGGCACGGCGCGAACATTGGCGCGGGTGCGGTCGTGACCAGTGTGGTCATAGGCGACGGTTCCGCTCTTCAGCGCGAACAGCGTGTGGTCGCGCCCCACGCCGACGTTCTCTCCGGGAATGATCTTCGTCCCGCGCTGCCGCACGAGGATGGTGCCGGCGAGCACGACCTCGCCGTCGTGGCGCTTGAGGCCGAGCCGCTTCGACGCGCTGTCGCGGCCGTTGCGCGAGCTTCCGCCGCCCTTCTTATGCGCCATCGCTCGTCTTCTTGGTGCGAGGCGAGGTCGCCCGCTTTGCGCTCGAGGGTCGCGGCTGCGTTGCTGCCGGCGCGCTCACGGGCTTCGCGCGTGACGCCGGAGGCGCCGCATCCGGCGCGGGCGCACGTTTGGCTGCGGTGGCGCGGGCGGGCTTCGGCTCGCCGGCCGCGACCTCCACAATGCGCAGCTCGGTGAGCTGGCTGCGATGTCCGAGCGTGCGGCGATGTCGCTTCTTCGGCTTGTACGTGAACACGCGCAGCTTGCGACCGCGGCGATGCGCGACGACCGTGGCGATCACACGCGCGCCTCCCACTGCACTGGCGCCCACATCTGAAGTCTCCCCGTTGGCGACAAACAGAACGGGCTCGAGTGTCACCGTGGAGCCCACCTCCGCAGCAAGCCGGTCGACGAGAAGCCGGTCGCCCGCGGCAACGCGGTACTGGTGACCGCCGTGTTTGAGGATTGCGTATGTCATGTTGCGATCATCGCCGGCCACTTCATCGCGGGGATCGACATCCCCGGCACACAGCGCGCGCGACGGTCGAGGATAGCATGGCTCAGCCGGGCGGAGGCGTCGGTGATGGCGACGACGACGGGCTCGCTCCCGGCGACGGCGTGGCCTGGACCATGACCGGTGCCGCGCCGGTCAGCATGACGACGTCGCCCCGATCGTCGGTGAGTTGGGCATTGATCGCGAACGTCCCACCGGAGGGCCGGGCAACGACCTGCGCCACGAAGCCGACCGTGACCAATCCAGGACCTGCGCTGCTCCCGGCAGGAAGCAGCCAGCCGCTGTAAAAGACCTCGACCGCGCCCTTCACCGGATCGATCGCCTTGCTCCGTGAAGCATTTCCGATGAACGGGGTCACGCTCTTCTGGAAGGTCATGACCGGCGGGAGCGCGACGAGCAGTCCGAGGTTGTTTGCCGCGCCCGTACCGGTATTGGTCAATGTGATGCTGTATGTCGCGGTATCGCCCCCTTTCAATGGCGCCGCGGCGCGCACGCGCGCACTGAGGCTCAACTTGGGCGCACCGTTGACGGTGAGCTTGAGGTCGTTGCCCGGCACGTCACCCGACGTGTTGTCCCCGTGCGCCCGGGCGGTGATGGTGTAGTCACCCGGAGACGCGTCCACCGCGACTGTGAATGTGATCTGCACGTACGACACGTTCTTTGCGCCACTCGGCGCCGCGAGGGCCCAAAAACCCCACTGGGGTTGCGAGCTTCCGACCCGCGCATCCAGCGGCTGTGTACGCGCATCGCCGACACCCGTGATGTCGGCCGACTTGTACCGGAACTTCGGGGGCAGGTTCACGCGCACGGCGACTCCGGGGGCATCGCCGGGTCCGACGTTGGCAACCCTGACGACGAGCTGCGGTGTGTCGCCCGGTTTGAAGGGCCCGGCGTTCGAAGGATCCGAGTACGTCATCGACACCGACACCTGACCCCCGCCACCGCAGGCCGCGACAAGAGGCGCGCACGAGGCTGCGGCGAGCAGCATCACCAACAGACCGGCACGACGCCGGTGTCGCCAGGTCACGCAGCTATGCGGACGCGCTCAGACGCGCGTTGGCGCACGCAACGGCGTCAGCGGGCGCCGCACACGTGGGGGCGTCAGCGACACGTCTGACGGCCGCGGCAGCGGATCCGGGTAGCCGATCTCGGTGAGCAGCCGCAGCGCCAACGGCACGTCCAACCCGATCACCGTGTCGACGCGCCCGGCCACCGCTTCGACGAGATCGCCACCGCCACCCTGTATCGCGTATCCGCCCGAGCGATCGAGCGGTTCACCGGAGGCGACGTACGTCGCGAGCTCGTCGTCGGAGAACGCGTGCATCTTCACCGCGGAACGGCTGACGCCCATCGCCTCACGGTCTCCGTGCGCGTAGAAGGCGCACACGCCCGTCAACACTGTATGGCGCCGGCCGCGCAGATCGCGCAGCATGGCGCGCGCGCGTTCCGCACTCTGTGGTTTGCCCATCGGGCCCTGCGGTCCGACGACCATCGTGTCTGCGGCGAGCACGTATGTGCCCGCCGGCACCGAGCCCGCGACCGCGGCGGCTTTCTGTCGCGCGATCAGTTGCACTGCGAGGTCGGCGCACACGCCCGGAGGAGCCGTCGCGTCCTCTGGAGGTTCCACGACATTGAATCGGATGCCCGCCCTTGCCAGCAACTCACGACGACGCGGCGAGGACGATGCCAGAACAACGCGCATCATCGGCTACTCGATCGTAGCACCCCAACCCGTGCAAACTCCGGATCGCACCGCCTCACGCGCGGCCGGCGACGAGCACGACGACGATCGCCGCAGCGCCCAGCGCCCCGCACGCAGCGCTCAGAAGGGTTTGCATCCGCGCCAGCAGTGCGTGCGTCGAGCTGACCACCACCACGTACGCGACGGTGGCGCCGCCGGCGGCCGCCGCGCCCGCCACGGCGGCCCAGCCCGCCAGCCCAGCCGGAACGAGCAGCGAGAGACCGAGCAGCGCCATCCCCGTGAGCGCGGCGCGTCGCCCGGGCTGCGGGCCGGCCGGGCTCCCGCACAGGAGCGGCGCCGCCACGAGCACGGCCAGCGCCGCGATCGCCCGAACGGCGGCCACCTCCCCGCCCGGGTGCGCCGTGATCGTGGTCAGCGCCAGTGACGCCGTGGCGATAACCGCGAGCGCCGCCGCCGTGGTCGCCCCGGCCGCCGACAGAAGGCGTCGCGAATCCCAGCGTCGGGGCGCCACGAGCACGACGCTCGCAGCCACCAGCAACGCGGCGACCACCAGGTCGGGGGCCGTGCCCGCGGTCGGGGGCAGCGTCCCAGCCGGGGATGCCGGCAGCGGAGCGCCGGCGACGGCGAGATCGATCGTGATCAGCGCAGCCAGCTCCCGCGGCCGGGGCGTGTGCCATCTCGGCGCTCGCGCCAAACGCCCGGCGAACACGACGAGCCCGGCCAAGAAGACCCCGCCTGGGTAGATGGCGAGGGCGACGACGGCCTCGAGGACCCCCAGCGGGTCCATCAGTGAACCCCGAACACGAACATCAGCGCACCGTGCGGCGCAAGTCCGACCGTGACGCCACCCAGGATCGCGGCCCAGCGCGCGGCTTCGACGATGGCCCAGCGGAGCCCGGGTTTCAACTCGTCGCCGGTCTCGGCGCGGCGCCTGCCCTCAACGAGCACCCGCACCGACGTCATGAACTGGAGCGACATGGTGGCCAGCGCCGCGACCGTGCCCCAGAAGCTCGCTTGCGTCAGCGCCTCGACGACCAGCAGCCGCCCCCAGAAACTGGGCGACGGGGGCAAACCACAGAGCAGCAACCAGGCCAAGCGCCCACCACCCGCGCCTTCTCGCTGCAGGAGCACGGGTCCCGCCAGCAGGTGCGTCAGCACCAGCAGCAGGAGCGCCGGTTGCGACTGGGCGATGTGGCCGGTGCCGATCGCGGCCGCGGCCAGGCCGAGGTCGGCGAGCACGACGCGTCCGTACCTCGCGCGGGTGCCCTGACGCACGGACATCAACGCGTGCCAGAGCGCGGTGCTCAGTCCGAGCACGGTCAGGATGCCCTCGTAGTACACGAGGCCGAGCACCGGCAGGATGGTGAGCACCCGCTGCGCGCTCAGCAGCACCGCCGGCGCCATGAGGAGAGGCCACGCCGCGACATCGGCGCTCGCCACCGAGGACAGCGCACCGAGCGTCCAGCCGCCGAGCGGCAGCAGGCCGAGCAGAGACGCCAGCCCGCACGCCAGCAAGGCGGCGACCAGCACGGGCCGCGGCCCGGTCAGCGCGCCACCGACGGGCAAGAATGGCGCGGCCGCCACGAGGGCACCGGCGCCTCCGATGGCGACCCGCCCGGAGGCGAACGTCGCCCTTCCCGGCGCCATCGCGATCCACCGCAGCGCCAGGACGCACGTGCCGCCCAGCAGCGCCATCGCCCACACGATCGAGCTGCCCGCTGCCAGCGCGACGACGGCCGCGGCGCCGACCAGTCCGAGCGCCCTCAGCTCGGGCCCGTCGACCGTGGGAGCGATCAGGAGAAGGAGCGCCAGCGACACGGCGCAGGCGGCCAGCAGCCCCAGCGCCGTCCGGTCGAGTGACAGCGACGCCGCCGGGCTCCCCCCGGGCACCGCGACCTCGGCGGCGGCCGCCGCTGCGAGCAGGGCGGCGAGCCCGGCCAGCGGGACCAGCGCGCCGAGGCGGCGAAGGCGCACCGAGGGCAAGAGCGCCGCACCGGCCGTCCCCGCGCCGGCCCAAACGGCAGCCACAGCCAGCGGCGTCACCGGGTCGCCTCAGCGGCCTGGCCCGCCGACGGTCGCAATTGATGGCGCCCGCGCAGCCACTCTGCGACCCCGACGGCCAGTGGGGCAAGAGCGGCCACCCCCGCAGCACCGACGATCGCGCCGGGTCCGGCGCGCAGCTGCCAGGTCGCCGCCCCGGCGAGCGCGATCATGACGACGCCGACCGCGAGGTCCTCACCCGTGCGGGCAACGATCAGGCGCAGCGTCCCGCACCCCCAGACGTAGGCAACCGGGAAGAGCAGGCCGGTGATCGCCGTCACCTCTCCGATGGGGACGTTGAAGCTCACCCACGACGCCAGGGGGATGGCGATAGCGGCCGCGGCGGCGCGGGCGCTGCGCGGCCCAAACAATCCCCGCGCCGGCGCGAACGCGGGGATCAGCGGGTCGAAGCCGGCCACCCAGGGCAGGTGTAGTGCCACCCGGCGGACGGCGAGCCCGAGCACGAGCCCGGCCGCCGCAGCCCCGGCCAGGACGACGAGCGCAGGACCGCCGCCGGTGACCGCGATGGTCGGGGCCAGCCCAGCCGGGACCACGACCACCGCGACCAGCGCTGCGCTCCGCCCGTCGACGAGGATGGCGATCACGGCCGCGGCGACCCCGGCCGCCGACAGCAGCGGCTCCGATACGCCCATCAGTGGACGAGGAGGACCGCAAGGACGGCCCCGGCGGTGATGAGCGGCAGCTGCGGCTGGAGGACCAGCCAACCATCCACCGCGGGACCGGCCGCGAGCAGGAAGCGAACCGGGCGCCGGACCGCACGGAACGGGCGGAGGCGGACCGGCAGCGCGGGCTGGCGGGCTTCGCGCGGATCGGCCCGGATGCGCGGAAAGCTCACCCCTGCGACGGCCAGCGCAGCCAGCACTAGGCCGCCGAGGAGCAGCACCGCGACGGCGAAATACCCGCCGGCCCAGCCGCCCGCCGGTCCTTGCACGGCGCCGGCCCCTGCGGAGGCGAGCGCGCCGCCGCCGGCGAGCAGGCGCGCCACGCCACCCGACGCCGCACCGGGCAGCAGCGCGGCGAGCGCCCCGGCAGCCACCGCGAACGCTGCGATCGGAGCCACGCGGCGAGATGGCGCTGGCGTCGCGGGTGCCAGCGCCACGCTCGCGGCCATGGAGACGGCAGCCGCCGCCGCGAGCAGGGCGGCGAGCATGAGGACGACCAGGAGGGCGGTGGCCGCCCGGCCGAGGAGAACCACGGCGGTCAACTCGATCACGAGGGCGGTGGTGCCGAAGCCGGTGGGCAGTCCGCCTGCGGCGAGGGCGGCGGCTACGCCGGCCGCCCTGGCCGTGCCGCCCTCTGCCCCCGCCCGCTCCCACGCGGCCGAGGCCGCGACGGTCAGCTCGAGCGCACAGAGGCCGACCGCCACCGCGGTCGCCGCCGCACCTCCCTGGAAGCCGGCCAGCGCGATCGGTGGTCCAGCGGCGGCGGCACACAGCCCGCGTCCTCCCAGCGCCGGCACGCGTCGCCACCGCGCCGCCAGCGCGGCACCGCCGAGAGCGACGGCGGCCCCGAGTGCCGCGAGGAGCACGGCGTCGGGGGTGGGGACGCCGCCGCCACCTGCTTCGCGCAGCCGGAGCAGCACGGCGGCGGCGGTGGGCACCGTGGCGGTTGCCGCCCACGCCGCGGTCAGACCACGAGCTCCACGCACCGGGCTGAGCACGGGCGTGATCAGCCGGATCGTCCCGGCCAGGGCCCACGGGGTCGCCACCGCAACCGTGAGTGCCCCACCCGGGAGGGCGCTGAAGTCCGACGTGCCCGTCGACGCCTGTAGCTCGGCGGCGGCCGCGAGCAGCCCGAGAGCCGCGAGGTGTTCGATGAACAGCGTGGCGACGGCGCCGCGGCCGGGACGCCGGCGGTGTCCGGTGAGGAGGGCGAAGGCGCCCAGGTTGGCGATCTCGAGCGCGCCGAACAGGATCACGGCGTTTCCCGCGAGACCGGCGCCCACCCCACCGATGGCGCAGATGAGGACGCCCGCGATGGCGCGCCGCGCGTTGCCGCGTTGGAGCAGAACCAGCAGCGCGGCGACAGCGGCGGTGAACGCGATCGCCATGCCCGCGGAGTCGGCGCGAAGCAGGTATTCGATGCCGGGCAGCGGGCTGCCGAATGACGCCTGCACGCGACCGCCGCCGCTTATCGCGGCGCTGTCGATGCCGAGAAGGGCGATCGTTGCGAGCAGTGCACCAAGCCCGGCAACCCGCGCGGCGGATGCCGAGCCACGCGGCAGCGCGTACACGACGATGACGGCCACGATCAGCGGCGCGGGCGTGAGCGCGAGGGGAACTCCGCTCAGCATGGCGCGGTTACCGTGCCGTGCGCGTCAGCGGCGGGGCTCCCACCTCGGTTGCGCAGTACGGGCACAGTGCCCAGCCCAGGCGCAGGCTGCGATCGCAGTTCACGCACCGTCGCGCGAACTGCGTCCGGCAGTAGGGACACACGATGAACTCCTGCTCGATCTCGCGGCCGCACGTCGGACACGGACGGCTCACGACACCATCGGTGGGCGGTTCGAAGAGCGCCTGCTCTTCCAGAGCCAGCGCTCGCTGCTCCTCCAACGTGCGTGGTGGACGCAGCACCAGGTACACAAGCGGTCCGAGAAACGGGGGCACCAGGCCCAGAACCCTTGCCGTCATATGGAAGGTGGGCGACGAAGAACGGCGATATGCGTCGCGCATCACGTAGAACGCCAGCGCGAGCCACAGCACCACGACATAGATGACGGCGGCCACAACCACGCCGATCACGATGCCACCCACGTCCGCGATCATCCGCTCTCCAGCGATCGACGCAGCGCCTCGCGCTCGGTCTCTGCCTGCGCGAGCTTTCGCCGCGCATCGGTCACGACGCCGGCGGGCGCCCGCTGTTGGAAACCGGGAGTGCCGAGCTGAGCGGTGAACCGCGAGATCAGCGCATCCAACTCCTTCAACCGACGCGTCGCGCGGCTCGGATCCACGTCCGTCGCGCTCTTCACGACCACCTCTGCACGCAGCGCGCCGGCGACAACGATCTCAGGGCGCGCGCCGTTGCCGTGGACGTCGACGATCGTGGCCGGGACCAGCTCAGCGATGAGCCTGGTCGCGTTGTCGAGTGCCATCGCGTCGGTGTCACCGCCGACGTGCACGTGTAAACGGTCACGCTCCGAGGTGGCCACACCGCGCTCCTGGCGAAGCGAGCGGATCCGCTGCACGAGGTCGATCAGCCAGGTCACCTCTTCGTGCGCGCGCTCGGTCTCAGCGCCAGTCCACCACAGCTCGGCCTCCGGCCAGGGCCGACGCTGCAGCGTCGGTGCCGCATCGGGCAGATGCTGCGCACATTCCTCGGTGACGAAAGGCATGAATGGATGAAGCAGGCGCAGGATGACATCGAGTGCGGTGACCGCCGTCCACGCCGCCGCACCGCGTGAGCCTTCGTCGACGCCATCGCGCATGCGCAGCTTCGCCATCTCGACGTACCAGTCACAGTACGAGTGCCAAGCGGTTTCATACAGCCGGTCCATCGCGTCGTGAAAGCGATACGTCACAAACGATGAGTCGCAGTCACGCACCAGGCGTGCGAGCTCTCGAAGCATCCAGCGATCCTCTACCTGCAGTGCCGCCGGATCCAGCTGCGGCACGGCGGCGCTTTCGCCGAGCCGCGACACGAGGAACCGCGTCACATTCCAAAGCTTGTTGGCAAACCGCTGAAATGCTTCGATGCGCTCGGCGTCGAAGCGCACATCCTGATTGCCGGTGCCGACGGCAGCGGCCCACGCCCGCACGGCGTCGGCGCCGTATCGATCCACCATCTCGAGTGGGTCGACCACGTTGCCCTTCGACTTGCTCATGCGCGACCCGTCGGCGGCCTGGATGATGCTGGTGACCATCACCTGGCTGAACGGCTTCTCACCGGTGAACTTCAGCCCGGTCATGATCATGCGCGCCACCCAGAGGAAGATGATGTCGCGCCCTGTGACCAGCACGTCGGTCGGGTAGAAACGACGCAGATCGTCGGTCTCTTCAGGCCATCCGAAGATGGCATACGGCCACAGCGCGGAGCTGAACCACGTGTCGAGCACGTCCGGGTCGTTGGTGAGCCGTGCGTCACCGCACTCGTGACAGCGCTGCGGCGGCTCGACCCACGCGAAGCGGTGGCCGTTCGCGCAGGTCGACACGGGGATCGCATGGCCGAGCCAGATCTGCCTGCTGATGCACCAGTCGCGGATGTTCCGCATCCAGTTGAGGTACACGTCGGTGTACCGGCGAGGGTGAAAGGTGATGTCACCACGCTCGGCGGCGGCAATTCCCGGCGCGGCGAGCGTGGACATGCTCACCCACCACTGGTCGCTGATCAGCGGCTCGAGCACGTGGCCGCAGCGGTCGCAATGCCCGATCTCGTGAACGTACTCCTCTTTTCTCACCAGCGCGCCGAGCTTGCGCAGCTCGTCGGCGACAGCGCCGCGTGCCTGCTCGGCGGGGAGCCCGTGGAATTGCGGCAGCGACGGCACGTCCATGGTGCCATCGGGTGCGATGACGCTGATGGTCTCGAGGCCATGGCGGCGTCCGATCTCGTAGTCGGTGGGGTCGTGCGCCGGCGTCACCTTCACCGCGCCGGTGCCGAACTCCGGACGCACCGCGCCGTCCTCGACGATCGGCACCGCTCGTCCGGTGATCGGCAGCACAGCGTGACGGCCTACCAGGGCAGCCCAGCGCGCGTCTCCGGGCGCAACGGCCACTCCAGTGTCGCCGAGCATCGTCTCCGGCCTAACGGTCGCAACTTCAACCTCCACTCCGCCCTCGACCGGATACCTGAGGTAGTAGAGCTGGTCGCGATGCTCCTGCCACTCGATCTCCTCGTCGCTGATGGCGGAGCGATCGCGTGGACACCAGTTGACGATGCGCGGACCGCGGTAGATCAGTCCCTCGTCGTACAGCGCCTTGAAGACGACGCGGATCGAGCGCACGTACGCAGCGTCAAGCGTGAACCGCGCGCGCGACCAGTCACACGTGTACCCGAGGCGGCGCATCTGCTCGTAGATGCGACCTCCGTATTCCTCGTACCACGCGTCGACTCGTTCCTGGAACCGTTCCCGGCCCAGCGCCTCCTTGCTCGTCCCCTCGTCGGCGAGCTGGCGCTCGATGACGTTCTGCGTCGCGATGGCGGCGTGATCCGTGCCCGGACACCATTCCACCTCATACCCGGCCATGCGTCGCTGACGGCACAGGGTGTCCTGGATGGAGAACCCGCACGCGTGTCCCATGTGCAGCGCACCGGTGATGTTCGGTGGTGGCAGCGCGATGACGTAGGCAGGCCGCGGACTGGAGACGTCAGCCTTGCCGATCTCCAGCTCCTCCCACCGCCGGCGCCAACGGGGCTCAACGCTCCCGGGCTGGAAGGTTTTGTCCATCGGGTCGCGGTGAGTATAGAGGTGACGAGAACTGAGACCTGCGGCGCGGGCGGGCCGCAAGACCGAGGTCAGGTCAGGCGGTGCGGCCCTGCGCGTCCTCGTCGACGTCGGCGCCGGCCGCGACGCGACGCTTGGGCTCCTCGGTGAGCAGGAGCGGTTCCACACCGTCGAGGATCGACTGCTCCGTGATCACGCAGCGCTTCACGTCGGGACGGCTGGGCACCTCGAACATGCTGTTCAGGAGCACGTCCTCGATGATCGACTTGAGCCCGCGGGCTCCGGTGCCGCGCGCGAGGGCACGCTGCGCGATGGCGCGGAGCGCTCCTTCATGGAACACGAGCTCGACGTCGTCGAGCGAGAAGAACTTCTGGTACTGCTTGACGAACGCGTTCTTCGGCTCGGTGAGGATGCGGATCACGTCCTCTTCGTCGAGATAGTCGAGCGCGACGGTGATCGGCAGCCGGCCCACGAACTCGGGGATGAGCCCGTACTTGAGCAGGTCCTGCGCCTGCAGCTCGCGCAGGATGCGGGTGGTCTCCTTGTTGCGGCCCTTGTGCGGCTTGCTGTTGAAGCCGATGGTCCGGTTGCCGACGCGGTGCTCGATGATCTTCTCGAGGCCGTCGAAGGCGCCGCCACAGATGAAGAGAATGTTCGTGGTGTTGATCTGGATGAAGTCCTGGTGCGGATGCTTGCGCCCACCCTGCGGCGGAACGTTCGCCACCGTGCCCTCCAGAATCTTGAGCAGCGCCTGCTGGACACCCTCGCCGCTGACGTCGCGCGTGATCGACGGGTTGTCAGACTTGCGCGCGATCTTGTCGATCTCGTCTATGTAGATGATGCCGCGCTCGGCGCGCGAGATGTCGAAATCCGCCGCCTGGATCAGACGGAGCAGGATGTTCTCGACGTCTTCGCCCACGTACCCCGCTTCGGTGAGACTCGTCGCGTCCGCGATGCTGAAGGGCACGTCGATGATGCGCGCGAGCGTCTGCGCGAGCAACGTCTTGCCGCAACCGGTGGGCCCGACCAGCAGCACGTTCGACTTCTGCAGCTCGACGTCGCTGTTCGTCTTCGCGTGCGCGATGCGCTTGTAATGGTTGAAGACGGCGACCGAGAGCACCTTCTTCGCGTGCTCCTGGCCGACAACGTACTGGTCGAGCGACGCCGAGATCACCTGCGGATTCGGGATGGTCCCCGGCTTGCTGCGCTTCTGCGAGGTGGAGCGGTTGTCCTCCTCCAGCACCTCCTGGCAGAGGTCGATGCACTGATCGCAGATGTAGACACCCGGTCCCGCAACGAGCTTGCGTACCTGCTCCTGGCCCTTGCCGCAGAAGGAGCAGCGCGTGTGCCGCCGGCGATCGTCGCGCTCTGTCATCGCATTACGCCGCGAACGCCCGGTCCAGCCGCGTCAGCGCGATCATCGCCGTGAGGTTGCCCCACCGCCCGCCTCGGGCCCATCGGACTCTCCACCACCGATGGGCAGCGTCTCGGGCTTGCCGCCATTGGCGGCGGTGGGTCCGCCACCGCGGTGGCCCTGGATGATCTCGTCGACAATTCCGTATGCCTTGGCCTCATCGGAGCTCATGAAGAAGTCGCGATCGGAATCGCGGTTCACCACCTCGATGGGCTTGCCGGTGTGCTGCGCCAGGATCTCGTCGAGGCGCCGGCGCACGCGCAGGATCTCCTGCGCATGGATCTGGATGTCCGCTGCCTGTCCCTGAAAGCCACCGGTCGGCTGGTGAATGAGGATGCGCGTGTTCGGCAGGCTGTAGCGCATGCCGGGCGCGCCGCCGGCGAGAAGCACCGCCGCCATTGATGCCGCGATGCCCATGCAGATGGTGCCCACTCTTGGCTCCACGTACTGCATGGTGTCGTAGATCGCAAGCCCTGCATACACGGAGCCACCAGGACTGTTGATGTACAGCATGATGTCCTTCTCCGGATCTTCTCCGGCGAGGAACAACAACTGTGCCATCACGACATTGGCAACCTGATCGTCGATCGGTGTGCCGATGAAAATGATGCGGTCTTTCAGCAAGCGCGAATAGATGTCGAAAGCGCGCTCACCGCGGTTGGTCGTCTCCACGACCATCGGGATCAGATTGCTCGGGTTCATTGCTTTCCCATTATAGGGTCGCTCGGAGCGGCGGACCCTTTTCCGACGATCGTCTCAGTCGCGTTGCCGGAAGCTGCGAATCGCCACCGCGAGCATGACCAGTCCGAAGCCCACCAGCAGCGCCTCCTCGGCCCACACCGCCAGGGTCTGGTTGAACAGCGTCAGGCCGACAACCTTGTCGGACACAGGAGCCGGCAGACCGGCCGCGCCGAGCACGGTGCGGCGGAGTGGGTCGACGCCGTAGCTGACCGGGTCCAGGCGAGTGAGCACCGTCATCCACGCAGGCAGTCCTTGCAATGGAAACAGTGCCCCGGCGAGAAAGAACATCGGCATGATGATGAACTGCGTAACCATGTTGAATCCCTGCAGGCTGCGCATGCGCGCGCCGATAGCGACTCCCAATGCGCTCAGCGCGAATGCCAGCACGAAGATCAGGGGGATGAGCTCGAGCACGCTGACAACGGTCAGCTTCACACCGACCACGGGCGCGAAGATCAGCAGGATGACGCCCTGGACGAGAGCCTGCGTGGCGCCCCCGAGGGTCTTGCCGATGGCGACCGCCGCCCGGTTGATGGGCGCGACCAAGACCTCTTTGAGAAAGCCAAACTCGCGGTCCCAGACGATGGACATGGCGCTGAAGATCGAGCTGAACAGCACCGACATGCCGATGATTCCCGGGAAGATGAACTGCTGGTAGTCGATGCCGGCGGAACCGAAGGCGCCCGAAGCACCTCGCAGGCTCGATCCCAATCCGGTGCCGAACACGACGAGATACAGCACCGGCATGGCGAACGACGTGGCGACGCGCATCCGGTCGCGCCAGAAACGGAGCACGTCCCGGTACCAGATGATGTACACGGCGCGCAGCGTCGCGCCGCGCGTGTTGATCACCGGGGCGCGCCTGGCGAGCGGCGCGCTCAGCGCTTGCTCGCTCATCGCCGTCCACTCCAGATGCGCCCCATCTGCCGCATGCGGTCGAGCTGTCCGGCGCCCTCGTCTCGGATCGCGTGCCCGGTGAGCTTGAGGAACACATCATCGAGACTCGGCCGCCGCGAGGCGACCGACGTCACCGGAACGCTGAGCGTGGCGAACAGCTTTGGCATGAACGCAGCTGCGTCCGGCACCTCCACGCGAACCGTGCCGTCCTCGAGCGCGGGATCGACGTGAAACGCGTTGCGGATCTCTTCCGCCGCGGTCCCTGTGTCCTCCGCGGTGATGGTCACGACATCCCCGCCCACCATCGACTTCAACTGCTCCGGGCTGCCGCGAGCCACGATGGCGCCTGCGTCGATGATGGCGATGCGATCGCAGTACTCGGCCTCGTCCATGTAGTGCGTCGTCATGAAGATGGTGATGCCCTCGCGCTTGCGCAGCTCGTGGATGTACGCCCAGATCCGATTGCGCGTCTGAGGATCGAGGCCGAGCGTCGGCTCGTCGAGAAACAGCACGTGTGGGTAGTGCAGGATGCCGCGGGCTATCTCGAGACGCCGCTTCATCCCGCCCGAGTACTGCAGCACCGGGGACTTGGCGCGTTCCGTGAGACCCACCATCTCCAGCGCCGCGTCGATGCGCTGTTTGCGCACCGACGCCGGCAGACCATAGAGGTACGCGTGGAATTCGAGGTTCTCCCTGCCCGTGAGCTGACCATCGAGTGATGGATCCTGGAACACGAGCCCGATCCGGCTGCGGACCGCGCTGGGATCCTTGGTCACGTCGAATCCGGCGACGCGGGCGCTGCCGCTGGTGAGCCGGACCAGCGTGCAAAGAATGCTGATCGTCGTCGACTTGCCGGCGCCGTTCGGACCGAGAAACCCAAAGATCTCGCCCGGCTGCACCTCGAGATCGATGCCACGCACCGCTTCGACCTCGCCGTAGCGCTTGACCAGGCCCTCCACGCTGATCACGGCCTCGTTCACGGCCGCAGCGTACCCAGGCGGATGCGCGCCCACACGCGCCGTCTCACGTCTGGACGAAGCCGGATCCGTCGTCGCCTCCGATCTCGAGCATCCGCTGCGCCGCCGCCTGCCTGAGGAGGTCCCGCCGCGAGAGATCGGTCAGACGGCGGCGCTGCGTGGCGTCAAGGCGCGTCCTTCCGGCGACGCGCCCTGCCTCGCGCTGCACTTGGGACTCGTCGACCTCCAGGCCTTCGGCGGCGGCGACACCGTCGAGGGCGAGCTCCAGGCGCACACGCTGCATGGCGGTTTCACGACGCTCGCTGCGCAGCTTCTCGAGGCTGGTGCCCGTGAGCTCGAGGTATTTCTCCATGGGGATTCCCAGTGAGCTGAGTCGATACTCGAGGTCGTTGAGCTGGCGTTCGATCTCGCGCTCGACCATCGCGTCGGGAACATCGACGCGCACCTGGTCGCGCAGCGTGGCGAGCACGTCAGCCTCGAAGCGCTCCTGGTCGGCTTGCGCCGCGCTGGTGGTCAGCAGGTTGCGATAGTGCTCACGAAGCTCGGCGAGGGACTCGCCATGACCATCGAGTGCTGCCAGCGAATCGTCGAGGGGCGGCAGCTTGCGCTCTCGCACTGCGTGCACCGTGACGTCGATGGTGACGGTGGCCCCACGCAGCTCCTCGCGCGGATAGTCCTGCGGCAGCGTCACATCGAATGATCGTTGGTCTCCTGCCGCCAGACCGATGATGCCGTCGACGATGCCCGGCATCACGGATTCGCGGTCGAGCTCCAGGTCGCGCTCGCCCGAGTCCTCAGCGGAGAGCACTTCGTCACCTCGGCGCATCACGAGCGTGCATCGCAGCACGTCACCCGCCTGCGCGGGACGGATCACATCGATCAGCTCCGCATGGCGGCGCCGCACATCCGCGATCGCCTGGTCGACGGCTTCGTCGGTGACGTCGGTCGACGTCTTCTGCACGCGAATCGCGTGGTAATCGCGCAGATCCACATCCGGCCGCACGGTGACCGTCGCAGTCAAGGTGAGCGGATGCTCGCGCTCGAGGGCGTCGACGTTGACCTCCGGTTCGGTGACCGGCACCACGCCTGTCTGGTCCAGCGCGCGGCGGTACAGCTCGGGGACCAGATGGTCGACCGCGTCCTGGCGAACCGTCTCCCACCCCAGGGCGCGCTCCACCATCGGGGCAGGCGCCTTGCCGGGACGAAACCCAGGGATGCGAATGCGCGCGGCGAGACGCCGGAGCGCCGCCTCGACGGCGGCGTCCACCTCGTCGGCCGGCGCTTCGATGCGCATCTCGACGAGGGAGCCCGGTTTGCGGGCGACGTTGACGGAGAGCTCAGAGACCGGCATGCAATTTTCGGCTCAGTGATCTGCGCGGACCGAGACTCGAACTCGGACGGGTCGCCCCACGGGATCCTAAGTCCCGCGCGTCTACCGATTCCGCCATCCGCGCCCAGGTCGCGAAGCGTACGGGCTCAGTCTAACGATGTCTCGGACACGCCTTGCGTACCGAGCCTGGGCTCCCTACTCTTGGAGTCGGTCGGCGCCTCCCGCCACGACAGGTTGGGGACCGGCATCATCCGCCCACACAGGAGGTCACTGGATGGAGCCGAATCACTCAGGGGCAACGACGGTGATGCCGCAGGACGTCGTTGCTCACATCGATCAGAAGGCGCTGCGGTTGTCGGCGCTGCTGCGGGAAATCGACAACAATCCGATCGAGTTGGAGTCCGCGCTGCGTGACCAGCTCAACGACATCCTCGAGATGCTCGCGGTCCGCATAGCAGCGACTCGGGCCCTCTTGCTCCGGCCTTACCTAGAGTTCGAAGGAGCCGGCTCAGCGGCCTAACATCGCCGCAAGATACGCACGCGGCGCCGCCTTCGTGGCGATTGCGCTCGGCGCGATCGCGGTGCGCTTCTGGGCGCTCGACACCCAACCCGGCGGTCTCTATCCCGACGAGGCTGCGGAAGGGCTGAGCGCCCAGAAACTCCTCGCCCTACCCGGCTACCACCCCGTCTTCTTCGACGACGACGGCGGCCGTGAGGCGCTCTTCGCATACGTCGTCGCGATCGCCTTCCGCTTCTTCGGGTCGTCGGCCCTGGTGCTGCGGAGCACGGCCGCGGCTTTGGGGGTGCTCGGGGTGCTCGCCATCTGGCTCGCAGCGCGCCGCTTCGGTCGGGGTGCCGCGCTGGCGGCGATGGCGTGGTCGGCCGGATCGCTGTGGCTCATCACCGTTTCTCGCGACGGATTCCGCAACGTCATCACCGTGGGATTCGGCGCCCTCGCCCTGGCCGCCATCCTGCGATGGGGCGATCGCCCCTCCCGGCTCTGGGCAATCCTCGCGGGGCTCGCTGTCGGCATCGGTCTGTGGACGTACCAGCCGCTCAAGCTGACGCCGGTCCTGGTGCTCGTCTGGCTGCTGTGGATGCACCACAGCGATCGCGAGCGCTACCTTCGGGTGCGAGCGCACCTGGGCTGGGCCGCCCTCGCCTACGTTGCGGTCGCGTCCCCGATCATCTGGACCGCGATCACCGACTTCCAGAACTACTTCGGTCGGGGCGCAGGTGTCTCGGTCTTCAATCCGGAAGCGGCGTCGAGTGACACCTACGCGGTGCACGTGCTCAAAACGCTCGGCATGTTCATTGTCACCGGCGACCCGAATCAGCGCCACGATGTCGACGGCCTGCCGCTGCTTGGGCCGCTGCTCTTCGTTCTGTTCGCCCTCGGCGTGTGGAGAGCCTGGCGGCATCGCGCCGACCACGGTCACGCGCTGCTGCTCATCGGCCTACTCGTGTACCTAATTCCGCCGCTGGTGGCGAGCGAGGGCGGGGCGCCGCACTTCCTGCGGAGCCTCGGGCTCGCTCCGGTGATCGCGGTGCTTGTCGGTCTCGGCTGCGTCGAGGTGGTGTGCATTGCTCGGCGATGGTCCTGGAAGCTC
>VBGJ01000199.1 GCA_005880445.1 Chloroflexota bacterium | reverse complement strand
GCGAACCCGGTGATTTGCGACGTCGTGTAGAAGCGATGCGGATGGTCGAGCAAGAACTGCAGCAACTCGAACTCTCGGGTCGTGAGCACCGCCTCCTTGCCCTTGTGGCGCACCACCCGACCACTCGGATCAAGCCAGAGGCCGTGCAGCTTCCATACCCGTTGGTACCAAAGGTCGAGCCGCTTGTAGTAGCCCTCCAGCTGCGCCTCGATGAAGTCGACGTCCTCGTTGGCAGCTTGTCGTGCGGCCGGATGCAGCTTCGCCAACTCCCGGTTGGCACGTTCCAGGAGACCGAGCTTGAAGCGGATCAGATCGTCGTAGATGCTCATCCAGTGGCGCGCGTCTTCCCAGTGCGGCGTCTCGATGTCCTCGCCTTCAAGAGGACCGGTGGCGGGCTGCTCGGTGTGTCGTGCCATGGCCATAACCTCGACGGAGGCTGTTGCTGATCTTTTTACGGCCACCGGTGTATCAGAAGGCCATGGACGTCAAGCACGATGGTCATGACCGGCCCGACATCATCGCCGCCACGAGGGGCGGGGACGCTTCGGTGGGCATGGATGGTGAGGCCGACCCGGCGACCGCCTCTCTGGAGCAGGCGCTGTTCTGGCGGGACATCTACACCGAGATCCTAACCATGGAGGAGTCGGTGCTCGCCCGCATCCACCAGCTCATGACGAACCAATCTCCCCAAGCGCGTCGAGAGGTTGAGCTGACCAACGTGCCGGTGGTTGAAGCGCAAGCTGGCCGATTCCGAGTACGGCTGGGGTTCTGGCAGTCCCGCGTCGAGGCGCATCGATAGTTCCTCGGTGTTGCTGCACTTGTTACGCGTCCAGCAACAGCATGGATGGCTGGAGAGTTATCTGCTCAATCGGCACGACGCACCAGTTCACAAACGAGGAGGATCCCGATGTCTACTGCTATTCCATATCCCGCTCAACTCGGATTCGAAGGCGGGCTGCACATCGCGCGCTGGCGACCACTAGTTCAGTGGCTGCTCGCCATCCCGCAGCTGCTCATCTCTTGGGCTCTAGGGCAAGTCAGGAATGTCCTGACTCTGATCAATCTCTTCTCGGTCCTCTTCACCAAGCGGATCCCGCGCCCGCTCTTCGACATGATCGCCATGACGTACCGCTACGAGTGGCGCACGACCAGCTATGCCCTGTTCCTCCGCGAGGACTATCCGCCCTTCGACTTCCAACCCGCAGCCGACGACGATGGCGTTGATCGCCACGCGGTGGTCACACTCACCTATCCCGAGTCGCTGAATCGGTGGAAGCCCCTCTACAAGTGGTTTCTCGCGATTCCGCACTACGCGGTGCTGCTCGGCCTGACCGTGGCCTCCGTCTTTGTGATCATCGCCGGCTTCTTCGCCGTCGTGTTTTCCGGCGAGTATCCCGTCGGCCTCCGCAACTTCCTGGTGGGCGTCTCGCGGTACAGCCTGCGGCTGCAGGCGTACGTCGGTCTGCTCAACGACCAATACCCACCCTTCGCTCTGAGCGCATAGATACGGCGAGTGCCGCGACGTTGAGTCTCATGCGGCGACGGCTAGCCGCTAACCCAGGTCCTGCAGCCCATGCCACGGGCACCAACCCAGATGACGGCGGCCATTCTGTGCTCGGAGTGCCGGCGAGCGATGCGGTTGCAGGGTCTCGGAGCGGAGAGCGTCCATGAGGGAAGTTGCGCCAGCCGGGATACAACCTTCACACAAGCTTCAGCATGAAGGACAAGCGTCATGACGGACAACACGAGCACTGTCTACCTCACCCTTCCCCGAGGGCGAATCGGCTACGACGTCAGCGGCGACGGACCGCTGCTGGTGCTAGTACCCGGCATGGGTGACCTGAGAGCCGCGTATCGGTTTCTCGCTCCCAGGCTCCGCGATGGCGGCTACCAAGTAGCGTGCACCGACCTTCGCGGACACGGCGACAGCGATGCGACGTTTGCCTCCTACGGTGACATCGAGACCGCGGACGACGTCCTCGCCCTGATCGGGGAGCTCAAGCGCCCTGCGATCATTGTCGGGAACTCCATGGGCGCCGGAGCCGCGGTAATCGCCGCGGCGCAGCGCTCCGACTTGGTGCGCGGCCTCGTGCTGGTGGGCCCGTTCGTGCGCAACTCCAAGCAAGGTCGACTGCA
>VBGJ01000102.1 GCA_005880445.1 Chloroflexota bacterium | reverse complement strand
TCCTTCTGTCGTTTGAAGTCGACCATGCGGTAGGTCTTCTTGTGTCCGCCACCGCGATGACGAACGGTGATGCTCCCGGTGTTGTTGCGACGGGAGCGCGTCGTCAGGTGTTCGGTGAGCCGCCGCTCCGGTTTGGGACGAGTGATGTCCTCAAAGGCGCTGACCGACATGAAGCGCCGGCCGGGGCTGGTGGGCTTGTACTTCTTCACAGCCATCTACACGCCCTCGAAGAGGCCTTCGATCTTCTGGCCCGGCCCAAGGGTGACGATCGCCTTCTTCCAGCCGCTGCTTTCACCCGACACGCGAGTGCGCCCGCGCGTGCGCTGCCGCGTCTTGCCGCGCACGTTGATCGTGTTCACGTCGATCACCGTGATCTTCTGCTCGGCGAACGCCTCCTCCACCGCGCGGCGGATCTCCACCTTGTTGGCGGACGGATGGCAGCGGAACACGTACCGTCCGGCGGCCATTCCCGCGTACGACTTCTCGCTCACGACGGGCCGGAGCAGCACGCGTTCGAACGTCCTTCCCGCACTCATGACCACGCATGCTCCACGTGCTCGATCGCGTCGCGGGTCATGAAGACCGTCTCCGCGGCAAGGAGGTCGCGCACCGACAGGTTACCCGCAAGCGTCAGGCGAACCTCAGGGATGTTGCGCGCGCTCTTCTCGAGGATCTCATTGTGTGAACCGAGGACGAGCAGCACACGCCGGCCGGCCTGCGCTCCCTGCATGAGCTCGACCACCGCACGGGTGCGCGGCGCCTCGAGCGCGATCTCACCCAGCACCACGATCTGGCCCTCTCGCGCCTTGGTGGTGAGTGCGCCGCGCAAGGCGAGGCGGCGCTGTTTCCGCGGCATGTCCCGGGCATGCGAGCGCGGATGGGGACCGAACACCACGCCGCCTCCTTCCCATTGCGGCGAGCGGATCGATCCCTGCCGGGCTCGGCCCGTGCCCTTCTGGCGGTACGGTTTGCGGCCGCCGCCGCTGACCTCGGCGCGGGTCTTTGTGTCGTGCGTTCCCTGTCGCGCGTTGGCCAGCTGCCGTACCAGCGCCTGGTGCATGACCGGCCCGTTGACAGCCGCGTCGAACACACCCGCCGGCAGCGTCACGGTTCCGGTCACGGTTCCAGCTGCGTCGACAACCCGCGCCTCGGTCACGCGCTCTCTCCCAGCGTTGCGGAGCGGTCGCTGTCGCGCACCAGCACCACTGTGTTGCGATGTCCCGGAACAGCGCCGCCGACGAGCAGAAGATTGCGTTCGGGATCGACACGCACCACCTCGAGGTTTCGCACGGTCACCTGCTGCGCGCCCAGCTGCCCGGCCATCCGTACACCGCGGAAGACGCGCGCCGCGTCGGTCGATCCGATCGAGCCCGGCTGCTTGATGTTGTGAGAGCCATGGGTGACGGGACCGCGGCCGAAGTTGTGCCGCTTGCGCGTCCCGCTGAAGCCCTTCCCCTGTGAGACGGCGGTGACGTCGATGCGCTGGCCGGCGTTGAAGATGTCCACACGCAGCTGCGAACCGACCTTGGCATCGCCGGCATCACGCAGCTCGGCGAGCGTCCTCTGCGGCGTCAGCCCCGCGCGTTTGAAATGACCGGCGAGCGCTTTCGGCGTGCGTCGGGGGCGGCGCTCGCCAAACCCGATCTGCACCGCCTCATACCCGTCGACACCTGTGGTCTTGCGCTGCACGACGCGACACGTGTCGGCCTCGAGCACCGTGACCGCGACCACCGTGCCGCGCTCTGTGAACACCTGGGTCATGCCCACCTTGCGGGCCAGGAGACCGCGGCTCACAGCTTGATCTCGATGTTGACGCCGCTGGGCAGGTTGAGACGCATGAGGGCGTCGACCACGCGCGGGTTTGCGTCGAGGATGTCGAGGATGCGCTTGTGCGTTCGCATCTCGAACTGCTCGCGAGAGTCCTTGTCGATGAATGGCGAGCGCACCACCGTGTACTTGTTGATGCTCGTGGGCAGCGGTACAGGACCGGCCACTCTGGTGCCCGTCCGTGTGGCGGTCTCCACGATCTTGGAGGCCGCCTGGTCGAGGACCCTGTGGTCGTACGCCTTCAGCCGTATGCGGATCTTCTGTGGCATGTGGCTAGCTCGGTCCTGCTGCTCCTACTCGACGAATCCCGTTGTTACTTCTCGACGCTCGTGACGGCGCCCGCACCGACGGTGCGCCCACCCTCGCGGATGGCGAACCGCATGCCGTCTTCGACGGCGATGGGCGTGATCAGCTCGATGCCCATCTCGACGTTGTCGCCAGGCATGCACATCTCCTGCCCCTCGGGCAGCGAGATGGTTCCGGTCACGTCGGTGGTGCGAATGTAGAACTGAGGACGGTAGCCGTTGAAGAACGGCGTATGCCGTCCGCCCTCGTCCTTGCTCAACACGTACACCTGCGCCTTGAACTTGGTGTGGGGTGTGATCGTTCCGGGCTTGGCCAGCACCTGGCCGCGCTCGACGTCTTCGCGCTTGACACCGCGCAGGAGACAGCCGACGTTCATGCCGGCCTCGCCGTTGTCGAGCAGCTTGTGGAACATCTCGACGCCGGTGACGACGGTCTTGGTGGTGTCCTTGATACCGACGATCTCCACCTGCTCGTTGACCTTGACCACGCCCCGCTCGATACGGCCGGTGACCACGGTGCCACGGCCTTCGATCGAGAACACGTCCTCGATCGGCATCATGAACGGCTTGTCGACCGGACGCTGCGGCACCGGGATGTATGTGTCGACCGCATCCATAAGCTTCTCGACACCGTCCATCGCCTCTTTGTCGCCCTCGAGCGCCTTGAGCGCCGACACACGCACCACGGGGATGTCGTCACCCGGAAACTCGTAGCGGCTGAGCAGCTCACGCACCTCGAGCTCGACCAGTTCGAGCAACTCCTCGTCGTCGACGGCATCCACCTTGTTCAGCGCCACGACGATGTAGGGCACACCCACCTGGCGGGCGAGCAGGATGTGCTCGCGCGTCTGCGGCATGGGCCCATCGGTGGCCGCCACCACCAGGATGGCGCCGTCCATCTGCGCCGCGCCGGTGATCATGTTCTTGATGTAGTCAGCGTGGCCGGGGCAGTCGACGTGCGCGTAATGGCGATTGGCCGTCTCGTACTCGACGTGCGCCGTGGCAATGGTGATGCCTCGAGCCTTCTCCTCTGGCGCGTTGTCGATCTGGTCGAAGGCGACAAAGTTGTTGTCGCCGCCGACGCGCTCGGCAAGCGTCTTCGTGATCGCCGCGGTGAGCGTCGTCTTGCCGTGGTCGATGTGCCCGATCGTGCCGACGTTCACGTGGGGTTTGGTGCTCGAGTACTTCTTCTTGGCCATTCTCCTGTCCTTTACACCTTTGCCTTTGCGGCGATTTCGTCCGCAAGACTTTGCGGAAGCTGCTGATAGTGATGGAACTCCATGCTGTGGTTCGCGCGTCCCTGGGTCATGCTGCGCAGATCGGTGGCGTAGCCGAACATGGTCGCCAGCGGCACCTCTGCGTGCACCATCTGTGACGTGCCCCGACCCTCCATGCCCAGGATGTGCCCACGACGGCCGGTCAGGTCACCCATGACATCACCAAGGAACTCCTCTGGCATGAAGACGTCGACCCGCATGATGGGCTCCAACAACACCGGCTTGGCCTTGCGCATGCCGTCCTTGAAGCCGATGGAACCCGCGATGGAGAACGCCTGCTCGCTCGAGTCGACCTCGTGGTACGAGCCGTCGACCAGCGTGATCTTGACGTCGACCACCGGGTAGCCGGCGACGACGCCGTTCGCCAGTGCGTCCTGAATGCCGCGCTGCGTCGGCGCACGAAGCGCCCGGTGCCGCGAGCCGCGGTGGTGATCGTCTCGCGATACGAGACCTGCGGCCTGCCGACGTTTGCATCGACCTTGAACTCGCGCAGCATGCGGTCGACGATGATCTCGAGATGCAGCTCACCCATGCCTGAGATGACCGTCTGTCCGGTCTCGTCGTCGGTGCGCACGCGGAAGGTGGGGTCCTCTTCTGCCAGCTTCTGCAGCGCAATGCCCATCTTGTCCTGGTCCGCCTTGCTCTTCGGCTCGACAGCCACCGAGATCACGGGCTCCGGGAAGCTGATCGACTCGAGGATGATCGGGTGCTTCTCGTCGCAGAGCGTGTCGCCAGTGGTCGTCTTGCGCAGTCCGATTGCGGCAGCGATGTCACCGGCGCGCACCTCTTCGATCTCCTCGCGATGGTTCGCGTGCATCTGCAGGATGCGGCCCACACGCTCGCGCTCGGCCTTGCTCGCGTTGTAGACGTACGAGCCGCTCTTCAGCACGCCGCTATAGACGCGGAAGAACGTCAGCTTGCCTACGAACGGATCGGTCGCGATCTTGAATGCCAGTGCCGCGAACGGCTCTTCGTCGCTAGCATGTCGCACCGCCGGGGTCCGGCCCGTCTGCGGCACGCCCTCGATGGCGGGCTTGTCGAGCGGCGACGGCAGGAAATCAACCACCGCGTCCAGCATCGGTTGCACGCCCTTGTTCTTCAGCGCGGCGCCACAGAGGACGGGAACGATATGCGTCGTGATGGTGCCGATGCGCAGACCGCGGACGATGTCGTCGTGGTTCAAGCCGTCCCCGTCGAGGTACTTGACCATGAGATCGTCGTGTGACTCGGCCACCGCCTCGAGCAGCTCGTGGCGGTACCGCGCGACGACCTCGCGCATGTTCTCTGGAATCTCCGCGCGCCGCAGCGTCGTGCCGAGGTCGTCTGTGTAGACGATCGCCTGCTCGTTGATCAGGTCGACCATGCCCTTGAACTCGGACTCCGACCCGATGGGGATCTGGATCGGCACGGCGCGCGCGCCGAGGCGTTCGCGAATCGACTCCACCGCCGCGAAGTAGTCCGCACCGATCCGATCCATCTTGTTGATGAAGCAGATGCGGGGCACGTCGTAGCGGTTTGCCTGGCGCCACACCGTCTCGGACTGCGGCTCCACCCCGGCCACGGCATCGAAGACCGCCACCGCCCCATCGAGAACGCGAAGGCTCCGCTCGACCTCGACCGTGAAGTCCACATGCCCGGGCGTGTCGATGATGTTGATGCGATGGCTGCGCCACTCCGCGGCCGTCGCCGCCGAGGTGATCGTGATGCCGCGCTCCTGCTCCTGGACCATCCAGTCCATGGTCGCGGCCCCTTCGTGCACCTCCCCCATCTTGTGGATACGCCCGGTGTAGAAGAGGATCCGCTCGGTCGTCGTGGTCTTGCCCGCGTCGATGTGGGCCATGATGCCGATGTTCCGGGTCTTCTCCAGAGCAAATGCGCGCGTCTGCACTGCGACCGCCATCTCAGTACCGGAAGTGCGAAAAGGCCTTGTTGGACTCGGCCATCTTGTGGGTGTCTTCCTTGCGCTTGATGGATGCCCCCACCCCGTTGGCGGCGTCCATCAGCTCGGCGGCGAGCTTGTCCGCCATGCTCTTCCCTCCGCGGGCGCGCGCGTACCGGATGATCCAGCGCCGGGCCAGCGCTTGGCGCCGGTCGTGCCTGATCTCGACGGGGACCTGGTAGGTGGCGCCGCCCACGCGCTTCGGCTTGACCTCGATGACCGGCGTGACGTTACGGATCGCCTGATCGAAGACGTCGAGCGGCTCCTTTCGCGAGGAGCGGCGGATCTTCTCGAACGCGTCGTACACGATGCCTTCGGCAATGCTCTTCTTGCCCTTGAGCATCATGCAGTTGACGAACTTCGCCAGGCCGACGTTGGCGTAGATCGGGTCGGGCAGGATGACGCGGCGGGTGACGCGGGCTCGGCGTGGCATGGCTAGGCGCCCGTCCTCTCTCGCTTGGCGCCGTATTTGCTGCGGCCTTGCTTGCGATTCCTGGTGCCGGCCGTGTCCAGGGTGCCCCTGATCACGTGGTACCGGACGCCGGGCAGGTCCTTGACGCGACCGCCGCGGATCAGCACCACGGAGTGCTCCTGAAGATTGTGGCCTATGCCGGGGATGTACGCGGTGACCTCCACCTTGGTGGTGAGGCGGACGCGCGCGACCTTGCGCAGCGCCGAGTTCGGCTTCTTCGGTGTCGTTGTGTAGACGCGCACGCACACACCGCGGCGCTGGGGAGAGCCGCGGAGGGCGGGGGCCTTGGTCTTGTGGGTCGGCGCCTGCCGTCCCTTGCGGACCAGTTGCTGGATGGTGGGCACGTCTGTATTGAATTAGAGGAATTGCGCACTGCCACGAAACAGCGCGCGCGAATACCAACGACCGCTCGTGGCGCGACTGCGAATCGTACCAGCGGGGCGTACCCGCGTCAAATTCGAGCCAAACGCAGGCGGCTCGGGCAGCCGGTCAGGTACAAGCACACATGCGTGCTAACCTGCGCGCCTGGTAGCAGACGACGTGCTGTCGTCCGCTCGCCGAAGACCGCAGGTGCGGGCAGTCCGCTCAATTTCCTGCGCAGGTGAGGAGACCACGCGATGACGACCACGGATGGCGAGCCTGCGGTGACCCGGGCGGGACCGCGCAAGAAGGAGTCCGTCGCCCATCTCGCCGAGCTCCTGAACCGCGCCACCTCCGCCGTCGTCACCGACTATCGCGGTTTGAAGGTGAAGCAGCTCGAGGATCTGCGGCACCGGCTCCGCGCCGAGGGTGTGGACTACGTCGTGGTGAAGAACACGCTGGCCCGCCGTGCGGCAGCCGACGCGGGGGTGGGCGCGTTCGCGGAGGCCTGAACCGGGTGTTGCCGATGATGGCCGGCCTGGTGGAGGGGCAGGTGCTGGACCAGGCCGGCGTGCGCACCCTGGCGCAGCTCCCGAGTCGCGACGTCCTGCTGACGCAGCTCGCCGGCTCCCTCCAATCGCCGCTGACCGGCCTCGCCGGTGCGCTCAACTCGATCCTCTCGAATCTCGCCGCAACCCTGGACGCGTACCGCGCCCAACTGGCCGGTACCTGATCGGCCGGCCAACCACCCACCAGTTAATTAAGGAGAACCAGAGATGGCAGCCAAGACCGTGACCCCGGAGCAGTTCGTCGACGCCCTGAAGGAATGGACAGTCCTCGACGTGATGAACGCCGTCAAGCTCATGGAGGAGAAGCTCGGCGTGAAGGCCGCGGCTCCGGTGGCGGTCGCGGCAGCGCCGGCCGGGGGCGCCGACGGCGGCGCTGAAGCGGCTCCCGAGGAGCAGACCGAGTTCACCGTCATCCTCACAGGCCCAGGCGGCGCGAAGATCAACGTGATCAAGGCGGTACGCGAGATCACCGGCCTCGGTCTCAAGGAGGCGAAGGACCTGGTCGACAGTGCGCCCAAGCCGGTGCGCGAGGCGGTTCCCCGCGCCGAGGCCGACTCGGTCAAGGCCAAGCTCGAGGAGGCCGGCGCCAGCGTCGAGGTCAAATAGCCCGGCGCCGCTCAGGAGCCTGCCTGGACCCTGGCGGGCGCCGAAAGGCGCACAAAACCATCACGCCCGGGCCCGAATTTGCTACGATACGGGATTGTGCCGCTCGTCGCGCGTGCCCGCGCGCATTGTGTTATTCGGGGTCCCCGTGAAATCGCGAGATTTCATGGGGCCATTTCCGGGGGAACTCTAGCATATGGTTCTGTCTGCCACCACTCCTTCCGTTCGCAAGAGCTACGGCCAGATCGCCGATAAGCTCGAGGTCGGGAATCTGATCCAGACCCAACTGGATTCATTCGAGTGGTTCAAAAGGGAGGGGCTTCGGGAGCTCTTCAACGAGATCAACCCGATCACCGATTACACCGGCAAGAACTACGAGCTTCGCTTTCTCGATTACGAGTTCGGTCCCCCGAAGTATGACGAAGAGGAGTGCCGGCAGCGGGACATGACCTATTCGGCCCCGCTGCGCATCAACACCCGCCTCCACATCAAGACGGGCGAGAATGCAGGCGAGATCAAGGAGGCGGAGGTCTTCATGGGCGACTTCGCCATGATGACCCCGGAGGGGACCTTCATCGTCAACGGCACCGAACGCGTGGTCGTCTCCCAGCTGGTCCGCTCACCCGGTGTTTACTTCACCGCAACCGAGGACCGGGCCACCGGCCGGATGCTGTACGCCGCGAAGCTCATCCCGAACCGAGGCGCGTGGCTGGAGATCGAGACCTCCAGCAAGGACATCCTCACGGTCAAGATCGATCGCAAGCGCAAGGTCCCGGTGACCACGCTGGTGCGCGCGCTCGGCTACGCGAGCAACGACGACATCAAGGCGTTCTTCGCCGATGTCGACTCGGATCCAGAGCACCAGTACATCGCTGCGACGCTGGAGAAGGATCCCAGCGCCACTGTCGAGGAGGCGCTGATCGAGCTCTACCGCAAGATCCGCCCCGGCGATCCGCCCACGGTGGAGAACGCGCGCAACCTGCTGACATCGCTGTTCTTCAACGGCCGCCGCTTCGACCTGTCCAAGGTGGGTCGCTTCAAGCTCGACAAGAACCTCGGCGTCCTCGAGGACGAGGCACGGGAGCGCGCCCAGGACAAGGAGCACCGCGTCCTCGACAACCAGGACTTCGTCTCGATCATCCGCAAGCTGATCGACCTCAACAATGGCAACGGCGAAGCCGACGACATCGACCACCTCGGCAACCGCCGGGTGCGGGCCGTCGGCGAGCTGCTGCAGAACCAATTCCGCATGGGCCTGATCCGCATGGAGCGGATCATCAAAGAGCGCATGACCATCAGCGACTCACTGACCGTCAGCGCGGCGAGCCTGATCAACGCGCGGCCGGTCGTCGCCGCGATCAAGGAGTTCTTCGGCAGCAGCCAGCTGTCGCAGTTCATGGACCAGACGAACCCATTGGCTGAGCTGACCCACAAGCGCCGTCTCTCTGCGCTCGGCCCGGGTGGCCTGTCCCGCGAGCGGGCCGGGTTCGACGTCCGTGACGTGCACCACAGCCACTACGGGCGCATCTGCCCGATCGAGACACCGGAGGGGCCGAACATCGGTCTCATGGGCTCGCTGGCGACGTTTGCCCGCGTCAACGAGTTCGGCTTCATCGAAACGCCCTTCCGTCGCGTCCACCGCGACAAGGACGGCAACCCGTGGGTGAGCGACGAGATCGTGTTCCTGTCTGCGGACGAAGAGGACAAGTACAACGTCGCGCAGGCGAACGCGCCGGTGGACGAGAACAGCCACTTCAGCGTCTCGCACGTGGCGTGCCGCAGCCGCCACACGTTCAAGGATCTCCCCATCATCGAGGTCGACTACATGGACGTCTCGCCGAAGCAGACGGTGAGCGTCGCTACGTCGTTGATCCCGTTCCTCGAGCACGACGACGCCAACCGCGCGCTGATGGGCTCGAACATGCAGCGCCAGGCGGTGCCGCTCCTCGTCACGGAGTCGCCCATCGTCGGCACCGGCATGGAGGAGCACGCTGCGCGCAATTCCGGCGAGATGGTGCTGGCGCGCAAGGCGGGAACCGTCGTCGGCATCTCGTATCCGGAGCCGGCGACCAATGACCGCAGCGTCGAGAAGATCCTGAGCGGCCAGGACTTCGGCATCGGCATCCTGGTCCGGCCGGACGATGGCGGTCCCGACCAGTGGTACGGCGTGCACAAGTTCGTCCGCAGCAACCAGGGCACCTGCCTTTCGCAGCGAATCATCGTCACCACCGGTGATCACATCAGCCCCGGAGACGTGCTCGCAGACGGGCCGTCCACCGAAGCCGGTGAGCTGGCGCTGGGACGCAACGTGCTGGTCGCCTTCATGCCGTGGGAGGGCTACAACTTCGAAGACGCGATCCTGATCAGCGAATCTGTCGTCCGTGAGGACAAGTACAGCTCCATCCACATCGAGGAGTTCGAGATCGAGGCGCGCGACACCAAGCTGGGTCCCGAAGAGATCACGCGCGACCTTCCCAACATTGCAGAGGAATCGCTCAAAAACCTCAACGAGCGGGGCATCATCTACATCGGCGCCGAGGTGAATCCCGGTGACATCCTGGTGGGCAAGATCACGCCCAAGGGTGAGTCAGAGCTCAGCGCAGAGGAACGCCTCCTGCGCGCCATCTTCGGGGAGAAGGCACGCGAAGTCCGCGACTCATCGCTGCGCGTGCCGCACGGAGAGCGCGGCACCGTGGTCGACGTCAAGATCTTCAGCCGCGAAAGCGGTCACGAGCTGCCACCCGGCGTCAACGAGCTCGTGCGTGTGCACGTGGCGCAGAAACGCAAGATCAGCCAGGGCGACAAGATGGCGGGGCGCCACGGCAACAAGGGCGTGATCGCCCGCATCCTGCCCATCGAGGACATGCCGTACCTGCCCGACGGCACGCCGGTCGAGATCGTGCTCAATCCACTCGGTGTGCCGAGCCGCATGAACCTCGGTCAGGTGCTGGAGACGCACCTCGGCTACGCGGCGCACGCCCTCGGCCTCAAGGTTGCATCGCCGGTGTTCGACGGTGCGCCCGAAGAGCTCATCGAGGACGAGCTCGAAGCGGCCGGACTGCCGCGCAGCGGCAAGCAGGTCCTTCGCGACGGGCGTACCGGCGTGGCCTTCGATCGGCCGATCACCGTCGGCTTCATCTACATGTTGAAGCTCGCCCACCTGGTCGAGGACAAGATCCACGCACGCAGCACCGGGCCGTACTCCCTGGTCACCCAGCAACCCCTGGGAGGCAAGGCGCAGTTCGGCGGCCAGCGCTTCGGCGAGATGGAGGTGTGGGCGCTCGAGGCGTACGGAGCGAGCCACATCCTGCAGGAGATCCTCACCGTGAAGAGCGACGACATCGTCGGACGCGTCAAGGCGTACGAGGCGATCGTGCGCGGCGAGAATACGCTCGAAGCCGGCATCCCCGAGTCGTTCCGGGTCCTCGTGAAGGAGCTGGAAGGGCTCGCGCTCGGCGTCGAGATCCAATCGGAGGACGAGCACCAGATCGTGCTCGGCGAAGAAGACATCCCCGACATTCCACTTGACCTAGGAATCCACCTGGAGCGCGATGAGCGCGACGACGTAGATGAGACCGTGCGGTAGTTCAGGAAACACATGCTGAAACTCGAGAATTTCGACGCGCTGCGGCTGTCCATTGCCAGCCCGGAGATGATCCTTTCGTGGTCGCACGGTGAGGTGACGAAGCCGGAGACCATCAACTACCGCACGCTCAAGCCGGAGCGTGACGGTCTCTTCTGCGAGAAGATCTTCGGCCCCACGAAGGACTGGGAGTGCCATTGCGGCAAGTACAAGCGGTACCGCTACAAGGGCATCATCTGCGACAAGTGCGGCGTCGAGGTGACTCGTGCCAAGGTGCGCCGCGAGCGCATGGGCCACGTCAAGCTGGCGTCGCCGGTATCGCACGTCTGGTACTTCAAGGGCATCCCGTCGCGCATGGGACTGCTGCTCGACATGAGCCCGCGCAACCTTGAGAAGGTGCTCTACTTCGCCAACTACATCGTCACCTCGATCGACGAGAAGGCGCGAGCAGAGCTGCTCGGCAAACTGAATCCGGACACGGACGAGCGCGTGGTCGCGCTCAAGGAGCGTCTCGATTCCGGCGACCTCGACCGAGGCGCGAGCATCGAGGCCAAGCTCGGCGAGCGCGAGCAGCAGCTGGCACAGGAGCTGGACGCGCTCGACACGGAGCGCGAGCGCAGGCTCGAGGTTCTGCGCACGTCTGCGGGTGATCTTGACGAGCGCATCCAGGAGACCAAGGGCCGCAAGGCACCGGCGAACTTCACGCTGAACGACTCGGTGGTCACCGAGGTGATCGCGAAGAAGGGAACCGTGCTCGACGACGACCTCGCCACCGAGGTGCAGCGCCGGGCACAGGAGCGTGAGCAGGGGATCGCAGAAAACATCCAGCAGCGGCGCCAGGATGCCGAGGACACCGCCGGTGAGGAGATCGCGCAGCTGCGTGCGGAGCTTGAGGGTTCTCGCGCCGAGACCGAGTTCTCGGCACGCGACGAGCTGGAGAACCTCCGCGAGGAGGTGCGCCGCCAGCGCGACGAGCTGGAGAACCTCTCCATCGGCGACCTGCTCACCGACACGCAGTATCGCGAGTACGTCGAGAAGTTCGGCAAGGTCTTCAAGGCAGGTATCGGCGCCGCCGCGGTGCGTGAGCTGCTGCAGAAGATCGACCTGGCCGAGGAGGCCGTGCGGCTTCGCGAAGAGTCGAAGTCATCCAGCGGCCAGCGGCGTCAGAAGGCGATCAAGCGCCTGCGCGTCGTCGAGGCGTTTCGCAAATCCGGCACATCGCCCGCGTGGATGATTCTGGACGCCCTGCCGGTCATCCCACCTGAGCTGCGCCCGATGGTCCAGCTCGACGGCGGCCGTTTCGCGACCAGCGACCTCAACGACCTGTACCGCCGCGTCATCAACCGCAACAACCGGCTCAAGAGGCTGTTGGAGCTCGGTGCACCCGAGATCATCGTGCGCAACGAGAAGCGCATGCTCCAGGAAGCGGTCGACGCGCTTGTCGACAACGGCCGGCGTGGACGCGCCATCACCGGCACCGGCAACCGCAAGCTCAAGTCCCTCAGCGACATGCTCAAGGGCAAGCAGGGCCGGTTCCGCCAGAACCTCCTGGGCAAGCGCGTCGACTACAGCGGCCGTTCCGTCATCGTCGTCGGCCCCGAGCTGCGGGTGCACGAGTGCGGTCTCCCGAAGCGGATGGCGCTCGAGCTGTTCAAGCCCTTCGTGATGCGCGAGCTCGTCTCACAAAATGTCACGCAGAACATCAAGAGCGCAAAGCGCATGGTGGAGCGTGTCCGGCCCGAGGTGTGGGACATCCTGGACCCCGTGATCAAGGAGCATCCGGTGCTCCTGAACCGCGCACCCACGCTGCACCGCCTCGGCATCCAGGCATTCATGCCTGTGCTCGTCGAGGGCCAGGCGATCCAGATCCATCCGCTGGTGTGCAAGGCGTTCAACGCGGACTTCGACGGTGACCAGATGGCGGTGCATGTGCCGCTCTTCAGCGGCGCGGTCGCCGAGGCGAAGAACCTCATGATGTCGTCGAACAACATCCTCAGCGCCTCCAACGGGTCGCCGGTGGTCGCACCGACCCAGGACATCGTGCTGGGCACGTACTACCTCACCCAGGAGGAGGAGTCGACCGGAACGATCGACCCGACGACGTTGCGCACGTACGCATCATCAGAGGAGGCGATACTCGCGTACGAGCACGGCGCCGTGCAGCTGCACGACAAGGTGCGGGTGCGCACGCCGCGCCGCCGCATCTATCCGCATCGCGCCTCGGAGGCGGCGCCGGAGGGCACTGAGCTGCTGGTCACCACCGTGGGCCGGGTGCTGCTCAACGACGTGCTCCCGCTCGGCGATCACGGCGTCGACAACGACCTTCCCGCCATGGTCTATCGCAACGAGGTGGTCGATCTGCGCAAGCTCGCGCAGCTCGTGAAGGAGTGCTACGACCTCCACGGCTCCGACCTCACGGCACACATCGTCAACGACATCAAGCGCATCGGATTCCACTACGCCACCCGCGCCGGCGTCACCGTCGCCGCGATGGACATCAAGACGCCGGCACGCAAGGCGCCGATCATCGCGGAAGCCGAGCACGAGGTCGAGGAGGTCGACCTGCAGTTCCGTCGCGGCTTGATCACCGACGACGAGCGCTACCTCAAGACGGTCGAGATCTGGACCGACGCGACGGATCGTGTCACGAAGGTCACCATGGACTCGTTCGACCGGTTCAGCTCGGTGCTGATGATGTCGCAGTCGGGCGCGCGCGGCTCGACGCAGCAGATCCGGCAGCTCGCCGGCATGCGCGGGCTGATGGCGGACCCGACCGGCCGGATCATCGACCTCCCGATCAAGGCGAACTTCTCGGAAGGCCTCACCGTCCTCGAGTACTTCATCTCAACCCACGGCGCACGCAAGGGGCTGGCGGACACCGCCCTGCGCACAGCCGACTCGGGGTACCTGACGCGCCGGCTCGTGGACGTGGCTCAGGACGTGATCGTTCGCATAGAGGATTGCGAGACGACGGCGGGGATCTGGATCGAGCTGCTTGACAAGGAGCTCGAGGACCGCGTGATCGATCGCTATCAGGGCCGCATCGCGGCGCAGGACGTCGTCCTCGGCGACCAGGCCCTCGTGACCGCGGGCGACGAGATCGGCGACGAAACCGCTCGCCACATACTCGCGGAGCGGGCGGGGATCGGTCGCGTGAAAGTGCGCAGCATCATGACCTGCAAGGCCCGCGAAGGTGTCTGCCGCATGTGCTACGGGCGCAACCTGGCCACCGGCCGGCTGGTCGAGATCGGCGAGGCTGTCGGTGTCATCGCAGCCCAGTCGATCGGCGAGCCGGGAACGCAGCTGACCATGCGCACGTTCCACACCGGTGGCGTCGCCACCGGCGGGTCCGACATCACGCAGGGCCTGCCACGCGTCGAGGAGTTGTTCGAGGCACGCGTCCCCAAGGGGAAGGCGCTGATCAGCGAGATCGACGGCAATGTCGAGCTGGTTCGTGGCGACAACCGGGCGCTCAAGGTCAAGGTCACCTCACGCGATGTCTTCGACACCACGTACGCCATTCCATCCAAGTTCGCGGTGCTGGTCACCGACGGCCAGGACGCGAGCGAGGCCGGCGAGCTCATGCGCGGTGTTGATGAAAACGGCAATGAGGTGTCGATCCGGACCAAATACGCAGGCCTCGTCAAGGTGGGCGCCAAGGAGATCACGGTGCGCACGTCTGACGAGGACACTCGCGAGTATCCAATCCCGCCGTCTGCCCAGGTGGTGGTGCGCGACGGTGACCACGTCAACGCCGGCGACAAGGTCACCGAGGGATCGATCAGCCCGCAGGAGCTGCTGCTCGTGCGCGGTCGAGACGATGTGCAGAACTACTTGGTGCGCGAGGTGCAGCGCGTCTATCGCAGCCAGGGTGTCGAGATCAACGACAAGCACATCGAGGTGATCGTCCGGCAGATGATGCGCAAGGTCCGCATCGACAACGCCGGCGACACGGACCTGCTCCCCGGCGAGATCGTCTCGCAGTTCGAATGGGAGGAGGCGAACGCCAAGGCCCTCAGCGAGGGTGGCGAGCCCGCCATCGCGCAGACGGTGCTGCTCGGCCTGATCAAGGCCGCGCTCAACACCGCGTCCTGGCTGTCCGCGGCCTCGTTCCAGGAGACGACCCGGGTGCTCACCGAGGCAGCGATCTCCGGCAAGGTCGACAAGCTTCGTGGCCTCAAGGAGAACGTGATCATCGGCAAGCTCATCCCCGCGGGCACCGGCCTGGACTATTACCAGAAGCTTCGCGAGGAGGCGATCCGGCTGTACGAGGAAGAGGAGCTGGCGGCCGACGGCACCGGCGGCGTCCTGCCGACCGACGGCCAGCTCGTGCCGGTGGAGGAATCTGCCGAGTCCGGCGACGGGGCACCGACGCCCGAACCCGTGTAATCGAGGGGGGGAACAGCAGGTTCCCCCCTCGCGCACCCCCCTTCCGGCGGTGCTGTCTCCGCCGAAATGAATTCGGCCTCGCCAGCTTTCGGTCGCGTTTCTGGCTCTTCGGAGTCGATCCGCCACCCGGATGTTGCAGCGTCGCAACACGCCACGCGTACGCTGCGAACGTGCTCCTGACCGCTCCTCCACCGGTCCACCAACACGCCCATACGGGCGGCAATGGCGGCCTGTTCTCCGAGCCGATCTACCTCGCGGTGATCGCCGCCCTCGTCCTGTGGGTGATCGTTTACCTC
>VBGJ01000148.1 GCA_005880445.1 Chloroflexota bacterium | reverse complement strand
GCACCGCCCACGCCACCTCCGCTCGGGTCACGAGCTGGATTGCCCCCGCGTGGCGCTGCAGCATCAGGCCCCGCTCGCGAAGCTGGGAGGCCAGCACCTCTGCCGCGGCTTCGACCGCCCGTGGGCTGCGACCGAGGATCTCGGCCGCCTCGGCCACCGAAACGGCCCGGCTCAGCGCGAAGCACACCGCCTCGAGCGCGGGGGCGAGATCCTCCGCTTCGGCATCCACAGAGGCGGTCGGAACGACAGCTCGCCCGAAGATGTCGATGACGACGTCATCCACCGCCGCGCACCGTGATCGGGCCGAAGGCCTCGAGCTGCTCGACGGTCGCCTCCCCGAGTCGCAGAAGCTCGAGCAGCGCCAGGAAGCACGCCACCGCCTCGAGGCGCGAGCGCACGGCGGCGAAGATCTCCTCGAACTGCAGCACGCCGGCGCGCAAGCGAGCCCGCAGCTCGTCGGCCTTCTCCGCCACAGAGAACGTCAGGGCTCCGACGGGCAGGGGCTCCTCGTCCGCCAGCCGCTCCAAGACGCGCCGGAACGCGGCGGCCAGCCGCTCGGGGGGTATGCGCATCCGCTCGACTGGGATGACATCCGGCGACACCATCCCGAGAAAGCTGCGAGCACCCTCCTCCGCCGCATCACCCAGCAGCGCTTCGGCGGCCGCCCTGTACAGACGGTACTCAGCAAGCCGGTTGCCGGCGTCGGTGGCACCGTCGCCGTCCACGTCTTCGGTGTCGGCGAGGACCGAGGTGTCCGGCATCACGGCCGCGGCCTTGAGCGCGACCAGGCGCGCAACCAGGGTCAGGAACGCCGCCACGTCGTCGAGGTCCGGACGGCGCTCGTCGCCCTCCACGAGCGCGCGGAACTGCTCCGTGATGGCCGCGACTGGAATCTGCGTCACGTCGACATCGCCGTGATGGGCGTGACGCACCAAATCCTCGAGAGTCCCACGAAATCCCGGCACGTCAACGAGAAATCGATCTGGCTCGTGAGCGTCGAGATCCAGCGTCAGCGCGACCGGAGTCGCAGTGCGACTGGGTTCGTCGCCACCGTCCATGATGGATTCACATGGTACGGGTCGCGGATCGGGCCCGCGGACGCGCGCTGCCATCACGCCCCTCGTCGAGAAGCTCACCCGCACGGTCTAGTGCCGCCGGAGTCGCCCGGCCCGACATGAGACGCGCGATCTCGTGCACCCGTGGCTCGCCGTCCACCGGGGCAACCGAGGCGACGGCACCACCGGGGTCATCTCGCTTGCTCACGACGAGGTGATGGCCGGCCCGGGCGGCGATCTCGGCGCGGTGAGTCACGGCCAGCACCTGCCGGTTCTCACCGATGGCGGCCAGCACGTCGCCGACGCGCGCGGCGGTCTCCCCGCCGATGCCGGCATCCACCTCGTCGAGCACCAGAACCGGCGCAGCCTCCTCAGTGACGACGGCGGACAGGGCCAGTGAGATGCGCGAGAGCTCGCCGCCAGACGGCCCCTCGTCCAGAGGGACCGGGACCATGCCGCGGTTCGCCGCGAAGCGAAAGTCGACGTCGTCGACCCCGTGCAGCCCGCAGCGCACTGGGATGCCGTCGCCGAGGTCGACGCCGAGCGGGTCCGGTGAGCGGCCCAGGATGATGCGAAACCGGGCATGCGGCAACTCGAGGTCGCGAAGCTCGGCGGTGACCGCCTGCTCGAGCCGGCGCGCGGCGGCGGACCGGGCCGCGCCCAGCGCCGAGGCGGCCTGGGCCACCGCCTCACGAGCTGCGGTCGCACCCGCTTCAAGCCGGCTCGCAGCGTCCTCGCCGCCCTCGGCCGCCGCGAGCAGCTCGCTCGCACCGTCGAGGTCAGCGATCGCCTCCTCGATCGAACCGTGCCGCCGCGCGACCCTGGCGAGCAGATCGAGGCGCTGCTCGATCTCCGCCAGTCGCCCCTCGTCGACGCTGACGCCCGCCGCGTGGCGGCGCGCATCGAGGGCGAGCTCACGCAGCACATCGACCAGCGATACCGCCCGCTCCGCGAGCGACGCCAGAGCGGGATCGAGGCCCCCGAGGGCACCAGCGTCGACCGATCCAGCTGCGACGAGATCCGCCGCCCCGGTCTCGTCTCCCGCGGCGGCGCCGGCCAGAGCGGACGCCGCGCCCACGATGGCCGCGGCGTGTCGGAGCATCAGGCATTCGCCGGCCAGCTCTGAGTCCTCTCCCGCGCGCAACTCCAAGGCTCCGAGATCCGCCACCAGCGCCCTGGCGCGGTCCAGCGCGGCCGCATCGCTGCGGGAGGCGCGACGCGCCGACTCGAGAGCGGAGTCGGCGGCGCGCATGGCGAGCACGGCGTCCGCGACACGTTGTCGCGCCGCGGACGTCGTGTCGCCGCCGGCGCTGTCGAGCAGGTCTCGCTGCCACGCGCGCCGCATCAGGCGCTGGCTCGCTCCCTGGGCCGTCACCTCCACGAGCGCATCGCCGATCTCCCGGAGCACAGCCTGCGAGACCAGCGCTCCGTTGACGCGGCAGGTGCTCCGGCCGCTGCGCGGCACCTCGCGACTCAGGGTGGCCAGATCGTCGGGAGGGATGCCGAGCTCCACCAGGCGCTGGGTGACACTGGCGGGGACGTCCTGGAAAGCTGCCGCCACGCGAGCAGCGGTCGCGGCAGGGCGGATGACGTCGGTGTCCGCGCGGCCGCCAAGTGCGATTCGCAACGCGGTGATGCACACGGACTTGCCCGCCCCCGTCTCGCCGGTGAGAACACCGAATCCCGAGTCGAGACCGAGCGTTGCATCCGAGACGACCGCGACGTCGTTGACGCGGAGCTCACGAAGCGTCATGCAGCGCCTTCCCGGGCTCGATCTGCTCGGGCTCCGCGTCGACGGCGTCCCGCGTCTCGAGCTCCTTGTGCGGCACGCCGAACCGGAACTTCTGGCGCAGCCGCTCGTGGAACGTCGGCGAATCCGCGAACCGGACCACGGCGAGATCCGGGCCGGGACGAACGAGCACGTCGCCGTCGTCGGTCAGATCGCCGATCGACGCGCCGTCGACGGCAACGAAGACGTGACCGCGTTCCACGGTGACTCGCACCCGCACCGCGTCAGGGATGACGACCGCGCGGCTGATCACCGCATGCGGCGCGAGAGGCACCACCACGAGCGCGCGCAGGCGCGGATCGACTGGCGGGCCGCCGGCGCTGAGCGCGTACGCGGTCGAGCCGGTCGCGGTGGCCACCACGATCCCGTCCGAGTCGAAGACGCCGAGCAGGTCGGAATCGGCATCGACTCGCAGTCGGGCGACGTTGACGTCACGGGCGCGGACCACGACCTCGTTGAGCGCCAGGGCGCGCGCGGCCTCTCCCTCACCTCCCAGCTCGACGTCGATCAGCGAGCGCCGCTGGATGCTGTACTCGCCGCTGCAGAACCGCGTGATCGCATCGGGCAGCTGGTCGATCTCCACGTCGTTGAGGAAGCCGAGACGTCCACGGTTCGCACCCATCACGGGGATCGCACGCGGGGCGGCGAGACGCGCGCCGTAGAGAAACGTGCCGTCACCGCCGACCGTCACCAGCAGCTTGGCGTCGCTCGCGTGCTCCGCAACCGCGTCCTCCGGCCGATCCAGCGCGGTCCAGACCCCGAACCCGCACGCCTGTGCTCGCGCAATCGCGCCCTGCACGGCCGGCTGCTCACCCGGATGCAGGAGGAAGCCGATGCTCCGGTGCTCGGTCATATGCCGGGCTCCGCGACGCCCTCGCCGTCGAGACGCACGTGCGTGATCCACTCCTGATTGCCCTTGGCGCCGCGGACGGCTGCCTGCAGTGGCTCGTGCAGGACACGTGCGCCGAATGTTGCTGACATCCATTGCAAAAACTGGTCGGCGGCGGCTTGCGCGAGAGACGCGTTGCGCACCACGCCGCCGCGCCCTACGGCTTCGCGGCCCAGCTCGAACTGCGGCTTGAACAGCGCGATGACGTCGGCCGGACGCGCGGCGAGGTTGACCACCGCCGGCATCACGAGGCGCAGTGAGATGAACGAGAGGTCGAGCGTCACGAGATCCGGCGACGGCCCTGGGACGGTCTGCAGGGTGCGCAGGTTCGTTCGATCCAGCACCCGGACCCTCCGGTCCGACGCCAACCGCCCATCCAGGAGACCGTGGCCGACGTCGACCGCGTACACGAGGTCCGCGCCGCGCGCGAGGAGGACGTCGGTGAAGCCGCCAGTCGACGCGCCGGCGTCGAGGCAGATGCGCCCACGGCACTCGATGTGGAGCGCGTCGAGCGCGGCATCGAGCTTCAACCCGCCGCGGCTCGCCCACGGGTGGTCACGTCCGAGGACCCGGACGCCCGCCGCGGCGGTCACCTGCATCGCCGCGCTGCGCGCCGCGGCGCCGTCCACCTCAACGAGGCCCGACGCGATCAGAGCCTGCGCACGCTCCCGGCTCGGGGCCAGCGCTCGCTCGACCAGCGCCTGGTCAAGTCTCTGACGCACGGCGGCGGTGCTCATCGCTGGCATTCTTACACAGATCCGTGTATCTGCGCAGTCAAAAGGGAATGTCGTTGGGATCCACCGGCGCCGGCGTACGCCGCTCGGCGAGGTCGCCCGGAGGCGCCGGCCCGGCGTCGGTGTCGGCCATGTCCAGGGGTCGCTCGGTCATCCTTCCATCGCCGCCGACGACCAGCGCATTGACACGACGCTCGGTGCGGTCCAGCAGCTCCGCGCAGTGGCGAGCCAGCCGCGTGCCGCGTCGTCAGGCTCGACCGTGCTCATGCCGGTGTTCGCACCATCGTCGTATCGTACATCCGTTCGATCCGGCCGTCACCGGTCATGCCGCTCGACCACGTCACTGTCCACCTCACCGCTGCTGAGGACTGTACGGATGCGCTCGCCGGGTCGCACTGCTTCGGACGTGGTGACGACCCGCCGGCCGGAGTCGAGCGTGATCGAATAGCCGCGCTCCAGCGTCCGCCGGGGCGAGAGCGCGTCGAGGCGGGCTCCGCGCGCCTCGAGTGCGCCGCGCCGGGTCTCGACCTGGCGATGACCCGCCGCGACCAGCCGCTCGCCGTATCGCCCGATGGAGGCCCGGGCGGCGGCGAGGCGATGGGCCGGCTGATGCTCCCGCAGGCCGCCCCGCGCGGCGTCGAGACGCCGCCGTTTGGCGGTGATCTCGAGCAGCAATGCGTGGCGCAGCAGATCCGCGCGGCGATCCAGGTCCTGCCTCATTCCACCCACACGGTGACCGGGCGAGAGACGCTCGAGCCTGGCCGCCGTCGCGTCGAGGCGCCGGCGATGCTGCAGCACGCCGGCACGGACGCCCTGGCCCAGACGGAGCGTCCATCCTGCGAGCTCTCCGTGCAGCGCTGCGGCGCTGGGGGCGACGAGCTCGGCCGCCGCCGACGGCGTGGCTGCGCGCCGATCGGCCGCCAGATCGGCGATCGTCGTGTCGGTCTCGTGTCCGATCCCCGTGACCACCGGCAGCCGGGCCGCTCGGATCGCACGCGCCACCGCCTCGGTGTTGAAGGGCATCAGGTCTTCGAGCGCGCCGCCGCCACGAACCAACAGGATCACGCCGGCACCGGCCACCTGGTCGGCCCGCTGGATCGCCCTCGCTATCGTCTCGGCCGCGCCCTCCCCCTGCACCGTCGCCGGCGAGAGGACGATGTCGATGCCAGGCGCACGCCGCGTCATCACCGTGTAGACATCACGGAGGGCGGCTCCGGTGCGTGACGTGACAACGACCACCCGGCGCGGCAGCAGCGGCAGCGGACGCTTGTGGCGCTCGTCGAACAGACCCGCCGCCCCGAGCGCGCGCTTCAGTTGCTCGATGGCCAGCGCGAGAGCGCCGACGCCGCTGGGATCCATTCGGTCGACATACAGCTGGTAGCGCCCCTGCGCCTCGTACACCTGCACCGCGCCATGCGCCACCACGGTCATGCCGTTCTCAGGCTTGAACGGGATGCGCAGCGCGTTGCTGCGAAAGCAAACGCACGAAAGCTGAGCGCGCGAGTCCTTAAGCGTGAAGTACAGATGACCGGACGAGTGCGGCTTCAGGTTGCTCACCTCGCCCTCGACAAGAACGTCCTCGAGCTCGGGCCGCACCGCGAGCGCGTCGCGCACCAGCGTGGTGAAGTCGCTCACCGAATACGGCGCTCTCGTCATGTGGGGCTCCTCACACGCGCTGGCGGGCAACGTGGCCCAGCACTCCGTTCACGAACTGCACGGCCTCCTCGCCCGCGTACGCTTTCGCAAGCTCCACCGACTCGTCGATGACCACCGCCACCGGCGTCTCCTTTTCGAACAGCAGCTCATACGTGCCGAGACGCAGGACCGCGCGTTCCACCTTTCCGAGATCGGTCAGCGCCCAGTTCTCGCTGGCGTCGGCTATCGCCGAGTCGACGGCGGAGATGTGCGCCAGACAGCCGATGACGATGCGGCGCCCGAACGCCACCACGTCTGGTGTGGCGCCGAGGTCACGGGACTGATAGTCGAGCGCCCAGTTCGCGTCCTTGACCGTACCCTCCAGCTCGAACAGGACCCGAAGCGCCAGCTCGCGACCCCGACGCCTCCGTCCCGCGCCGTGAGTCGCGGTGGTCACGTGAAGACGACCTCGCTGACGAACACGTTGGCCTCGGCGACGCGCAGGTCGAGCATGCGATCCACCGCATCCACGACGCGGCGCTGTATCTCAGCGCCCACGGCGGGCACGCTGCCGCCGGCTTCCATCACGATGAACATGTCGAGTCGCAGCGCGTCATCGACGAGCTCGACGCGCACCCCTCGATGCGCCTGAGACCGGCGCACGATGCGTTCGATCGGCTGCGAACCCGGGTGATACATGGCGTGCACGCCGGCCACCTGAAGCGCGGCGAGTGCGGCTATGGACGCCACCACCTCGTTGGCGACGCGGGTCGTCCCCAGAGGGGAGCGCCCATTCGCGTCGCCGAGCTGCAGGGAACCGCCGGCGCTGGACGGGTCGGGCATCATGCGCGCTCCAGATAGCGACCACTGCGCGTGTCGACGCGCACGCGGTCTCCCTGATTGACGAACAGCGGCACGTCGACGACCAGGCCGGTCTCGAGCGTCGCCGGCTTGAACGCGGCGTTGGCCGTGTCGCCCTTGAAGCCCGGCTCGGTCTCCGTGACCGCCAGCTCGACGGCGGTCGGCAGCTCCACACCGAGAATGCGTCCCTCGTACTGGAGCAGGAACACCGAGTCGCTCTCCTTCAGATAGTTCACCGCCTCGCCGAGCAGCGACGGTGGCAGTGGGAATTGATCGAACGTGGTTGTGTCCATGACCACGTAATTGTCGCCGTCTCGGTAGAGATATTGAGCCTCCGTGCGTTCGATGCGCACGCGGCCGAATTTCTCCTCCGGCCGGAATGTCTCCTCGGTGACGGCTCCGCTGGCGAGGTTCTTGAGCTTCGTCCGCACGAATGCGGTGCCGCGACCCTGCTTCACGTGCGCGAAATCGAGCACCTGGAGCAGGTCTCGGCCGCGGGCCACGGTGTTCCCCGGTCGCAGGTCGCCGGCGGTGATCATCCGCTCTCGGCCCGCACCGCCACGCCGGTCAGCAGCCGGGTCAGGCCCTCCAGCGCGAGCACGTAGCCGTCGGCCCCGAGGCCGGCGACCACGCCCGTGGCGGCCTCCGCGGTGCGCGAGACGCGCCGGTCCGGCTCTCGCGCGTAGATGTTCGTGATGTGCACCTCGATCACCGGGCGGGAGAAGGCGCGCAGAGCGTCGGCAAGCGCGAGGCTCGTGTGGCTCAGGCCGCCGGGATTGATGACACAGCCGTCAGCCCGCGATCGCTCGGCTTCGAGGATGTCGATCAGCTCTCCCTCGTGATTGCTCTGCGCGAAACGGAGGATGACGCCGAGCTCCGCGGCACGCTCTCTCACCGCGGACTCGATGTCGGCCAGCGTGGCAGTGCCGTACAGCTTGGGCTCGCGGGTGCCGAGCGTCCCGAGGTTCGGCCCGTTGAGCACCAAGATCCTGGTCATGCCAGGACCTGGCTGAGCGCTGTGCACACCGCCTCTTCTGGCACGAGCTGGCCAAAACGCGGGCGCCCGCGGCGTTCCAGCAGGACCCAACCCACACCGTCGTCCTGTGCTTTCTTGTCTGCGGCCATCGATCGCATCACCGCCGATGGGTCGACGCGAGGGATGCGGTCGAGCCCCGCACGCCGGAGCACCTCGTCCTGCCACGCGATGTGCGGCGCAGGGCAACCGAGCGCGCCCACGCTGAGCTTTCCCGCCACGCGCATGCCCGCGGCAATCGCCTCGCCGTGATTGAGATCCTCGCCGAAACCAGTCGCTGCCTCCAATGCATGACCCACAGTGTGACCGTAGTTGAGGATCGCGCGGAGCCCGGTATCCCGCTCATCCGCGGCGACCACGTGCGCCTTGATGGCCAAGGATCGGCGGACGGCTTCCGCGATCACCTCGGCATCGCGACTGAGCAAACGCTCGAGTCGATCATCGAGCAAGGCGACGAGGCCATCCTCGGCGATCATCGCGTATTTGACAATCTCGGCAAGAGCTGCGCGGTACGCGCGGGTGCTGAGCGACATCAGCAGCTCTGGGTCGCAGACCACGGCGCGCGGCTGCCAGAAGGCGCCCGCGAGATTCTTGCCACGAGGCAGGTTCACACCGGTCTTCCCACCGACCGCGCTGTCGACCATCGCGAGGAGCGTCGTCGGGACGTTGATCCACGCGATGCCGCGGAGGTAGGTGGCGGCAGCGAAGCCGGTGACGTCCCCGACCGTGCCGCCGCCGAGGGCGATCACGCAATCGTGCCGCCGCAGGCCCGCGGCCGACAGCTGCCGGACGAGGCGGCCGGCCGCCGGCCACGTCTTGAGACGCTCTCCACCGGCGACACCCATGACCGTGACCCGGCGACCCGTCGCGCGTATCCCTGTCGCCAGCCTTCGCGCGGCGGGGCGCACGCGCCTGTCGGTGACGACTGCCACGCGCCCGGCGCCGCCTGGCACGTGCAGGCTGACATCGAGCAGCGCGCCGGGTCGCACGGCCACGAGGTAGGTCCGGCCGGGGGCCGGCACGCTCACGCTGCCGCCGATGGCGACGGCGATTCGCCGTGCCGTCACCGGCACCGGAGCACTCGCGTCGACGCGAAGATGCGCGAGCGAGTACCAGCGCTGGCGGTCCGCACGGAGTCCCGTCAGTGCGGCCTCGGGGCCCTCTCGGAGCAGCGGCCTGCCGCTGCGGTCGCCGAGTCGATCGCTCAGCACAGCGTCGGACGCGTCGAGCCAGACGACGTACGCGCGCGCGAGCAGCTCGCGCCGTGCCTGTTCCTCGGCGATCAGCCCGCCGCCGCACGCGATCACCACCGGCTGCTCCGACATCAGGGCGCGCCGCATCGCGGCGAGCTCGAGATCGCGGAACGCCGGCTCGCCGAGCTCGTCGAAGATCGCCGCGATGGGACGCCCTGCGTGCGATGCGATCTCGTCGTCGAGGTCCACGCACGACCACCGGAGCTGCTCCGCCAGGACACGGCCGACGGAAGACTTGCCGCTGCCGGGCAGCCCCGTGAGCGCAACCGCATGGATCTCGCTCATCGCAGTCGCTGCACCGCGCGGCGATGCGCCCGCGCTGCCGACCGGAACTCCGAGAGGGTGTCGCCACCGAACTTCTCGGTCGCGGCGACCGCGACGACCCACGCGAGCATCGCTTCGGCCACCACCGCGCCGGCAGGCACGACGCACACGTCGCTCCGCTCGTAGTGCGCGTTGATCTCCTCACCGGTCGCCATGTCGACGCTGCGCAGCGGCTGCAGGAGGGTGGAGATGGGCTTGAAGTGCACCAGCGCCCACACGTCCTCGCCGTTGCTCACGCCTCCGGTCATACCGCCCTGCCGGTTGGTGAGATGGTGGAATCCGCGTCCCGCGTCGAACCGCGGCACGTCATGCACCGTCGACCCACGTGACCGGGCCGCACACACCGCCGCGCCGATCTCCACTCCCTTGACCGACGGAATGCTGCACAGCGCCTGAGCGACGAGCCCGTCAAGGCGGCGGTCCCACTGCACGTAGCTGCCAAGTCCGGCTGGAACCCCGCGCGCGACGACATACGCGGTGCCGCCCAGCGTGTCGCCGGCATCGCGAGCGGCGTCGATGGCCTCGACCATTCGCCGGCTCGCGTCGCCCTCCGGGCAGCGCACCGGCGATGCCTCCACCGCGCTCCAGTCCACGTCGCCGCCGGTCGGCTCGGTCAACGCCACCTCGCCGATGCGCTGCACGTACGAGTGCAGGTCGACGCCGATTGTGCGCAGCAGCGCCCTGGCCACCGCGCCCACCGCGACCCGCGCCGCCGTCTCGCGAGCACTGGCGCGCTCCAGCACGTTGCGGGCGTCGTCGAATCCGTACTTGAGGGCACCGGCCAGGTCGGCGTGTCCTGGGCGCACGCGGGTGACCCGCTTGGCCTTGAAGTCGCGATCGTCGACCTGCATCGGCCCCTTCCAGTTCTCCCAGTCACGGTTGGCGACGACCAGCGTGATCGGTGACCCGAGCGTGCGGCCGCCGCGAACGCCGCTCGTGAACTGGGCGGAATCCCGCTCGATCTGCTGGCGCTTGCCCCGGCCGTGGCCGCGCTGCCGCCGCTCCAGGTCGATGTCGATGTCGCGGCGGGCGTCGAGGCGCAGCCCCGCAGGCACGCCATCGATTACGACCGTGAGCTGAGGGCCGTGTGATTCGCCGGCGGTGAGAAATCGAAGCACTCTGGCCCGATTCTATGTGCGAACCCACCGTCCGCCCTCCGTCCGCCGAGCGGCGGGACACTCCCGGTCGTGCACGACCCACGCGCCGCGCCGCAACAGCTGATGCGCGTCGCCCGGATGTTCGAGCTCAACGGCGACGCCGTCACCGCGATCTGCGTCTACCGTGAGGTGATCCTCGCGGGCGAGGAGACCACGAGCGCCGAGGCCAGGCGACGCGTCGAGGAGCTGGCGCGCCGGGCATCGCCGCACCGACCGGCTTGACGCCCTGGGGCGGTGCTCAGATCCCCTGGCTCATCGCGTGCGCCGGCCCCAGGCGAAGCGAGTCGATCGCCTGCAGCAGGGTTGCGTAGAACGTCTCCGCGTCGGGGATGCGGTGCAGGGTCTCGGTCCCGTCCCGGCCCGCTGACTCGATGTCGATGTGACCCGCGCCGATGACCCGGTCGCCAAGCGGCCTCCGGATCACTGTGTTCTGGATGCGATCAAGCGATATCGACTCCGTCAAGCGCGACAGCACGCCACGTTCGAGCACGATGCGCCGATCGGTCAGAGTGTATTTCTGGAAGCGCCAGCGGAGGTATACGAGACCCGCCCATCCGAACGCGAACACCCCGAGCAGGATGCCGGCGGTCAGTTTGACTCCACCCGTGCCGAATCCTGCTATCGCGGCGGGGATCAGCACCAGGATGACGATGCCGATGACGAGCGCGGCCAGCGCCGCCCCCAACGGCGGCGCGACCACGGACCAGTGCTGGCGCGCCACGAGAAGGGGGCGCTCTCCCGGCATCAACTGTGCGGACATCGTGCTTCCTCGAATCTCGAACCTGCTATGGACCTTGGTACAGAATGATGGCCGCGCCTGCGCAAAGAAACGGACCATATGGAATCGGATCTTTCAGCCGGCGCACGCGCAGGACGAGCAGCACGAGCGCGGTCGCTCCACCGAGAAGAATTGCGTAGATCACGGCGTAGACCGCGCCGATGTGGGCCGGATCAGGTCCCGCGCCGGTCACCGCGCCGACGAGCGCTCCCAATTTCGCGTCGCCAAGACCGATGCTGCCGCGTGAGAGTACGTTCTGCAAAAAGAAGAACAGCGCGACGCCGGCACAGCCGATCGCGGCGCGCTCGAGGTTCAATCCCGCGGACACCGGCGACACCGCCAGCGCGATGAGGATCGCGGGATATGTGAGTCGATTGAGGATGAGGCGATGCTTCAGGTCGAAGGCCACGATGTGGACGAACACCGCGAGCCACACCAGTTGGATGAGCAATCCCACACCTGCGCTGCCGTGCGCGACGAAGATGGTGAATCCGGCCGCCGTGAGCACGGGTGACAGCACACGCTCCAGCCACGTCCACCCGTAGCGCTCCCCGATCCATGGCTCGGCCGCCGGTGGATCATCGCCGGCTTCGCGTGTCGTCGCCGCTGCGGCCGCGACATCGCGCTCGTACTCGAGCCGTTCCTCGTCCTCCTCCTCACGGAGCCGCTCGATCCGCTCCAGCTGCACCGCCAGCCGGCCCGACCCCAGGCCGACGACCGCGCCTGCGGCGGCCGCGCCCACCACCAACAGCGGGTTCACGCGCCGGCTGCCGTGTGCAGAGCCGCCCGGGCGTCCTCCCACGGGGGCGCCTCGCCCGTCCAGCGCTCGAAGCAGAGCATGCCCTGCTGCAGCAGCATCTCCAGGCCGTCGCAGGCACGAAGCCCGGCGTCGGTGGCGGCGGCCACCAGGTCGACGGGTCGCGGACGGTAGCGCACGTCGGCGACCGTACACGAGAGTGGGAGACGGTGAACGCTCAGCGGGAGCTCCGCGACACCCGCGGGGGTCGCGTTGACGACAACGTCGGCGCCCTCCGCAGCGGGCTGCACTGCCACCCTTTCCCAGGGGAGCACATCGACTCGCGCACCGGCCGCAACGCGTTCCGCGAGATGGACCGCCGGTTCTGTGCGGCGCGCCGCGATCACCATGCGAGCGGCTGGCGCGCGCAACAGCGCCAGAGCGACCGCCGCGGCGGCACCGCCGGCGCCCAGGATCAGAGCGGTGGAGCCGGCGACCGGCCACAACCCTTGGACACTCAGCGCCAGCTCGAAACCCTCGGCATCCGTGTTCTGTCCGATCAGCTTTCCCTGTTCGACCGTGATCGCGTTCACCACGCCAAGCAGCTCTGCGTCGCCCTCCACCCAGTCGCACGCCGCTACCACCGCCGCCTTGTACGGCATGGTGACGTTGCAGCCCGAGTAGACGCCGGACCGGAGCTGCGCGAGCACATGGGGCAGTTGCTCCGGTGCGACATCGAACCCCTCGTACACCGCGTCGATGCCGCGCGCTTGGAACGCCGCGTTGTGCATCAGCGGGCTGAGTGATGTGCCGGCACGCTCTCCGATCAGGCAGAACCGACGCGTCACGACGGTTCTGAGCGTCCTCTCGCGCCCTCCACCGCTGCGTCGAGCCAGCTCTGCAGCATCAGCGTGGCCGCGACCGCGTCGATCCTCTGCCGGCGCCGGCGCCGGCGCGTTCCGGAGGCGATCATCTGCCGTTCCGCTTGGGCCGTGGTGAATCGCTCGTCCCAGAGCTCAACTGCCAAGCCGGTGTGGTGCCCGACATCGGCGGCGAGCTCGCGCGCACCGGCTGCGGCCTCGCCCTCGCTGCCGTCGAGGCGCCGCGGCAGCCCCACCACGATCGACGTGGCCGCGCGCGCATGGATCTCGCGTTGCAGACGCGCCCAGAAATCGTTCGACGTTCGTTCGAGGGTCGCGACCGGCGTGGCGATCGTGCGCGTGGGATCACTCGCGGCAACGCCGACACGCACGGAGCCCGCGTCGATCCCGATCACCGAGCCCGGCGTCGCGCGCAACGGCGCACGCGTCACGAGGACGAAGACGGTTGGGGTACGAAGTTCTCGTCGATCTCGATGCGAGAGCTGAAGAAGGGCAGGTAGAAGAGCGAGAACGGGAACTCTGACACCTTCACGTCCTGGACTTTGTCCACTCCGCTCTGGATGATCTTGTTGGCATCGCCGGGATTCTTGCCGGCGAGCTGCGACTTGAGCCCGGTCAGGTTGATGATCGGCTGGCTGAAGTCGGTCGCCGCGCAGCTGAGGATGACGGTGCCGTCGTCCGAGGCCTGCGTCACCTGACACGGTTGCATGCTGAGCTTGCCCGGGGCGAGCTGATCACCCTGTGACACCTGCGCTTGCAGGTCCGCCATCAGATCTCTTCGCACGTCGGCGGGGCTGTACACCGCAACCTTGGCCGCGACGGCGACCGTGACCTGCGCGGGGGAGAACTGCGCACCTATATTCGGCAGCTGTGGGCTCACCGTAAAGGCGATGGTCTTGCCCGCTCCCGACGGATCGACGGCAAAAGTCTTGCCGGCCGCCTCGCTCTGCATCTGCTGGGTCACCTGATTCGTCAGCGTGTTTTCGATCTGCGTCACCTGCTGATTCCAGCTGTTGACGTCCGATGCACTGGCGACAGTCACCTGCTTCTGATCCGCCCCGCCGGTGGTCGGCTGCGGATTGGTGACGGAGAACTCATCGGGACTGCACGCCGGCGGCGGTTGCCCGGGCTGCTGCTGACACGGATTCTGCGGCCAGTAGGTGAGCGTGTTGGCGGGGAGATTCCCCTTTGCCTCAGGGGTTGCATCCTTGATCGGGACCGACGCGTTCGGCGGCGCCGGCTGGCCCATGTTCTGGCATGAGCTCGGCGGTGGCTGTGCGCCGTTGGGCCCGATGCAGATGTACGTCGCCTGCGTGACCACAAACGTTAGGACGTGATCCGCGGTCTGGAATGTGTCGCCCGGCTGCAGCGGAAACTGCGCTCCGCCGGGCGCGGTGGTCGAGATCATCTCAGAGCCACCGGACGTTGCTGCCGCGATCGTTTTCTGCCCTGTAGGAGTGGCGGTGAAGCCCTGGGTGGCGTTCGCCTGCTCCAGGTGACCTTTGCGCTCGGCGCCAACACGAAGAACAGCAGCAGGCCGACCACCGCGACCGCCGCGGCCGCGTAATAGAGCGGCCGGCGCCGGTCGGGGCCCTTTGCCTCTGATTGCCGCGCATCGTGAGGAGGAAAGGCCGGGCCCCGCGTGTCGGGGTGGGGACGCGTGGGCGCCGCCGGGCCGGGCGGTGGTGGAGGCGGCGGCGCAACGGCTCGCGTGGGTGGGGGCTGCAGCGTCGCCGCGGCCGTCCATGCACCAGCCCCGAGCGGCGCGCGGGTGACCGCGGGCGCGCCGTCGACAGCGCGCGACCCGGCGTACGACGGTTCGCGGGGCACCGCGGCCTCGATGCCACGCTCGAATGCCGGTACCGAGGTGTAGACGCCGAAACCGTTGGCCCGAGCCAGCGCTTGGATGCGGGCGTCATCACTGACGATCGCAGTGCGGCGGCCGTTCTGCCGGCTGAACTGCCCCAGCAGGCGGGCATTCAGCGGCGTCTGGAACGCCTTGTTTCCGGCCGGAAGTACGAGGCCGACCTCGGGATCCTTCGCAGATCGAACCAGGTCGATCAGGTCGGCGATCTCATCGTCGGTGCGGGCGAGTACTACAACCGGCATCAGACCCTCATCGTCTTGAGCACCCGGCGCATGAGACCGCCGAGTGGCTCGTCGGCCTCATCTTCCAGCGTGATCGCGTGGCGTGCCAGGCCCATCGGCGTCACGTCTTGCGATCCGACCAGAAGCCCGGTGGTGTCGTACACGCCGCGCACGTCGTCGGGGCCGAGCAGCTTGACCGACGGTGTGTGGTTGAAGGGCACGGTCGCGGTCCAGTCGATCGCGCGGAGCTGGTCGACCACCTCGGGCAGCGCGGCGCCGCCTCCCGCGAGGAAGAGGGCGGGCGGCAGCGGATCCTGACCGGCCAGCTCCTCCAGGCTGAGCGCGACGCCCTGGGCGAGCACCTCGGCCGTGGGCGTCACGCTGCGATGCGCCATCACGCTCTGATCGGTTGCGAGACGGTGCTCCGCGTGCGCGAGTTTGAAGCGCTCGGCCTCCTCGAGCGGCATCGAAAGATCGGTGGCCAGACGCTTGGTGAACGAACGACCTCCCAGCGCAAACATCCGCGTGGATTCGATCCCGCCGTTGCGCACCAGCGCGATGTCGGTGGTGCCGCCGCCAATGTCGACGAAGATGCCGCCGAGCTCCTGCGTCTCCTCGCTGGCGCAGCCGCGAGCGAGCGCATACGGTTCGGCCACGGTCGCCACCAACTCGAGATCGAGCTCCTGTGCGATCGTCTGCAGAGCGCCGATGTGCGTGAGCGGTGCGAAGGTGTTGAAAACGGTGATCTCGAGGATGTGGCCCTGAAAGTCGACGGGGTTGCTCACGCCGTAGCCGTCGATGCGCACGTGCGTGATCGTGCTGTGCACCAGCTTCACATTGATCTCCGACACGCCGAGATCCTGAGACATCTGCCGAACCGCCTCGCGCAATGCGCGGCGCTGCACCGCCTGCAGCGCGGTGGCGATGTCCGCCTGCGTGATGCGTGCCTGCGGCTGCGGGCGCGGCATGGTCATCGTCGTGCTGAAGCCGCGCACCTGCTCACCGGCGATGCCGATCACCGCCTGGCCCGGGATGGTCTCGCACATGTCCTCCGCCTCGGTGAGCGCACGGTCGCAGTTGTCGATCACCGATTGGATGTCCGCGACCGCTCCCGCCTGCATGTGCATCACCGCCTGACGCACCTTGCCCACGCCGAGCACGATGCCCTTGTCGTCCTCGCGCTTCACCACCAGCGCTTTGACGAACTCCGTGCCGATGTCGAGCACGGTGTAGTGCGTCTTGAACTCTTCGCGGCGCCGCAGCAATTGGAACTTGCGTTTCGACATCAGGGCGCCTTTGCGGCGCGCGCCACCGCCTCTCGGATCGACGCGAGCGCGGCATCGCGCTTCGCCGGGTCCCCCACCCCACCGCTGGCGAAGTCCTTGCGGCCTCCGCCGCGCGCCCCCGTGATCTCGGACGCGGCCCGCACGAGCTGGCCGGCGTCGATGCCGGCGTCGAGCGCACGTCCGCCAACCTTCACGGCGAGCGTCGAACCGCCAAGCACGACGGCGACGCCATCGCCGTTGAGCCGCTCCGCAAACAGGCGGTCCGCGATGTCGCGCACGCCGTCGGCGCCGCCGGCGTCGAGTGTTGCATGCGCCAGCTGGATGCCGGAGATGTCTTCCAGCTCCACGCTCTGCACCCCCCCTCCAGAGCCGGCGCTGCGCCGGGCAGCTTCGACGTCGCGCGCGAGGCGCCGGTTCTGCTCCTGGAGCAGCGCAACCCGCTCGGGAACCTCTTCCAGGCGTGCGCGCAACGCGCGCGCCGTCGCCTGGAGCGCCGCACCCGTGTCGCGCCAGCGACGCTCGGCCGCCTCGCCTGCCACCAGCTCTATGCGCCGTATCCCCTGACCGATGCTCGACTCCGAGACGACGATGGCCGCGCCAAGCTCTCCGGTTCGCGCGACGTGCGTGCCGCCACACAGCTCGCGCGACCAGCCACCGAAATCCACCACGCGGACCACCTCTGCGTACTTCTCGTCGATCAGCGCAACAGCCCCGCTGGCGCGAGCCTCCGCAAGCGACATCTCGCTGACCGTGCGCGGCAGATCGCGACGCACCGCGTCGTTGACGAGGTGCTCGATCTCTGCGACCTCCTCCGCCGACAGCGCGCGAGCAAAGGAGAAATCGAACGTCGTGTGCTCGGGGCCCACCAACGAACCGCGCTGCACCACCCTGTCACCGAGCACTTCGCGGAGCGCGCGGTTGAGCAGATGCGTCGCCGAGTGGTGTCGCGCGATCTGCGCCCGGCGGGCCGCGTCAACGCTCGCGTGCACGGTCGCCCCCTGGCGAAGCTCGCCGGTCTCGACGCGCACCGCGTGCAGGCGCGCATCGGTGCCGGGCACGTACGTGGTGTCGAGCACCGCGGCCCGCCCGTCGTCCCACCGCAGCTGGCCGGTGTCGCCGATCTGCCCCCCCGCCTCGGCGTAGAAGGGGCTCACGTCGAGAAGTACCGCGCCGGTCTGCCCGGCCGGCAGCACGGCGAGCTCGTCGGGCACCCCGATGCGAAGCACGCGGGCCTCGGCCTCCAGCGTCTCGTAGCCGACAAAACGCGTCGCGGGCAAGGTCAGGCCACCGAAGCCCACACGCTCGTGCGCCTTTCGGCTCTGGGACCGCTGTCCTTCCATGGCGAGGCGGAAGCCATCGGTGTCCACCGTCGCCCCGCGCTCGGCTGCCATCTCGATGGTTAACTCGATCGGCAAGCCGAAGGTATCGTAGAGGCGAAACGCGTCATCGCCTGCGATGCGCCCGGCCGCGGCGCCGATGATCTCCTCGAACCGTTTCGACGCAGCCTCGACGGTCCGGGCAAACGTCTCCTCCTCGGCCCGCAGCGTCTCCTCGATCAGGTCGTCGTGCTCGACCAGCTCCGGGTACACCGGCCCCATGACCGCCACCAACTCGCGCGTGCCGGCGGCCAGCCCGCCGCGAGCCTGCACGCTCCGGGCGCGGATGGCTGCCCTGCGCACCAGGCGGCGGAGCACGTAGCCGCGCCCCTCGTTGGAGGGCAGGACGCCGGCCGCGATCAGGAATGCGGCGCCGCGCAGGTGGTCGGCGAGCACGTTGAACGCCCGGATGCGCTCCGGCGTCTCAGGACCGTCCGGGGCGCGGCCACGAAAGCCGGTGACGAGCGGCACGAAGAGATCCGTGTCATAGATGCTGCGCTTGCCCTGCAGGACGGCGACGAAGCGTTCGAGCCCCATGCCGGTGTCCACCGTCGGCTTCGGGAGCAGGGGTCGCGACCCGTCTTCCTGCTGGTCGAATTCCATGAACACGAGATTCCAGAACTCGACCCAGCGGTCGCCGTTGCATTCGTCCTGGAGGGTGCACGCGGCGCGGCCGCACGAGCATGGTGGTCCCCAATCCCAGTACATCTCGCTGTCGTAGCCGCAGGGTCCGGTCGGGCCGGCCGCCCACCAGTTGTCGGTGAGCCTGGCGACGCGTTCCCGCGGCACGCCGATCTTGTCGGTCCAGAGCAGCTCCGCGGTCGTGTCGTCCGGGTACACGCTGACCCAGATCCGTGACGGATCAAGGCCGAACTCGCCGGTGGCGAGCTCCCACGCGTAGTCGATGGCTCCCTCTTTGAAATAGTCGCCGATCGACCAGTTGCCGAGCATCTCGAAGAACGAGTTGCGGGTGGTGTCGCCGACGGACGAGATGTCGTCGTATTTCAGGCCGGCTCCTCGAAAGCATTTCTGGCACGACACCAGCCGCGGCGACGGCGGCCTCCGCGCCCCTGAGATGTACGGCTTGAGCGGGACCATGCCGGCCACGGTGAAGAGAAGCGACTGATCGTCGTGGGGTATGAGCGACTCGCTGGGAAGGCGATGGTGCCCACGCTCCTCGAAGAAGCGCAGGAAACGCTCCCGGATGTCTTGGCTGCGCATGGAATGTGCTCGGAAGCTACGTGCCGATTCTAACCAGCGGCGGCCATCGTGACCTGAAACCCGATCGCGCGGTTTGGATCACGCCGGAGCCTGGTCGCCGAACTCCCTGCGCAGGTGTTCCACCGCGGCCCGCTGCAGACGGGAGACGTGCATCTGGGAGATGCCCAGCCGCTTGGCCACCTCGGTCTGGGGAAGCTGCTCGACGAAACGGAGGGCGAGGATCTTGCGCTCACGCGGCGTGAGATGCGACATCACCCGCTCGAGCATCTCCTGCGCTTCGACGCGCTCCAGATTCTCGTCTTCTCGACCCAGCCGCTCTCCGAGCGTCGCCGTATCCTCTCCGAGCGAGCTGCCCGTCGACTCCAGGGAGACCGTGTGCTGCGCCGGCGACACCTCCAACGCGGCGAGCACCTCGTCCGGCTCGATGCCGAGGCGAGCCGCGATCTCCGGGATCGACGGTGCCCGGCCGAGCTCGTGCTGCAGCTGCTGCGAGGCGCCGTTGACCCGGATCAGGTTCTCCTGCAGCCGTCGCGGCACGCGCACCGCCCAGGAGCGGTCGCGGAAGTACCGGCGGATCTCCCCGGCGATGGTCGGCGTGGCGAACGTGCTGAACTCGTTCTCCAGCGAGGGATCGAATCGCTCGATCGCCTGGATCAGACCGACGAAGCCCACCTGCTCGATGTCCTCGAGCGGCTCCCCTCGGTTGGCAAAGCGGCGGGCGATGTAGTGGACGAGATCGCTGTTCAGCTCGACCAGGCGCTCACGGACGCGAGGGTCGCGGGTGGTCCGGTACTCGCGGAGCAGACGCTGCGTCTCGTCACGTTCCGCGCTCGGCGCCGGCTTGGCCAGCGTGCGCTCCCGCGTCGCCGCGCCGCCGCGCCGCGGCGCCGGCGTCACGAGACGCGGTACTTGGTCAGCCGAACGCGCAGCCCTCCCGTGCGCTCGTCGACGCGATAGCTGCTGTCATCGACGAAGAGCCCCATCAGGCGCAGCGCGAGATCGGTGGCGGCCGCCACCTCGGCGTCCGCCTGGGTGGCCACGGCAGCGGCCGCCTGAACCCGCTCGCGGGCTCCAACCTCGGCGTCGTGGCTCACCGTCGACCGGACCCGGACGTCGAGGCCACGCCGGTCGTGCTTGAACGAGATGCGCACCTGCCCGGTCAGGAAGCCCGACCGTTCCAGGCAGCTGATCGCGTTCTCGAACGCCTGGGCCACCGCGATCGTCAGATCGTCGACGGCGTCGAGATCAAAGCCCGCCACCGAGCCGATCGCGCCCGCGGCCCGCTTGGCGACCACGACGTACGCGCGATCCGCGGGCAGACGGAGCTCGGAGATCTCGGCCATCTCAGATGGGGAATACCCCATCGAATCCACGCCGAAACCGTGCGCCCGGCTAGCCGCTTCCACTCTCCCCGGTTGTGGCTGCATCGGCGGCCGAGCGGCCCTCATCGACGGCGCCGGCCACCTCGGCCTCCCACTCACGATCCTCCTGCTCACGGCGACGAGACCGGACTTTCCAGAAGGCGAGCGCACCTGCGGCGGCGCCGGCGGCGACAAGGCCTTTACGACCTAGGGGGAAGCGCATGACTGATGACTCCTGACTCGGGTTTCTGGCGCAGTCGAGATTATCGGACGCGGCGCCGTGGGCCCGTGAGCCGCAGGCCGAGGATCTCGGCCATCCCGATGCCGATGACGTCGATCACCGGATGGAGCACGCCCACCTGCGGGCCGCCGAGGTGTACCCCGATGGCGACCAGCTCCGCCGCTGCGAGGCCCACCGCCGCCAGCGCCAGGAGCAGCGGATACGAGCCACGACGCGGCGCGATGACACGCGTCGCCTGGGCTCCGATCAGCACGAAAAGCACCGCAAGAGCGAGCGCCGGACTCATGAGCTAGCATGGTCCGGCTGCACGCAGATAGAAGACGAGGAGGTGGCTGCGATGCCGAAATACGCGTTCCTTGGCGGATACAAGGCAGAGACGTGGGCGCAATTCATCGCCAATCCTGGTGACCGTGCTGCCGCGGTCCAAAAGGCGGCGGACCGAGTCGGAGGCAAGGTCGACGTACTGTATTTCACGTTCGGCGAAGACGACTTTCTGCTCATCGCAGAGGCGCCTGATGACAATGCCGCAGCTGCGCTCGCGGTGGCGACCGCGAGCAGCGGCGCGCTGCGCGGCATCCGCACGATCAAGCTGATCACCGCAAGCGACATGCAGAGCATCCTGGGCAAGGCGAAGGACGTCGCCAGTGTGTATGCGCCGCCCGGCGCGCGGCAGCCGGTCGGGGTCAACTAGATATCGAGGGGGGATCAGGATCCCCCCTCGCGCACCCCCCAAAGGCGTGCGAGCTCCGGTGAAATGAATTCACCTCCGCTCGCTAAATGGGGGCTTCGGCTGCGCTGACTCGTTCCGCCGCGACGGCGGCAGGGTGAGGCCCAGCTCGCGCAGCTGGGCCTCGTCCACCGGCGCCGGCGCATCGGTCATCGGCTCCTGCGCCTGCTGGTTCTTGGGAAAGGCGATGACATCGCGGATGTTCTCTTCCGCGAGCCCTTCCATCAGCATCCGGTCGATGCCGCCGGCCCACCCTCCGTGTGGAGGGACACCGTATTCGAACGCCTCGAGAAGGAATCCGAACTTGCGACGCGCGGCTTCTCCGTCGATGCCGATCGCCGCAAAGACGCGCCGCTGAATGTCGGGATCCGTGATCCGAATGCTGCCGCTGCCCACCTCTCTACCGTTGACCACGATGTCGTAGGCCCGCGAACGTACGGCGAGCGGATCGGATTCGAGCTTGCCGACATCGTCGGCGTTGATCATCGTGAACGGATGGTGCGCGGGCGTGACCTCACCCGTCTCCGCGCTGCGCGTGAACATGGGAAACTCGGTCACCCAGATCATGTCGACGCGGTCTCGATCGTAGAGACCGCGCGCCGCGCCCAGATGATTGCGCAGCGCGCCGAGCGCGGCGGCCACCGTGTCCGGTGTGTCGGCGACCATGAGCACGCAGTCGCCGGTGTTCGCTCCGGTGGCGGCGCCGATCCCGTCGAGCTCCTCGGCGGTGAAGAATTTCGCGATCGGACCCTCCCATCCGCCGGCTCGCTTCCAGAGATGCGCAAGTCCCTTCGCCTTGGCATCGCGGGCGATGTCGGTCAGGCGCCCTTCGATGTCGGCGCGAGACAGGTCGCCGCCACCCGGGACGCATATCGCCTTGACGATGGCACCCCTGGCCACCGCGTCGGCGAAGACGCGGAAGCCGGAGTGCCGCACCGTGGCGGTGATGTCGGTGAGCTCGAGCGCGAACCGCGTGTCCGGTTTGTCGGTTCCGTAGCGACCCATCGCATCCTTCCACGTGACGCGTGGGAATGGAACGGGCAGCGGGCTGCCTCGAAAGTCACACGCGTTCCACGCGGCCGGGATGACCTGCTCCAGCGCTGCAAACACGTCCTCCTCGTCGACGAACGACATCTCGATGTCGAGCTGCGTGAATTCCGGTTGACGGTCTGCGCGCAGGTCCTCGTCACGCATGCAGTGCGCCAGTTGGAAATAACGATCGAAGCCGGCCACCATGCACAACTGCTTGTAGAGCTGTGGCGACTGCGGCAGCGCGTAGAAGCTGCCAGGGAACAGCCGGCTCGGCACCAGGTAGTCCCGTGCTCCTTCCGGCGTCGCCCGAATCATCTGCGGCGTCTCTATCTCGACGAAACCCAGCCCGGTGAGGGCGCGGCGGAGCTCGATGCAAAACGCCGCGCGCGTGCGCAGGTTGCGCTGCAGCCTCGGCCGGCGCAGATCCAGGTAACGATGGCGCAGGCGGAGCTGCTCTTCCACCTCGCTGTCTTCGTTCACCGGGAACGGCGGTGTCTTCGCTGCCGACAGCACGGCGCACGCGGCAGCGTGCAGCTCCACCTCGCCGGTCTCGCGTTTCGGGTTGACGTTCTGCGGCGCTCGCGCGCGCAGCTCGCCGTCCACACGCAGCACCCACTCCAAGCGAACCTCGTGCGCGTTCCCCAGGCCGCGCGCCGTCTGCGGATCGATGACCACCTGCAGGGTGCCGGTGTGGTCGCGCAGGTCGATGAAGATGAGCCCGCCGTGATCGCGGCGCCGGTCGACCCAACCGAAGACGGTCATGGTCCTTCCCGCGTCGCCGGCGCGTGGCGTTCCGCAGAAGGTGCGGGCTGTGCTCACGCGCGCATCCTGATCACGCGCGACACCGCGTCGGTCAGCTCTGGGGACCCGACCCGCTGCTGCGCGTGCTCAAACAGATCGCGCACGACCACCGTGCCATCGCGCACCTCCTCCTCCCCCACGATCACGGCCGCGCGCGCACCCAGGCGATCCGCAGCGCGAAGCTTGCGGTCCAACCGGCGTTCCGACACATCGAGCACGACCCGCACGCCGGCGGTCCTGAGCTCTCGCGCAAATGTGGCGGCGACCTGCGCCTGCGGCGTCTCCACCGAGCACACGACGGCGTCGCAATCGGGGTCCGGACCGGGGGCGATGCCGAGCCGCTGCGCCACCATGAGGATGCGCTCTGCGCCAAGCGCATAGCCGGTTCCAGGCGCGGGCGGCAGGTCGAGAAGCTCGGCCAGCCCGTCATAGCGTCCGCCGCCGCCCAGCGAGTTCTGCGCTCCGTGAAGACTGTCGTGCCAGAACTCGAACACGGTGTCCGCGTAGTAGTCGAGGCCGCGAACGATGCGATGGTTCACCGTTGCGGGCACGCCTGCCTTCTCGAGGGACGAGAGCACATCGTTGAAGAACGCCTTGCTGCCGGCGTCGAGAAGATCCCACATCACCGGTGCACCGGCGACCAGGTCGGAGTCCTTCTTACAGTCGAGCAGCCGCAATGGGTTGATGTCGAGGCGTCGCTTGCAGTCATCGCACAGCCGTGCCCGAAACGGTGAGTAGTACGCGACCAGCGCGTCCCGATAGCGACGGCGATCCTCCGCATCCCCGAGCGTGTTGACCTGCAGACGAACACCGGTCAGCTGAAGGGCGTCGAAGAACCGCCATGCGATCTCGATCACCTCCGCGTCGAGGTCTGGCGATCGCTCCCCGATGCACTCCACGCCAACCTGCGTGAACTGATGCTGCCGCCCCGCCTGTGGGCGTTCGGCGCGGAACATCGGTCCCCGATAGTGCACGCGGACCGGGCGGCGCTCCTGGTCCAGGTGCGCTCCGAGCACCGCGCGGACGACGCCCGCGGTGCTCTCTGGGCGCAGCGACAGCGCGCGCCCACCGCGATCCGTGAACGTGAACATCTGCTTCTCCACGATGTCGGTCTCCGCGCCCACGCCGCGCGCGAAGAGCTCGGTCGACTCGAAGATGGGGGTCTCGATGGGCCGGTAGCCGAACGATTCGGCGATGCGGTCATGGGCTTGGAGCAGCCATCGCCACGACGCCGACTCCGCGGGCAGGATGTCGTGCGTGCCGCGCGGGGCAGCAATCTCCGCCATGAACGCCGGAGTCTACGGGTTTGCTGGAGCGGGGCAGCGCAACCGCGCGCCGCGTCGCGGAAACACGCTAGCCCGGCTCGCGCGCGACCGTGTGCACGTCACGCACGGCCTCGAGACGCTCGAGAAGCCGGCTCAGCTGCGTCAGGTTCTGGATCTCGACGATGGTCGAGATCACGGCAGTACGGTCGTCGTAGACCTGCACGTCGGCGCCACTGAGATTGATCTTCGACTCCGCGATGACCGCCGCGATGTCTCGCAAGAGCCCGGTGCGATCCCAGGCCTCGATCTTGATGGACACCGGATACACCTGTTTTGCGCCCGTCTCCCACTCCACCTCCACCAGCCGGCCGGCGTCCATGACGTTGCGCACGTTCGCGCAGTCGCTGCGGTGCACCGTCACACCCTTCCCCCGCGTGATGTATCCGCGGATCGGCTCACCGGCGACGGGCTTGCAGCAGCTCGCGAGGCTTGTGAGCATGTCGGCGTGGCCGTGCACTCGCACGAATCCCGTCGGTGTGGGCGTGCTCGTCAGCGGGATGCCGAGTGTGTGCTCTTCCGCCGGGCGTTCGCCGTCGCTGAAGCGCAGCACCGCGCTCCGCGCGCTGATGTCGCCGTATCCGACAGCCGCCAGAAAGTCGTCGAGGGCATTGAACTTGAATTCCTGAGCCAGCTTGTCGAGCTCATTGTCCTTGACCGTGCTCAGCGCCATCTGACGCAAGCGGCGGAATTCTTTGTCAAGCGCCTCGCGCCCCTTCTGGATGTTCTCTTCTCGCCGCTCCTTCTTGAACCACTGCCGGATCTTTTCCCGGGCGCTCGACGTCTTGACGAAGCCCAGCCAGTCACGCGACGGACCGCGCGGACCCTTCGTCGTCAGCACCTCCACGATGTCGCCGTTCTCGAGGCGATGATCCAGCGACACCATGCGACCGTTCACCTTGGCACCGATACAGCGGTGACCGACGTCGGTGTGGATGCGGTAGGCGAAGTCCACCGGCGTCGATCCCTGTGGGAGGGAGCGCACATCCCCGCGCGGCGTGAAGACGAACACCTCGTCTTGGAAGATGTCGACGCGCACCGTGTCGACGAACGCCTCAGCGTCGAGCACCTCCTTCTGCCAGTCCATGAGCAGGCGGAGCCATGTGAAACGCTCATCGAGACGCGTGCCGTCGGGACTCTTGTACCACCAGTGCGCGGCCACCCCGTACTCCGATGTCTGGTGCATCTCCTGCGTGCGGATCTGCACCTCCATGGGCTCGCCCGTGTGCGATACCACGGTCGTGTGCAAGGACTGATAGCCGTTGCCCTTCGGCATCGCGATGTAGTCCTTGAAGCGACCGGGAATCGGCTTCCACAGCGAGTGGACGACGCCGAGCGCGCCATAGCAATCCTTGATCGTGTCGACGAGGATGCGGATCGCGATGATGTCGTAGATCTCGTCGAAGTCCTTCTGGCCCCGCCGCATCTTTTCGTGGATGCTGTACAGGTGCTTGGTGCGGCCGGCGATCTCCGCCGCCATGCCGAGCGGTTCGAACTCGCGCTCGAGAATCTCAGTGACATCGCGGACGAAGGCTTCGCGCTGCTCGTGCCGGCTGGCCAGCTTGGCCTGGATCAGGTGATGGTTGTCAGGATCGAGCTGCGCGAACGCGAGGTCCTCGAGCTCGCCCTTGATCTGCCAGATGCCGAGCCGGTGGGCGAGTGGTGCGTAGATGTCGAGCGTCTCGCGGCTGATCCGCTGACGCCGCTCGGCGGTGTGCGCGGCCACGGTGCGCATGTTGTGCAGACGATCGCCCAGCTTGATGAGGACGACGCGCACGTCCTCCGCCATGGCGACGAGCATCTTGCGGATGTTCTCCGCCTGGTGCTGCTCCGCGGTGCGGACGTGGATCTTGCCGAGCTTCGTGACTCCGTCGACCAGCTTGGCCACCGGCTCTCCGAAGGAGGCGCGGATGTCGTCCCGGGTCAGCGGGGTGTCCTCGACGGTGTCGTGCAGCAGGGCCGCCACGAGCGTGTCTGTGTCCAGACGAAGCTCGGCAAGGATGCCGGCGACCGCCAGAGGATGCTCGACGTAGGCGTCGCCGGTCAGCCGGAACTGCCCTTCGTGCGCGTCGGCGGCGACAGCATGGGCGCGCGTCAGCGTCTCCCGGTCGGCCTCCGGGAGGTATTCCGCTATGACCAGGAGGTCCTCGAGTGGCATCGCTGGATCCAGTGTACGTGCTGGGTTTCGCAGCCAAACCAGACCAACCCCGCTGGGTCTGGTCAGTACGCGCGCGCGATCAGTGCCACGTCCTCGGCGGCCCCACCGCACGCGAGGCAGGGAGCGCCACTGGCAGTGCGGTCCGCCCGCAGGTTGCGCACGGTCACAGCGTGGACGGCGGCCTTCACCCGCTCCTCGCACTCCGCCCTGTTGCAGAAGGGAGCGCTGGCGAAGACGGGCCGTTCACGAAACGCGTCAGCGAGCTCGTCGAGGCTCGTCACGTCGACGCTCCTGGAATCGAGGCGCCCGCGGGCGGCGTCGAAGATCGCAGCCTGCGCGCTCTTCAGCATCTCCGGCAACCGCGCGCCGATCGCGTCCACCGGCACGACGAGCGCCTCGCCGTCGACGCGCCGCACCACGGTGACACGCTGCTCCGCCAGGTCCTTGGCTCCGACGACGATCCTGAGCGGCACGCCGCGCAGCTCCCAGTGCGCGTACTTCTCGCCGGGCCGTATACCCTCGCGGCGGTCGACCGTGAGGCGCACCCCCTCAGGGGTGGCCCGCTCGATCGCAGCCACCGCCTCCTCCACGACGCGCACCCCTTCCACGTCGTTGCTGCGCGTGATGGGAACGAGCACCACCTGCACGGGAGCCACCTTCGGCGGCAGCACCAAACCCGCGTCGTCGCCATGGGCCATCACGGCACCGCCGATGATCCGCCACGACAGACCCCACGATGTCTGGTGCGGATACTGCAGCGCGTTCGACCGATCACTGTACTTGATGTCGTACGGGCGGCTGAAGTTCTGTCCAAGGTAGTGCGAGGTGCCGGATTGCAGCGCCCATCCGTCCGCCATCATCGCCTCGATGCTGCTCGTGTACACCGCGCCGGCGAACTTCTCCGACTCCGTCTTGCGTCCCCGGATCACGGGCATGGCGAGCCACTCCTCGGCCAGCTCCGCATAACAGTCGAGCATCGTGGCGACTTCGGCTTGCGCTTCCTCGGCGGACTCGTGAAAGGTGTGCCCCTCCTGCCACAGGAACTCCGTCGTGCGCAGAAACAGCCGGGTGCGCATCTCCCAGCGACACACGTTGCACCACTGGTTGACCTTCACCGGCAGGTCACGCCACGAGTGGATCCAGTCCGCGTACATGGAGCAGATGATGGTCTCGCTCGTGGGCCGGATGGCGAGCCGTTCGTCCAGCTCCTTGCCGCCGCCGTGCGTCACCCAGGCCACCTCGGGCGCAAAGCCCTCGACGTGCTCCGCCTCCTTCTGCAGATACGACTCGGGAATCAGCAGCGGGAAGTACATGTTCTGGTGCCCGGTACGCTTGAACATGTCGTCGAGCGCACGCTGGATGTGCTCCCAGAGTGCAAAGCCGTACGGACGGATGACCATGCAGCCGCGCACCGGCGCATAGTCGGCGAGCTCTGCGCGGCGCACGACGTCGACGTACCAGCGGTCGAAATCGTCGGACTGCCGCGTTATCGCCTTCGGATCGGTGCGCCGCGCCTCAGCCATCGGCGGCCAAGTGTACGGAAGCGAGGACTGGCGAGCTGCGCTGTGCTAGCCGGCCGCGACCGGTAAAGGCCTCACGCCCGCACCGTCACCGAGTCCCTCGGGGAGCGGCTTGCCCTCGGACAGCAGGCGCGCATCCTCCGCGGCGATGCGCTGCAACTCGGTGACGAGCATGTCGATCAGCTCGGCCTCCGGCAGCGTGGCGATGACCTTGCCCCCGCGATAGAGAATGCCCTTCTGCCGCCCGCCGGCGATGCCGATGTCGGCGTGCATGCCCTCACCAGGGCCGTTGACGACACAGCCCATGACCGACACCGTGATGGTCCGCTTCACGTCGAGCAACGCTTCCTCGACGCGTTTGACCATGGGAAACATGTCGATCTCGAGACGTCCGCACGTGGGACACGCCACGAGATTCGGTCCGTCGCCCTTCTCCTGGAGATTCGCGAGGATCTGGCGTCCGACGCGCACCTCGTCCTCGGGCTCACCCACCAACGACACGCGAATCGTGTCCCCGATGCCATCGCCGAGCAGCATGCCGATGCCCATGGCGGATTTCACGCTCCCCGAGTCGACGGGCCCTGCCTCGGTGAGCCCGAGGTGCAGCGGATAGCGATTGCCGAGGGCCACGAACGCGCGGTTTGCGGCGATGTTCGTCAGCACGTCGCTCGCCTTGAGCGACACCTTGATGTTCTGGAAGTCGAGCTCTTCGAGCACTCGTATGTGACCCATGGCGGCGTCCACCATGCGTCGTGCCGTCTCCTCGATGGTCGCCCCGCGGCCGCGGCTCAGCTCCTTGCGCTGTGGAATGCTGCCCGCGTTGACGCCGATGCGCATGGGCACGTCGCGTGCCTTTGCCTCTCGCGCGATGTCAGCCACCTTCTCCTTGTCGGTGATGTTGCCCGGGTTGAGCCGCAGGCAGTGCACCCCCGCCTGCAGAGCGAGCAGCGCGAGCGGCGCGTCGTAGTGGATGTCGGCCACGATGGGGATCGGGGAACCGCGCACGATGTCCTTCATCGCCGCGGCCGCCTCACGTGTGTCGCAGGTCACGCGGATGAGGTCGGCGCCCGCCTTCGCGGCGCGCTCGATCTGCGCCAGGGTCGCGTGCACGTCCTCGGTCTGCGTCTTCGTCATCGTCTGCACGGAGATCGGCGCGGCTCCGCCGATCACGACACCGCCGACGTTGACGGGCACGGTCTTTCGGCGACGCGGAGTGGTGATGTCGACGCTCATATCAGTCTGCCCACGTCACCGATGGTGACATAGACGGCGAACAGCACAATTACCGCGAGTCCGATCGCTGATGCGACGGCCTCGAAGCGCGGGTCCATGCGGCGGCGGCGCACGGTCTCGATGCCGAGGAACAGGAGCTTGCCACCATCGAGAAACGGGATGGGGAGCACGTTGATGAGCCCGAGGCTCATGCTGACGAAGCCGATCCACCAGACGAGCCCCTGCTGACCCAGGATCCCGCCCTGCGCGGCCGACACGGTTTCCTGCGCGATGCCCACCGGCCCGGTGAAGCCGTTCGGTCCGGTGACGCCGCCGAGCGACGGTACCGTGATCAGCTGATAGATTCCGACCGCTTCGCCGCGTATGAAGGCGGGGATCGTCTGGAATCCGTTGGAGATCGCGGTCGGAAACGGCTGACCGTCGAAGCCGGCCTGCAATCCGAGCAGCCAGTTGGCGGTGATCCCGTTGGCCACGGCGTACCCGGTCGCCGCGTTGGCGATGACAACGTCATGGAAGCGCTGGCTCGGTGCACCTTCCGGGTATCCGCTGATCATCACCTTCCCGCCGCCGCCCAGGACGGCGGCAGGGTCACCTGAGCCGACCGTGTGTCCATTGACCCCGCTGACCACATACGCTCCCGGCTGCAGCGGGCCGGACTGCGTGTCATAGAAGAGCACGAGGTCGGGACGCACCGCGGTGGTGCGCACGCTCCCGTCGGACGCCTGAAAGGTGATGTGCAGCGGTCTGCCCTGCGCGCGCGATGTGGCAGCGTGCAGATCCCGGGTCACGTTCTGCGGCGTGTCGCGGTGGATGGGCACCCCGTCGACGGCAAGGATGGTCGATCCGTCGCCGACGCCTGCGCTGGCAAGTGGTCCTCCCGGCAGCACGTGGGAGGGCGTCGGCGCCATGTTCACCGCGGTGAAGCACAACCCGGCGAACACGAAATTGAAAACGATGCCGGCCGCGAGCGTGGCGAAGCGACGCGGCTTGGTGGCGCGATAGAAGTTGCGGTCGCCCGCATCCGCTTCGCCGGCGAGGCCCAGCATGCCTGGCATGCGCACGAATCCGCCCGCTGGTACCGCGCGCAGCGAGTACAGCGTGTCGCCTCGCTTTCGTGAGAAGAGCTTCGGTCCGAAGCCCACGGCAAACTCGTCGACTTGGATGCCCGACAGCTTGGCCACGCTGAAGTGGCCGAACTCGTGCACGAGGACGACGGCGAGCAGCGTGATGACGACCGCGCCAACGTCGATGAGCACCTGGCGCGCACTCACGCCACGGTCGCTCCGGGCGCGAGCCGCTCGCCGGCACGCTCCCGCGCCCACGCGTCGGCGGCGAGGACGTCGTCGAGTGACGCCTGGTCGCCGGAGGGAGCGTGCTCGACGCATTCGGACACGATCGGGATGATCTCGTCATAGCGGCACCGCCCATCGAGGAAGGCGGCCACCGCCACCTCGTTGGCGGCGTTGAGCACGCATGGCGAGAGCCCGCCGGCCTCGCCGGCGGCGCGCGCCACGCCTACCGCGGGGAAGCGTTGCGTGTCGACGTCGAAGAACTCGAGTGGCGCTGCGCCCCGCAGCTCGAGCGTCCGCCCGACCTCCGGCAGCCGTTCTCCGTCGCCCAGGGCGAGCGCAATCGGAATGCGCATGTCCGGTTCGCCCAGCTGGGCCATCACAGCGCCATCCTGGAATTCGACATAGCTGTGCACGACACTCGCGGGATGGATGGCAACCTCAATGCGGGAGTACGGCACGTCGAAGAGAAAGTGCGCTTCGATGATCTCCAAGCCCTTGTTCAGCATCGTCGCCGAGTCGAGCGTCACCTTCGGGCCCATGCGCCAGGTCGGATGCGCCAGCGCCTCTTCGGCGGTGATCGACGAGAACGTGCCGATGGGACGGTGCAGGAACGGCCCTCCGCTTGCGGTGAGGACGATGCGCCGCACGGACGCGACGTCCTCACCCCGGAGGCACTGCCATACGGCGCTGTGCTCGCTGTCGATGGGGATGACTCGCGTCCCGGCCGAGGCCGCCCGGGCACGCACCAGCTCCCCGGCCATCACCAGCACCTCTTTGGTGGCGGTGGCCACCAGGCGACCGGCATCCAGAGCCGCAAGCGTCGGGCGCAGCGCCGCCGCACCGGTGATCGCCACGCAGACCACGTCGGCGTCCATCGCCGCTATGTCGCACGCCGCCTCGATCCCGGACGCGCAGCCCGGCGGCAGCGTCGCGTTCGCATCGGGCGCGACAACCGCCGTGCGCGGTCCGGCGAACCGATCCGCCACCACGGCGAGGCCGGCTGCATCGCGCCCGGCGACGGCGCCAACCAGCTCGAACCGGTCGGGGAAGCGGGCGATGACGTCGCACGCCTGGCGACCGATCGAACCGGTCGCGCCGAGCAGCACGATACGGCGGCGCGTCCTCATTGCTTCATGGTCCAGATCAACCCCTCACAGCAGTCAGAAGGCGACAAGCCTCAGATAGCAATATACGACCGGCCCGACGAGCACCAGGCTGTCCAATCGATCGAGCAGCCCGCCGTGCCCTGGGATCAGCCCGCTCGACTCCTTGACGCCCGCCTGTCGCTTGATGGCGGATTCGACGAGATCCCCGCCCTGGGCCGCCACTGCGATCAGCGCCCCCATGCCCGCGGCCGTGCCGGCGCCGATGCCCACGAGCGCGGGGCCGGCCAGAGCGCCTACCAGGATGGCCGCGGCCGCTCCGGCTGCGGCTCCCTCGACGGTCTTTCGCGGTGAGATCGAGGTGAAGAAGCCGTGCCTCCCGAAGGCCGAGCCGGCGAAATACGCCGCCGTGTCGCAGGCGAACACTGCGATGAGGACGAGCACCACGAGCCGCAGGCCGAAGTGGGCAGTGTCGGCGGGGCGCCAGAAGAACAGCGCCAGGTAGAAGCCGAGGCTGAGCCCGATGTACAGGCTGCCTGCCACCGCAGACGCCCACCGGTCGAACCCGGTGCGCAGCGCTGCCGCGACGATCAGGCCGACGGCGACGGCGGCGATCAGCGGCCACTGCGCATCCTGGAATGCGGGCGGGAACACGAGGCGTAGCGCAAGCCAGAGCGCGAGCGGGTACAAGAGCCATGCTGGCGGCCGCGGACCGATCCTGCCGAGCAGCGCGGAGTACTCCCACATCGCGATCGCAACCGCGAGCGCGACGCTGGCGGCCACCGCCGGTGTGCCCACCCAGAGTGCCGCGAACAGGACTGCGAGCAAGACCGCTCCGGACATGATCCGGAGCAACAGATTCATCCCACGGGCGAGGCGCGGACGGCGTCGATGATCGGCGCCGGGACGCGGTCGTTCACGGTGCCGAACTTGCGCTCGCGCCCAGCGAACGCCTGGAGCGCGCCGTCGAGAGCCGCCTCCCCGAAATCCGGCCACAGCGTGTCCGTGACGTAGAGCTCGGCATATGCCGCCTGCCACAACATGAAGTTGCTGATTCGCATCTCGCCCGCGGTCCGGATGATCAGGTCCGGATCTGGCAACCCCGCCGTGTACAAGGCGCGACTCATGGTCTCCTCGTCGAGCTCCGCCAGGTCGACACCGCGGGCGGCCAGCTCTCGCACCGCGGCGACGATCTCGCCACGGCCCCCATAGTTGATCGCCACGTTGAGGATCGCCGTGGTGTTGTCGGCGGTCAGCGCTTCGGCGTCGGCGACCTTGCGCTGCAGGGCGCCGCTCAACCGGCGCCTGTCGCCGAGCACCCGGATCTGGACGCCGTTGTCGTGCAGCTCTCCGATCTCGCTTTCGATGGTCTCGCCGAACAGGCGCATCAGTGCGTCCACCTCGTGGCGAGGGCGGGACCAGTTCTCCGTGCTGAAGGCGTAGAGCGTCAGGATGTGGACGCCGGCGCGGTCGCACGCCTCCATGACCGGCCGGATCGCGCGGACCCCGGCGCGGTGTCCGGCGACGCGCGGCAGATGCCGGCGCCGGGCCCAGCGGCCGTTGCCGTCCATGATGATGCCGACGTGCCGCGGCAGGCCCGGTCGCGAGGGCTCAGGCGTGGCGGCGGGGGCTGGAGGTCTCTGCATCATCGGTTCTGAGGAGTGAACGATCGTGTGCCGGGGCGCGTTTCGCGCCGAGACCATCGAACGCTCAGACCTCCAGGATCTCAGCCTCCTTCTTCTGGACCGCCTCGTCAACCCGGGAGACGAACTGGTCGGTGACCCTCTGGATCTCGGCCAGCTTGGTCTCGACCTCGTCCTTGCTCACGTGCCCCTCTTTCTCCACCCGGCGGAGATGCTCCACCTCGTCGCGCCGGATGTTCCGGATGGAAACCCTGGCCTCCTCCGCCTTACGGTGCACCACCTTCACGAGGTCCCGACGCCGCTCCTCGTTGAGCTGCGGTATGGAGATCCGGATCACCTGGCCATCGTTGGTGGGATTCAGCCCGAGCTCGCTCTTCTGGATCGCCTTCTCGATGGCGACGGTCGCGTTCCGGTCATAGGGCGAGATGAGCAGCTGGGTCGGCTCCGGCACCGAGATGCCGGCCAGCGTCTGCAGCGGCGTGGGTGTGCCGTAGTAGTCGACCTGCAGCCGCTCGACCAGGGCGGGCGACGCTCGTCCCGTGCGCACGGCCTGCATCTCGCGGCCCAGGGCCTCGAGGCTCTTCTCCATGCGGTGGCGAGCATCGGCAACCCGCTCGTTGACCGCCGCCTGCGCCTCCTCGACCTTGTCGCGGTCAGGCGCCATTGACCTGTCCCTCCGCGTCGACGCGGGTGCCGATGGGCTCACCGAGGATGACTCGCTCGACGTTCCCCTCGGTGAAGAGATCGAACACGATGATGGGCATCCGGTTGTCCATGCACAGCGTGACGGCGGTGCTGTCCATGATGGTGAGACCGCGGTTGAGCACATCGAGGTACGTCAGGTGCGGCAGCCGCGTCGCGTCCGCGTGCTTCATCGGATCCGCCGTGTAGATGCCGTCGACCTTGGTGGCCTTGAGCAGCACGTCGGCGCCGATCTCCGCGGCTCGCAGCGCGGCCGTCGTGTCCGTGGTGAAGAACGGATTGCCCGTGCCCGCCGCCAGGATCACGATGCGTCCCTTCTCGAGATGGCGGATGGCGCGGCGTGGGATGAACGGCTCGGCCACTTGCTGCATCGCGATGGCGCTCTGCAGACGGCACTGCATGCCGAGGTGCTCGATGGCGTCGCGCAGCGCGAGGGCGTTGATCACCGTGGCAAGCATGCCCATGTAATCCCCGGTGACCCTGTCGATTCCCGCATGGGTGGCCTCCAGGCCGCGCACGATGTTCCCGCCACCGACGACGATCGCGGTCTGCACACCACGTCCGTGCACGCGTTGCAGCTGTTCGGCGATGCGCACCGCCGCGGACTGGTCGATGCCGTACGCGGACTCTCCGAGCAGCGCCTCGCCGCCGAGCTTGAGCACCACGCGCCGGAAGACGGGCGTTCGGCCGTCCCCACCCTGCCGCGGCGCCTGCGCCACGCCCACTGCGGCGACCTCCGAGCTCACGCCGGCGACGGCGGCAGCGCCCCGTCTCCGGCGGTGGTGGCGTCTTCCCCAACCGCAAACCGCGCGAAGTGAGCGACCGTTATGTTTTCGCCAAGTTTGGCGATGGCGTCGGTGACGAGGTCGCGCACCCGCCGCTTGTCGTCCTTGACCCAGGGTTGCTCGAGGAGGCACGTCCTCGAGTAGAAGTCGTTCAGCTTGCCCTCGAGGATCCTCTCGATGATGTTGTCCGGCTTGTCCTTGACCGACTCGCGATAGACGGCTCGCTCACGCTCGAGGACGTCGCCCGGTACATCTTCCCGGCGGACGTATGCCGGTGACGCCCCCACGACCTGCAGCGCCAGCTCTTTGGCAAGTGCCTTGAAGTCGTGCGTCTTGGCGACAAAGTCCGACTCGCACAGCAGCTCCACGAGGGCCCCCTGCTTGGCGATACCGCCCGAGCTGTGGACGTACGCCTCCACGGCGCCCTCGTTCGTGGCCCGGCCGGCCTTGCCCGCGGCGCGCGCGAGTCCTTTGGCACGAAGCCAGTCCTTCGCCTTGTCGAAGTCGCCCTTGGACTCCGTGAGGGCTCGTTTCGAGTCCATCATGCCGGCGCCCGTCTCGTCGCGCAGCCGCTTGACCTCCGCTGCGGCGACGTCCGCCATCAGGCGGTGTCTCCGCCGGGCGCGCCCGTCGCCGCCCCGGCGGGGGTCAGCTGCTCGGCGGACGAGGCGGGTTCGGCGGCCGCTGCCTCCTCGGCCCGAGCCTGCGCCGCGGCCGCCTCTTCGCGCTCGCGCTGCTCCATCTCCGCGCGCTCGGCAAGCTCGCGCTCGCCGAGCAGCTGCAACCCTTCGGCGATCGCCTCGCCGATGGTGCTCACGATCAACCGGCAGCTGCGAATGGCGTCATCGTTGCCGGGGATCACCAGCTGGATCAGGTCGGGATCGCAGTTCGTGTCGGTGATGGCGACTATCGGGATGCTCAGCTTGTTCGCCTCGCTGACTCCGATGCGCTCCTTCTTGCAGTCGATGACGAAGAGCGCGCCGGGCAGCCGCTTCATCTCCGCCATGCCTGCGAAGTTGCGTTCCAGCCGGTCGAGATCGTCGCGCATGTCGTTGGCTTCTTTCGCGCTCATGCGCTCGAAGTCGCCGCGCTCGTGCATGACGCGAAGCTCGGCAAGACGCCGCAGGCGTCGCTGGATCACCGGGAAGTTGGTGAGCATCCCGCCCATCCAACGATGCGTGACGTACGGTTGACCGGTACGGGCGCACACCTCCTCGATCACGTCCTGCGCCTGCTTCTTGGTGCCGACGAACATGATCTTTTGGCCACCCGCGACGAGCTCACGCACGTAGTCACACGCTGCGTCGAGCTGCTGCTGCGTCTTCTCCAGGTCGATGATGTGGACGCCGTTGCGCGCAGTGAAGATGTATGGGCGCATCTTGGGATTCCACCGGCTGGTTTGGTGGCCGAAGTGGACCCCGGCCTCCAACAGCTGGCGGAGGGTTACAGCGGGCATGCCGCGCCTCCTCGTGGTTGTGGTTTGTCCTCCGCCCGATGTCATCCGCGCAGGCGACCCGTACAAGCAGGGCACCCGCCACGCGCGTCGTACCGGACGTGTGAGATGGCTCGAGTCTAGCAGGGCGCGGACGGCGCGCCCGGAGCCGGCGCCTCAGAGCACGAAGTGGCGCAGATCCTGGTTGCGCACCAGGTCCCCCAGCCGCGCGGCGACATACGATCGGTCGATCACCACGGTTTGCCCGTTGAAGTCCTCGGCCCGGAAGGAGACCTCCTCCAGCACCTGCTCCATGAGCGTGAACAGCCGGCGCGCGCCGATGTTCTCGTCTTCTTCATTGACGAGGTGCGCCTGCCTGGCGAGCTCGTCGATCCCGTCCGGGGCGAAGTCGAGGGTGACGTTCTCGGTGGCGAGAAGCGCGGCGTACTGGCGCGTCAGCGCATTGCTGGGCTCGGTCAGGATGCGCACCAGGTCGGCTTCGCTCAGCGCCTGCAGCTCGACGCGAATGGGGAAGCGACCCTGGAACTCCGGGATGAGGTCACTCGGGCGCGCCGCGGTGAACGCCCCGGCGGCGATGAACAGGACGTGCTCGGTGCGCACCGCGCCGTAGCGTGTGTGCACAGTCGAGCCTTCGAGAATGGGCAGCAGGTCACGCTGCACGCCCTCACCGCTGACGTCGGGTCCGTGGTCCGAGGTGCGTCCACAGATCTTGTCGACCTCGTCGATGAACACGATGCCGTCGTCCTCGACGAGACGGATCGCGTCGTCGTACACGCGGTCCATGTCGATCAGCCGGTCCGTCTCCTCCTGCATGAGCGTCGTGCGCGCCTCGGAGACGGGCATGCGCTTCTGGCGCTTACGGACCGGCGCCATCTGCGAAAAGAAGTCACTGAGCGAATAGCCCACCTCTTCCAGACCGGTGCCGGCAAAGCCTTCGAACGCCGGTTGAAACGGCTCCTCGACTTCGATGTCGACCGGGCGCTCCTCGAGCGCGCCGCTCGCCAGCCGTCGCGCCAGACGCCGCCGGCGCGCGCGCCGCCTTCGCGCCGCGGCCGCCTCAGCGGTCTTGTCGACCTGGCCGCCCTCGGGCTGCTCGACGCGAGGGGCTGGTTTGTCGTCGGCGTCGAGCAGCGTCTCGAGGATGCGCGTGTTGGCCAGCTCCTTGGCTTGGCCCTCGACCTCCGCGATGCGGTCGTCGTGCACCTCGGTGATGGTCTGCTCGAGCAGGTCGCGAACGATCGACTCGACGTCGCGCCCGACGTAGCCCACCTCGGTGAACTTGGTCGCCTCGACTTTGATGAACGGCGATGCGGTGAGGCGCGCGACGCGGCGCGCGATCTCCGTCTTGCCGACACCCGTCGGTCCGATCATGAGGATGTTCTTGGGCAACACCTCGCGGCGCAGCTCGTCGGACAGCTGCTGTCGCCGGATCCGGTTGCGAAGCGCGATCGCCACCGATTTCTTGGCGTCGCCCTGACCGATGATGTACTCGTCGAGGCGGCGCACCACCTCGACGGGCCGCAGCTCCTCTCCGGCGACCTCGTCAACGATGTCGAGGTGCTGCTGGTCCGGCGCCGGCGGCTGGTCTCCGGTGCCGTTCTGCGACGTCGCGATCTCCGGCGCGTCCGGAGCGGACGTCGTCTGCTCGAGTCGCTCGTGCGGCAGTGCGCTCATCGCGAGACCAGCGAAGGCATGGCTCCTGGCACTCGGTCGAGCGTCTCCACGGTGATGTTGTCGTTGGTGTAGATGCAGAGGCGCGCGGCGATCTCGAGTGACTGCTGGGCGATCTCCGCGGCGGAGAGGGTTGTGTTGTCGAGCAGGGCTCGTGCAGCAGCGTGCGCATATGGACCACCGCTTCCGATTGCGGCGACACCGTCCGACTCGTCGGGCTCGATCACCTCGCCGTCGCCGCTGAGCAGCAGCAGACGGTCCGCGCTCGCGACGATCAGATTTGCCTCCAGGCGCCGCAGATATTTGTCGGTGCGCCATTCCTTGCTCAGGCCGACTGCGGCGCGCAGCAGATTGCCTTGGTGCTTCTCGAGGTGCTGCTCGAACTTGTCGAACAGAGTCAGCGCGTCGCCGACCGCGCCGGCAAAGCCGCACACAACCTGGTCGTGAAACATGCGGCGAACCTTCGACGCGCGTTGCTTCATGATCACGTCGCCGACGGTCACCTGCCCGTCGCCGGCTATCGCCACCTGCGAGTCGCGCTTCACGGCGACGATGGTCGTCGCGTGGGCCTGCGTCATGCGGCGGCTCCCTTTGGCGGGCGGTACTTGCACGCGGGATAGCCAGAACAGCTGACGAAGGGGCCGTAACGCCCCTGGCGCCTCACCAACGGCTTGCCGCATTCGGGGCACGGATCCCCGGTGGGCTCCGGTGCCGGCGCCGCGCTGCGCCCGCCCGATCCCGGCTGGATATACCGGCACCCCGGAAAGCCCGAGCACCCGACGAACGAGCCGCGGCGGCCGCTGCGTCGCAACAGCGGCTTCCCGCACTCGGGGCACACCCCCAATTGCTCAGCGGCGACCTCGAGCCCGCCCTCTGCCGCCTCACCGTTCGCCTCGGCACGCGCGTTTTTGATGTATCTGCACTCCGGATATCCGGAACAGCCCACGAACGGGCCACGACGGCTCTGCCGCGTCACCAGCGGGCGTCCGCATTGCGGGCACGACTCTCCCGTGGGTTCGGCGCTGGCTCCGCGGCGGTCCTTGACGTATGTGCATTCAGGGAAGCGCGAGCATCCGACGAACTCGCCGTAGCGGCCCTCGCGTACGACGAGACGCCCCACCTCGCACTCGGGACACTCCTCACCGGTTTCGCGCGCCGGCACCTTGACCCGTTGCATCGACGTCTCGGCCTTCTCCACCGTTGCCGCGAACGGCAGATACCAGGCACGTACCGTCGGCTCGTACTGGCGCTTGCCCTCCTCCACCGAGTCGAGGCGCTTCTCGAGCTCGGCGGTGAACGCGACATCGACGATGTCGGGGAAGTTGGTGCGCAAGACCGTATCCACCGTCTTGCCGAGCTCCGTCGGGTGAAGGCGGCGCTCTTGCTGGCGAACGTAGTTGCGCTCCTGGATCGTCTCCAGCGTCGGCGCGTAGGTCGACGGCCGTCCGATGCCGCGCTCCTCGAGCTCCTTGATCAGCGACGCCTCCGTGTAGCGCGGCGGCGGCTGCGTGAAGTGCTGTTCCGACAAGACATCGGTGCACGTCAGCCGCTCGCCATCGGTCAGCTCGGGGAGCGTCTCGTCGCCGTCCTTGTCGTCGTCGCGCTTCCAGACTCGCTGGAAGCCGTCGAATTGCAGCACCGATCCCGTTGCCCGGAACACGTAACCCGCTGCGTCGATGGTGGCCCGTGTGTTGAGAAATCGCGCCGCGCTCATCTGGCTGGCCACGAACCGCCGCCAGATCAACTCGTACAGTTTCGCCTGTGGCGGTGAGAGGTGCTGCCGGATCGACTCCGGCGTGCGCGACGCGTCGGTGGGACGGATCGCTTCGTGTGCGTCCTGCACGTTGTGACCGCCACGTGGCTTGGGCGCGCCGCTGCGCACGTACTCCCTGCCGAACGCCCCGGTCACGAACTTCCCGGCTTCGGCGCGCGCCAGGTCGCTGATCCGCGTCGAGTCCGTGCGCATGTAGGTGATCAGCCCGGTCGCGCCCGAGCTGCCCAGATCGATCCCCTCGTACAGCTCCTGGGCGATGCTCATCGTGCGCTTCGGCGACAACCGCAGCCTGGTGCTCGCATCCTGCTGCATGGCGCTCGTCGTATATGGCAGCGGTGCGTTGCGTGAGGTCTCCTTCGTCTCGACGCCTCGCACGGCGAACACCGGCGTGCGTTCGGTGACCGCACCGTCGCCGTCGAGGCCGAGAGCACGAAGCACGGTCTCTGCCTCGACCTGACTGGAGAGCTCGAGCTTCTCGTCGTCCGCTCCCGCGTCGCCGTCGCGGCGTCCCACGAGACGCGCCTTGAACGGATTCGAGCCATCCTTGACAAGAACCGCGTCGACGGTCCACGACTCGACAGGAACGAAGCCTTCGATCTCAGCCTCTCGGTCCACCACGAGCCGAACGGCAACCGACTGCACCCGACCCGCACTCAGCCCGGCTCGCACCTTGCGCCACAGAAGCGGCGAGAGCCGGTATCCCACGAGCCGGTCGATGACGCGGCGCGCTTCCTGCGCGGACACGAGCGAGCGGTCGATCTTGCGTGGGTGCGCCAGCGCCGCATCCACGGCGGACTTGGTGATCTCATGGAAGACGATGCGGTCGGGGTCGTGCAGCCCGAGCGCCTGCGCCAGGTGCCACGCGATCGCCTCGCCTTCACGATCGGGGTCGGCCGCGAGCAGCGTGGCCTGCGCCTTCCGGGCAGCCGCCCTGAGCTCGCGGATCTGCTTCTCCTTGCCCTTGATCACCTCGTACTGGGGCGCGAAGCCGGCATCGACGTCGACGCCGATCTTCGACTTGGGCAGGTCGCGAACATGGCCCATCGAGGCGAGGACCGTGTACTCGGAGCCGAGGAACCGGGCGAGCGTCCTCGCCTTGCTGGGCGACTCGACGATGATCAGGCGGTTGGCCATCTCTTCTTAAGGTAGCTTGGCTTTGGGCCGGTGGCTCTAAAAGGTACGCGCCACCTGCCCGCCCGGCAGGGACATAACCGCGCCCGCCAGCTCGAGGGCGCCGAGGCGGGCGGCGAGCACCGACGCCGGCAAGCCCAGCGCGGTGCCGAGGTCGTCCGGATGCACGGGTGCCGATCCCATGCGCCCAAGTATCTCCTCGAGCGGCGGCGCCAAACCAGCCGGCACCATCCCGAGCGGGTGGGCGCCGCCCGCCGCGGGCAGGGCGCCCGCCAGCTCCGGGGTTGCCTCGAGCAGGTCGGTGATGCTCAGGTAGGGCCGGACGCCGTCGCGGATCAGCAGATTCGTGCCCTGGCTCTGCGGCGTGCGAATCGAGCCGGGCACCGCCAGCACCTCGCGGCCCAGATCGGCAGCCCATCGCGCGGTGCTCAGCGCCCCACTGCGCGCCGTCGCCTCGACCACCACGACGGCGACCGCCAGGGCCGCGATGAGGCGATTCCGCTTCGGGAACTGCGATTTGAACGGCTCCGCGTCACGGTCCTCCTCGCTGATCACGCAGCCGGAGGCGACGATCTGCGAGCGGAGCTGGCGGTGCTGCCGCGGGTAGCACACGTCGATGCCGCACCCGAGCACGGCCAGTGTCTCGCCCCCGGCCTCGAGCGCCCCACGGTGGGCGGCCGCATCGATGCCGCGTGCCATGCCGCTGATCACCTGGACGCCGAGGGAGGCGAGCTCGTGGCCGAGGCAGCGGGCGATGTCCATCCCGGCAGGGGTGGCCAGCCGCGAGCCGACGACGGCCACCACCGGTGGGCGGGGCCTGGCGACACCCCAGATCCACAGCCCTGCCGGGGGCCGCGCCAGATGGGAGAGCCGGTCCGGCCAATCGGGCGCCCGGGAGTCCATGAATCGAGGCGCGGGCGCGTCAGCCATCCGCGGCCGCGCGATAGTGGAGCGCCTCGGCGAGGGCGTCCTCAGCCACCATGGGATCGCCCGCGAGATCGGCAATGGTGCGCGCCACCCGAAGCACGCGAAAGAAGCCGCGCGCGCTGAGGTTGAGGCGCTCGCCGGAGTGAGCCAGGAGCCCGCGCTGGC
>VBGJ01000147.1 GCA_005880445.1 Chloroflexota bacterium | reverse complement strand
GATGCTCGACGCACTCGTGGAGACCCGGTGCCGGCAGCACTTCCAGTCCATCGACGAGCGCCGCTTCGCCGGCATTCTCCTGCGCGACGATCAAACGGCGTACGCCGCTGGCGGCGAGGCAGCGCGCCATCGGAAGCACGCCGGTGACGGGGCGCAGCCCGCCATCCAGCGCGAGCTCCGCGAGGAACGCGGTGCCGCCCA
>VBGJ01000146.1 GCA_005880445.1 Chloroflexota bacterium | reverse complement strand
GGTGAAGAACCAGGATTCCGTGACCTTGCCGTCCCGGAGGTGCTGGATGTGTGCGAAGCGAACCTCGATCTTCTTGCCCTGGCGCTCGGCACGCTGCGTGAGCAGCACGACCACGTGATCGTCGCTGGCCAGGATGTCGTGCACCTCGTTCTTCAGCGTCCCACCCGTCTCGGAGATCACCGGAGCGACGAAGTTGCCGAACACATCGTCGAT
>VBGJ01000082.1:17367-30018 GCA_005880445.1 Chloroflexota bacterium | reverse complement strand
TCCGGAGATCGAGTTCTTCCTGCTCGAGCGGGGCCCCGACGGCAAGCCCGTGCCGGCGACGCGCGACCGCAGCTCGTACTTCGACTTCTCGACCGACCGCAGCGTCGCCTTGCGACAGTCGATGGTGAGCGCGCTGGAGAGCATGGGCATACCGGTCAACACCGCGCATCACGAGGTGGCGGGCGGGCAGCACGAGATCGACATCGACGCGTCGCCGGCGCTGAAGGCCGCCGACGATGTGATGACCTTTCGCTACGCGCTCAAAGCCGTGGCGCAGCAAGCGGGCGTGCTCGCGACGTTCATGCCCAAGCCGTTCGACGGTGTCCCCGGCAGCGGCATGCACGTGCACCAGAGCTTGATCGACACATCCGGTGGCACCAACGCGTTCAGCGGCAACGACGACTACGGGTTGAGCGACGTGGCCAAGCATTTCATCGCCGGTCAGCTGCATCACGCTGCCGGGATCACAGCCGTGCTGGCGCCGCTGGTCAACTCGTACAAGCGGCTGGTGCGCGGCTTCGAGGCGCCGATCTTCATCTCGTGGGCGCGCACCAACCGGGGCGCGCTGATCCGCGTGCCGCACGTCGGGCGGTCCCAGGTGACGCGCGTCGAGCTGCGCAGCCCAGACCCGTCGTGCAACCCGTACCTCGCATTCGCCGTGATGCTGCGTTGCGGGCTCGACGGCATCGAGCGGCGCCTGCCGCTGCCGCCACCGGTCGAGGAATCCCTGTACGGCTTCGACGATGTGGAGCTCGAGCGTCGCAATGTCGGCGTGCTGCCGGACAACCTCAAGGACGCCGTGGATGCGCTCGAGGCCGACGAGGTGGTGATGGACGCGCTCGGCGATCACCTCGCGGAGGGCTTCATCGACGCCAAGCGTCTGGAATGGCGCGAGTACCGCGGCCAGGTGACGCCGTGGGAAGTCGACCAGTACCTGGAACGCTACTAGGCAGCGGCGTGAGCGGACCGGCCATCACCGTGAAGGACGTGTGGCGCGGCGTCCTGCCAGAGGGCACCGAGCTGCTTGCCGGCGGCGGCGGACTCGAGCGCCGCGTGGAATGGGCGTGCGCGCTGCGCACGCGGCCCCCGGCATTCGACGCGGTCAAGGGTGGAGAGATCGCGTTCGTCCCGGTGCGCAGCATCAAGCTGATCGACGAACGCCTCGACCTCGCGCAGGTGATGACGAGCTTCGCCGAGAAGGGCGGCGTCGCCCTCGCCGTCCTCGGTGATGTCTCGGCAGAGAGCATCGACATCGCCGACCGGCTCGTGATGCCGCTGTTGCGTCTGCCGGATTCGCAGCACATCGCCGATGCGCATCACGCGTGCGTACGCTTCATCCTCGATCAGCGCACGCTGCTCCACGAGCGCGCACAGGAGCTGCAGACGACGCTGATGCAGATGGCGCTCAGCGGTGCGGGCACGGCGACCATCGTGGATCGCATCGCCGGCATCACGTCACTGGTCGCGCTGTGGCTCGATGAGCAGGGCGCGGTGTCGCACGGCGCGGGCGGCGGCGTGGAAACGCTGCTGCCGGCGGTGGCCGAGGCGCGCGGTGCGCTGCGCCGCTGGGGCGACACCATCACGGTGCTCGCGGCCGACCCGCCGGTGCGCGAGTTCGACCTGCGGTCCACCGGCAAGCTGATGTTGTCGAGCCCGATCCCCGGCCGGCACGGCGTCAGCGGCTACATCGCGGTGATCGGGCGCGACGCGGAGCTGGATCAGCTCGCGCGCCTCGCCGTCGCGCGTGCCGCCTCCGCGTGCGCCATCGAGCTCGACCGCGAGCGCGCCGTGTCGGAAACGCGCGATCGCCTGGAGGGCGAGTTCATCGAGTCGCTGCTGAGCGGCACGTACTCGTCCGACGAGGCCGCCGCCGAGCGGGCCGAGCGTCTCGGCGTGGACCTGCGACAGCCGTTCGCGGTGATCACCGTGCGCGGCGGTAAGCAGGTCGATCCAGGCTTCGAAGAGACGGCGCTGCGCGCCGTGCGCAACCTGGTTGCGCATCGCGATGCCGGCGCGCTCGTCGCAGGTCGCGGCGGGGCGGTCTGCGCGGTGCTTCTTCTGGGAGACGGTGGCGACGCGGCCACCGCGCGGCTCGCCGAAGCGATTCGGGTGGAGTGCACGCGTGTCACCGGCGACATCACGACCTCGCTCGGCATGGGCCGGGCGCACCACGGCGCCGCGGGTGTGCGCGCCTCGTTTCGCGAGGCAGAGCAGGCGCTGGCCATGGGTCGCCGCGTCCTTGGCCCCGGACGCTCGGTGAGCTTCGCCGATCTCGGTTTGCACCGGCTGCTGTTCGCCATGGCCGAGCATCAGGAGCTCGCCGACTTCTACCAGGACACCGTGGGCACGCTGGTCGCGTACGACGTGCGAACGAGCGGTGGCCTGATGGCGACCCTCGACGGGTTCTTCGCATGCCACGGCTCGCCGACCGAGACCGCGCAGCGCATGCACCTGCACCGCAACACCGTGCTCTACCGCCTGCGCCGTATCGAGGAGATCGGGCATCTCCGGCTCGACGATCCGGCGACCCGGCTCAACCTGCATCTGTGCTTGCGCATTCGCGACGTGTTGGATGCGGGTGCGCAGCGGCCGCGCCGTGAGGAGACGCGGGCCGCGAGCTGACGCGTAGCGAGGCACCCGGCTTGGCCGGTGGCGCGTTCCGGCGGCCGGGCGCCTCTGTCGGAGGGAGTCTCAACGGCGCCGCTCGAGTCGGGTACCTCCGTGGGTTACAAGGGCACGAGCCGGCGTCGTTTGGGCTATATGCACAAGGCGACGGTTCCGGATTTCGTGCGCCGAGGAGCAACAACCGGGCACCGCCATTCCCCTAGCGTCTTGCGCAATGCAGATGACGCCCCGAGGGAGTTCGGCGCTCGGCGCGTCTCAGTCGAGGAGGATGCCCGTGCTGCGTTCGCACAAGCTTCGAATCGCGCTCAGCGTCGCGGCCCTCGCCGCGGTGATCCCCGTGGGCGCGCGCGCAGCGGATCAGACCGCGGGCCAAGCGGCCGGTATCGCCGCCGACACGGTGTGGGTGGTGGTCGCGGCGTGCTTCGTGCTGTTCATGCAGGCGGGCTTCGCCATGCTGGAAGTGGGTTTCGCGCGCATGAAGAACGTGGGCACGGTGGTCGCGAAGATCGTCGTGAACATGAGCATCGCCTCGATCATGTACTGGATCTGCGGGTTCGCACTCGCGTTCGGCGCAGCCAACGGGTTCCTGTCCAACATCCTCGGCTGGACGGGCTTCATGCCGACGTTCCATCCCGGATCCGCCATCAACCTGCCGGCCATCGCCTCGTCGACCGCGCCGGCCGCCGCGAAGTGGTTCTTCGAGTTCGTGTTCTGCGCGGTGTCACTCGCGATCGTGTGGGGCACCATGCTCGAGCGCACCAAGTTCATCGTCTACATCCTGTTTGCCATTCCGTTCGCCGGCTTCATCTATCCGATGATCAGCCACTGGCTGTTGCGGGGCTGCTCCTCCGGGGGCCCCGCATCGGCAAGTATGGGCGTGACCGCAGGCCGAATGCGATTCCGGGACACAACATGCCGCTTGCGCAGCTCGGCGTGATCATCCTGTGGTTCGGCTGGTTCGGCTTCAACCCGGGCTCGACGCTCAACGCCACCAATCTCCATTTCGCAGACATCGTGATCACGACCAACCTCGCCGCCGCAGCCGGCGCGATCGCTGCCATGGCCGTGATCTACAAGATCCAAAAGTCGCTCGACGTCGGCATGATCGGCAACGGGGCCATCGCGGCGCTGGTGGCGATCACCGCGCCATCGGGATACGTGGAGCCGTGGGCCGCGATCGTCATCGGCGCGGTGGCCGGCGTGATCGTGGTGTACGGCGTGCTCGCCATCGACAAGTGGCTCGACGACCCGGTGGGCGCGCTCAGTGCGCACGGCCTGGCGGGAATTTGGGGCACCCTGTCGTGCGGTCTCTTCACCGATCCCGTGCTGGCGAAGTTCAACGCGGTTGGCAAGGGCGGGCTCGTCTACACGGGGAGCTTCGGTCAGCTCGGCGCGCAGGCGCTCGCAGTGAGCGTCGCGTTCGTCACCGTCTTCTCGCTTTCCTTCGCGTGCTTCTGGGCGATCAAGAAGACCGTCGGTCTGCGTGTCAGCGCGCGCCACGAGCTGGACGGGCTCGACATCAGCGAGCACGGCATGTGGGGGTATCCGGAGCACTTCATGCCGGTGCCGGGCGGCGCGTACATCCATCCCGACGCGCTGGCCGAACCGGAGCGGCGCCGAGCCGCGGCCACAACCCTTGCGGTCGCCGACAACCCCGGCCCAAGCTAGCGCCATGAAGAAGGTGGAAGCGATCATCCGGCCGGACCGGCTCCAGGCGGTGCAGGACTCTCTCGATGCGCTGGGCGCGTCGGGGCTCACGGTCACCGAGGTGCTGGGCTGCGGCCAGCAGCGCGGCTACACGGAGACGTACCGCGGGGCGCGGGCCAACATCTCGCTGCAGCGCAAGGTCAAGGTGGAGGCAGTGGTGGCGGACGCCGCCGCATCCGCCGTGGTCAACGCGATGCTCGGGGCCGCCAAGACGGGCGAGATCGGCGACGGAAAGATCTTCGTGCTGCCGGTCGACGACGCGATCCGGATCCGCACCGGCGAGCGCGGCGAGGACATCGTGCGGCACCTGCAACCCGAGCACTGGGGGCACTGACCCCGGGCGCGACAGTCTCGGCAACCTCCAGTCGCTGATAGCAGTTCTGCTATCATGATTCGGGTGAATGCGTCGTCGATCGTCCGGGAGGCGCGGCTGCGGGCGGGGCTGAGCCAGCGAGCGCTGGCCGATCGCCTGGGCACCAAGCAGAGCGTGGTGGCGCGCTGGGAGACGGGCGCGACGTCTCCGACTCTGGCGGCCGTCGCGGCGGTGTGCGACGCGTCGGGTTTCACGAGCGAGTGGCGTCTCGCCCCGATCGACCCCGACACCGATCGGGTCATCCTCGAGCAGCTCCGCCGGACACCGGCGGCGCGTGTGCGCAGCGTGGCCGGCGTCGCCGCGCTCGCCCGCGCCTCGCGAGCGCATGCCTGAGGCCGAGGCGGCATTCGAGCCGGTTGCGCTGCTTAAGGCGCTCGTGCGCAGCGGCGTCGATTTCATCGTCGTCGGCGGGATGGCGGCGACGATGCACGGTTCCCCGGTTGCCACCACCGACGTGGACATCGTTCCGCGGCGCGAGCGCGCGAATCTCCAGCGGCTGTCGGACGCGCTCGACGGACTGGAGGCGCGCGTCTACGTGAGTCGCGACGAGTCGCACCGGTTCGCGCACGACGGTTCGTCGCTGGGAGACGCGGCGGTCTGGAACCTGGCCACGCGGTTCGGCGGTCTCGACATCACCTTCGAACCCGCCGGCACCGGCGGGTTTTCCGACCTGTCGGCGCGCGCCGGGGTGATCGATCTCGACGGCGTCCCGATTCGCGTCGCCGCACTCGACGACGTCATCCGCAGCAAGGCCGCGGCGGATCGCGACAAGGATCGAGCGGCGCTTCCGCTGCTGCGGCGACTCCAGGATCTCAGCGAGACAACCCGCAGCGGGCGTCGAGCCAAGCGACCCGGAGGCCGGAGCAGGGCGCCTTGATAGACTGAATTTCGCGATGACCTACATCGTCACCGAGACCTGCGTCGACCTGAAGGACAAGTCCTGCATCGAGGTCTGCCCGGTGGACTGCATCCACGAGGTCGACGAGGACCGCATGGTGTACATCGACCCGGACGAGTGCATCGACTGCGGGGCCTGCGTCGACCCGTGCCCGGTCGACGCGATCTTCGCCGAGGAGGACGTGCCGACGTCCCAGGTGGCCTTCGTCGAGATCAACAAGGTCTACTTCAAGGACAAGGACACGGCCCGCGACAAGCTGGCCGAGGTCAAGGCGCCCGCCGGCTGAGGCTGGTTCGATCTGTGGCTTGGGCACCGCGCACAAGCTCTGAGGTCCTGGTCTCGGCTTCGGAGCCCATAGGCGGCTCTGCCTTCCGGCCCTAGGCTCGGTTTGAGAGTGCCGGACCACGCCACCGCTGTCCAGATTCCCGTGGCCGGCTCTGAACCTGTCCCGGAAGGAGGAAGCATGGCGATCGACGAAGCCATTCGCGTAGCAGGGGAGGTGCGCCCGACCATGTCCTCGGCACCCGTTCACAAACCCGGCCCCCGCGACGTGATCCGGAGGGCGCAGGAAATCGGTGTGCAGATGGTCGATCTGCGCTTCACCGACCTGGTCGGCAGCTGGCAGCACTTCAGCATCCCGGTCGGCGAGCTCACCGAATCCCTCTTCACCGACGGCATCGGCTTCGACGGCTCCAGCATCCGTGGCTTCCAGAAGATCCACGAGAGCGACATGCTCCTGTTCATCGATCCGGGCCGGACCTTCTTCGATCCGTGCCTGGACGTGCCCACCCTCTCGGTGGTGTGTGACATCCGCGACCCGCTCACGCTTCAGCCGTACAGTCGCGATCCCCGCTACGTCGCCCGCAAGGCCGAGGAGTTCCTGGCCAAGTCGGGCATCGCGGACACGTCGTACTGGGGCCCGGAGTGCGAGTTCTACATCTTCAACTCGGTGCGGTACGACCAGAACAGCCACGAGGGCTACTACCACATCGACTCCGACGAGGGCATCTGGAACACCGGCAAGAACGGCAGCGGCAACCTCGGCTACCGTCCGCGGTACAAGGAGGGGTACTTCCCGGTGCCCCCGGTGGACAAGCTGCAGGATCTGCGCAGCAGGATCGTGCTCGCGCTCATCGAGTCGGGCATCGCCATCGAGGTGCACCACCACGAGGTGGGCACCGCCGGCCAGGCCGAGATCGACATGCGCTACGACACGCTGGTGGCCATGGCCGACAAGGTGTTGCAGTACAAGTACATCGTCAAGAACGTGTGCTACCGCAACGGGTACACGGCGACGTTCATGCCCAAGCCGCTCTTTGGCGACAACGGCAGCGGCATGCACACCCATCAATCGCTGTGGAAGGACGGCACCCCGCTGTTCTACGACAAGGACAAGTACGCGCTGCTGAGCGACACGGCGCGCTGGTACATCGGTGGGCTGCTGGCTCACGCACCGGCGCTGCTCGCCTTCGCCGCGCCGACGACCAACAGCTACCGCAGGCTCGTGCCCGGCTACGAGGCGCCGATCAAGCTGGCGTACAGCGCGCGCAACCGCAGCGCCTGCGTCCGGATCCCCACGTACAGCCCATCGCCGGCGGCGCGCCGTCTCGAGTTCCGCTCGCCGGATCCGATGTGCAACCCGTATCTCGCGTTCTCGGCGATGCTGATGGCGGGCCTCGACGGCGTGAAGCGGAAGATCGAACCGCCCAAGCCGGTCGACGCGGATCTGTACGAGCTCGAGGGCGCCGAGGCGGAGTCGGTGAAGGACCTGCCCGGATCGCTGCCCGAGGTGCTCGACGCGCTGGAGGCGGACCACCAGTTCCTGCTCGACGGCGGCGTGTTCACCACCGATGTCATCGACACGTACCTCGCCTACAAGCGCGAGAGCGAGGTCGATCCGGTGGCGCTGCGTCCGCATCCATACGAGTTCTTCCTCTACTACGACGCGTAGGTCGTAAACCCGCGAGCTCCACTTCCTGGACAGGGGGCCGGGCATCACGCCCGGCCCCTTCTTCCTGCTACACGGTCACCTCGCCGACGCCCGCGAGCACCACGTGGTGCTCCAGGTGCATCTCGTCATCGACGAAGCCATCACCGACGACACGAAAGCCGATCCGCTCGTAGAAGCCGAGCGCCGTGTCGCGGCCGTTGGCCCACAGCACCTCCGCCCCCCGGCTCCGTGCCGCATCCACCACCGCGCGCATCAGCAGTCGGCCGATGCCTGCGCCGCGGTACGCGTCATCAACGGCCATGCCGCGAAAGTGCTCACCACGGCGCCCCGGCGCGAGCGGCGTGTCCTCGGGAAACGTCGTGACCACGCCGACGACGGTGTCGCCGTCGAAGGCGGCGAAATGGCGGGTGCCCGGGAGTGTGTCGATCGCGGCGTGCCTCGCTTGCGCAACCTCGAACGGCACCCGCTCGCGGAGGATCCGGTGCCACAGCGGCAGCACCACATCGACCGGCACATCACGCACCGTCACGTCGCGCGCCGATTGCGGCGGCGCCTCCGGCCGGTCAGCCGGCAAGCGCTTTCGACGCCGGCACCATCTCCAGCGCCGCGGCGGCGATGCCCTCGGCGTCGAGCCCGAACTGCGCCAGCAGCTTCGCCGGCGCTCCGTGCTCGATGAAGCGGTCGGGAAGTCCAAGACGTCGCACCGGCACGTTGACGCCCTCCGACGCCAGCAGCTCGCTCACCGCCCCGCCGAACCCGCCCGTCGCGATGCCGTCCTCGACGGAGATGAGCGCGCGGTGATGCGCAGCGAGGGCCGCGATGTCGGGGTCGACCGGCTTGGCGAACCGCGCGTCGACGACGGTCGCCGACAGCCCGCGCGCGGCGAGAAGGTCGGCAGCCTGCGACGCGACCGCCACCATCCTGCCGATGGCGACGATGGCCACATCGTGACCGCGGCGCAGCACCGACATCTTGCCGACCTCGAGCGGTTCGAGCGGCGCGGCGCCCGCACCCGGTGCGGGACCGCGCGGGTACCGCATGGCGAACGGGCCACCGTATGCGAGTCCCGTCGCGAAGAGGCGGCGCAGCTCGTCGGGTGTGCTCGGCGCAGACACCACCATGCCCGGCACCACGCGCAGGTACGCGAGATCGAGCGCGCCGTGATGCGACGGGCCGTCGGGACCGGTGATCCCTGAGCGGTCGAGCACGAACACGATGGGCAGCCGGTGCAGCGCAACGTCGCAGGTCACCTGGTCGAAGGCGCGCTGCAAGAAGGTGCTGTAGATGCAGACGACGGGACGCATGCCGGCCAGCGCAAGGCCGGCGGCGAAGGTGACCGCGTGCTGTTCGGCGATGCCGACGTCGTAGAACCGATCGGGGAACCGCTCGGCGAACTGCAGCAGCCCCGTCGACGACGCCATGGCCGCGGTGATGGCGACGATGCGCGGGTCGCGCGCCGCTGCCTCGCACAGCGCGTCGCTGAAGATGTCGGTCCAGTCCGGAGCCTTCTTCGCGAAGCTGCCGCTGTCCGGATCGAAGGTGGAGACGCCGTGGAATTTGTCGACCTTGTCTGCAACAGCCGGCCCGTACCCCTGACCCTTGTTGGTCACAACATGCACGACCACAGGGCCCCGATAGTGCGCGGCGTCGCGGAGCGCCTTCTCGACCGCGGCAATGTCGTGACCATCGATCGGCCCGCCATATTTGAGCCCGAGCGTCTCGAAGATCGACGCCGGCGCCACCAGCTGCTTCAGCGAATTCTTCATGCGCCGCGCGGTCTCGTATGCCGAGTGCCCCACCGCGGGGAGCGACCGCAGCGCATTGCCGGCTCTGTCCTTGGCGGCCTCGTATCTTGGCGAGAGGCGGAGCTGCCCCAGGTTCTCGGCGATGCCGCCGACCGTCGGCGCGTAGCTGCGCCCATTGTCGTTCAGGATGATGACGAGCTCGGGCTTCAGCTGACCTATGTTGTTGAGCGCCTCGTACGCCATGCCGCCGGTGAGGGCGCCGTCACCGATGACGCACACCACCTTGCCCTGCTCGCCGCGCAGCCGCCGCGCTGTGGCGATGCCAAGCGCGTAGCTGAGGCCCGTCGACGCGTGCGAGTTCTCCACGATGTCGTGCTTCGACTCGGTGCGCGACGGATATCCGGACAGCCCGCCCTGCTGGCGCAACGTGTCGAATTGGTTGAGCCTTCCGGTGACCATCTTGTGCACGTATGCCTGATGGCCGGTGTCGAAGACGATGGCGTCACGCGGGCTGTCGAACACCCGGTGGAGAGCCACCGTGAGCTCAACGACGCCGAGGTTCGGGCCCAGGTGGCCGCCGGTGCGCGACACCGCGGCAACCAGGAACTCCCGGATCTCGGAGCAGAGCCGCTCGAGATCGCCGGGCCCGAGGTCGCGCAGATCGTCGGGACTGGCGATCTCGTCGAGGAGCATGAGGCCAGTCTAGTGGAGCCCGGGCAGAGCCAGACCGGCTCGCCCGCCGTGACGGCGCGCCGTCCGGGTGTCCCGGTACATGATTGCGTGCGACATGGCTGTGGTACATCCACGCGACGCGCTGGTCGCCCTTGCGGACCGCGAGGGCGACGTCGCCGAAGGCGCGCTCTGGATCGCGGCCGAAGACACGTCAGGCCTGGACGTCGCACGGTGGCTCGAGCGCATCGACGAGCTTGCCGGCGAGCTGCGGACGCAGTGCGGCATCGACGGCTGCCGGCCCGGTGACGCGCCGCTGGTGGCTCCGTTGCTGCGCTCCCGCCTCGGCCTTCGCGGGGCGGGCGGCGGCGATCCGCGGGCGCATTACCTGCATTCCGTGCTCGAGCGGGGCGCGGGCGTCCCCATCGCGTGCTCAGCGATATGGATCGCGGTGGGTACGCGCGCGTCCATCCCCATCGAAGGCGTCAACACGCCTGGCCATTTCCTGGTGCGGGTGGGAGATCTTCTCTACGACACCATCGCCGGGGGCGAGCCGCTGGATGCGGAGGACACACGGCGTCTCGTCGAGCGTTCAACCGGTTGGGAGGCGCCGCGCGTCGAGCCCGCGTGGCTGGCGCGAGCGACCACTCGGGACATACTCGCGCGCATGTCGCGCAACCTGCGCGGCTGCTACTCGTGCCTCGAGAACTGGCCGCTCGCGTTGCGCGCCGCCGACCGCTGCGTCGATCTGCTTCCGGGCGATCCAGCGGAACGTCGTGACCGCGGCGTGCTGCTCTGGCGTCTGGGTCAGACGCGTGCCGCGCTCGACGATCTGCGCTGGTATCTGGAGCGCGTCCCCGATGACGCGGCGGACCGCGGCGACATCGAAGAGATTGCGAGCCGGCTGCGCGCCTTCATGAACTGAGCTGCTATCGCGCGCCGATGATGAAGGCAAGCAGCCATACGGCTCCCACGACCACAAGCACGGCGAACGGCATCGCCGCGAACACGATGAACGAGAAGACGAGTCGCTCGTCGGGGATTCGCTCGGGATCGCGCATCCTCACGCGGGCGTCGCGCGCATACCAGAGCAGGCCACCGAGGATGAAGCCGAGCAACAGGAAGAAGATCCCTGCGAAGGCGCTGCCGATACCGACCGTCGGCGGTGCAAGCGTCACTCGCCACAGGATGCCGAGAGCCACGGCGAGCAGACCGCAGGAGATGAAGCGCAGCAGGATGGGGACGGGGCTGACCGGTCCGCCGGCGGTGGCGCGTTGCGGGGAGGCGGGCATGCGCCGCGAGTATAGGAAGCCAAGCCGCAGGCCCTAGACTGCGCGTCTATCGATCAGCGGGACAGATGGCGGAGGAGTCGAACGATGGCATCCGGTGATCCGATTCCGAGTTTCGATCTGGCCACGAGCGGCGGTGGCCGCTTGCGCGCCGGCGATCTCAAGGGGCGGCGCACGGTGCTGTACTTCTATCCGAAAGACGACACGCCGGGCTGCACCATCGAGGGGCAGGAGTTCACCAGCCTCCGCACCGACTTCGAGGCCAAGGGCGTCGACGTCTTCGGCGTGTCGCCGGATTCGGAGCGCAGCCACGAGAAGTTCATCACCAGGTGCTCGCTCGGGATCCCGCTGGTCAGCGATCCCGACCGTGTGCTCATCGACGCTCTCGATGTATGGAAAGAGAAGTCGTACATGGGGCGCACGTACATGGGCGTGGAGCGGAGCACCTTTCTCGTCGGGCCCGACGGGACGATCCAGCGCGAGTGGCGCGAGGTGAAGGCGCCGGGTCACGCGGCCGAGGTGCTCGAGGCTGTCGCCGGCTCGTAGGCACGCAGGCGTCTCGGCCTCGGGGATCCTCGAGAGGCTGCTGCGGCGGCGCGTCATCTTCGTCTCCGGCAAAGGGGGCACGGGGAAGACCACGGTCGCCGCCGCGCTCGCGTTGCTCGCCGCGCGTGACGGCAGGCGCGTCCTCGCTGTTGATGTCGACGCGAAGGGAGATCTCGCCGCTGCACTCGGCTCGCATCGCGTGGGGTTCAAACCGGAGGTGGTGCAGCCCGGCATCTCCGCACTGACGCTGCAGGCGGAGGAGTCGTTCCAGGAGTACCTCAGCATCTATTTCAAGGTGCCGCGCCTCGCGCGGCTCACCCCGCTCGCGCGGGTGTTCGACTTCATCGCCACGGGCGTGCCGGGTCCGCGCGACATGCTGGTCGTCGGAAAGATCGCGTACGAGGAGCGACGGCGACAGGCGAACAGCCGCCCCGTGTGGGACATCATCGTCGTCGACTCCGCGCCGAGCGGCCAGGTCGTCTCACACCTGACCGCGGCGCGGTCACTGCTGACACTCGTCAAGGGCGGCATGATCAGCGCGCAGGTGCAATGGGTCGACGAGCTGATCCGCGACCACGCGCGCACCACGGTCGCGCTGTGCTCCCTGCCGCAAGAGATGCCCGTGGTCGAGGCGATCGAGCTCAGCGCGCGGCTGCGTGACGAGGCGGGCGTGGCCGTCGATTGCTGCGTGCTCAACCGCATGATCCCGCTGCACGTGAGCCCGACGCAGCTCCGTGTTGCGAGAGCGATGAGCGACGACGCGCATGCCAGTCGCATCCGGGAGCGGCTGGGAGGACCGCCGCAGCCACTGGCGCTGGCGTTGGAGACGGCCGTCCAGTTGAATCAGA
>VBGJ01000082.1:0-17254 GCA_005880445.1 Chloroflexota bacterium | reverse complement strand
TTGGCAGCCTCGAGGTGATCGTCTGCTGCGGCAGCGGCGGCGTGGGCAAGACCACCGTGAGCGCATCGCTGGCCATGGCGGTCGCGGCGGCTCAGGACAAGCGAGTGCTCGTGCTCACGGTGGATCCGGCGAAGCGGCTCGCGACGGCGCTCGGCCTCCGCGGCATCGGCACGGATCCCGTCACGGTGTCACCACGTCAGCTGCATGGCGCCGGCCTTCCTGCGAAGGGCGAGGTTGTTGCTGCCATGCTTGACACGAAGTCGGCGTGGGACCGGCTCATCGAGCGGTTCGCGCCCAATCGGCGCACCGCCGACCGTATTCTGCAGAACCGCTTCTATCAGCGAATCAGCGACGCGTTCATCGGGTCGCACGAGTACGCCGCCATGGATGCGCTCTATGAGCTGCACCAGGGCGGCGAGTATGACGTGGTGGTGGTGGACACCCCTCCGTCGCGCAACGCGCTCGACTTCCTCGAGGCGCCGAATCGCCTGGCGGACTATGTCGGTGCGCGCCTGCTCTCGTGGCTCGCGGGACCGTCGGGTTTCGGACGCGCCATGAACTTTGCCGCCATGCCGTTCTTCCGCCTCGCCGACCGCCTCCTCGGCGACGACACGCTGGAGGAGGTCGCCGACTTCGTGCGTCAGCTGCAGCAGCTGTACGGGGGCGTGCAGGCGCGGGCGCGCGACGTCTACCGCCTGCTCCGCAGCCCGCAAGTGGGCTTCGTGGTCGTGACCACGCTGGAGCCCGCCCCGTTCGCGGAGGCCGAATTTTTCTGCTCGAAGCTGCGAGAGTTCTCCATGCCGTTGCGCGGCATCGTGGTCAACCGCGTGCTGCCCGAGGCGCTGCGCAACCCGAACACCGCCGCCGCCGCGACCGCGCTTGAAGAGCATCCGAAGCTCGCTGCGTGGCTTTCGTCGGAGCTGGGTCAGCGAGTGTCCGCCGAGACCGCTCGATCCATCGGGGAAACCTACCGGCTCTTCAACGCTCTGGCACAACGCGACGCGCGCCAGCTGTCGCGACTCGAGCGTCTCGGCGCCGTGCCCACGTCGCGGATCCCCCTGTTCACCGACGAGGTGTCACAGCTCGAGGGCCTGGTGCGAATCGCCGGACTGCTCTGAGTCGTTCGCCGCTACGCGGGCAGCACCCGCACCGGCCACGCCGCTCGCCCCGTCGCATCGACGATTGCATCGGCGCCGTCGAGCCTGACCACCGTCGCGTCGTCGCCCGCCTGGTCGCGGACCGCGGTGACCACGGATGGATCGGCTGTGGTCAGCACGACCTGATGCGACGCGGACAGGTTGTGCAGGAAGGCGATCATCAGCTCGCGGCGGCGTGGATCGGACGTGAGCACCGGCTCATCGAGCAGCAGTGGCATCGCCTCACCCGATGAGCTCAGCACCTCGCACAACGCGAGGCGCAGCAGCAGCGACACCTGGTCACGCGTGCCGTGGGACGCGAGCTCCAGCGGCACCATGTCCGGACGGTCCCGGCACAGCAGCGCGACGGCGAAGTGATCCGTGTCGACATTCACCGCCGCGTATCGCTGGTCGGTGAGCGTCGCGAGCCTGCCGGTCACGGATTCGGCGAGCCGCGGCGCAAGGTCGCGGTGCGTGCGCCGCGACGCGTTCTCCAGGAGCTCGATGGCATGCCGGATGGCTGCCAGCCGCCGGAGCGCGTGGTCCCGCTCCGCCGCACACGCGTCCCGCTCGTCCTCGAGGTCGGCGATGTCGGGGAGCGTGTCGAGCACCCCGGCAAGCCGCGCTCGCACGTCGCGCGCCTGCTCTCCGGCTGCGGTGGCGGCCTGCCGTGCGTGCTCAGCTTCCAGCTCGAGGCGGTGCAGCTCGCCGGCATCCATGCGCGGTGCGATGCGAGCCGCATCCGGGTCTCCGCCCCGCGAGCGCAACTCGACGTTCAAATGGTCGAGCGCGCGGCGCAGCTCGGGCTCCGCGCCGATGATGGTCGCGCGGCGTTGCGCTTCTGCGAGCCCGCGCGCGGCCTCGTCGTGCCGTCGCCGCTGTTCTCCCGCGTGGCGCACCACCTCGACCGCGTCGTCGAAATTGTCGCCACAGTGCAGCCCGCCCTTCGCCAGCAGATTGCGAAGCGTTGCCTGGAGCCGCAGCGATCGCTGCTCACGGATGTGCGCCTCGTCTTCGAGCGCGCTCATGCCCCCTTCCTCGGCCGACAGTGCCGTGTCCTCCGATTGCAGCTCATGCCTGCGGCGGTGCAGCGCGATGGCGTCGTCGATGCCTGCCAGCGCGTGGCGCGCGCGCTCCAGCAACGCCTGCGTGGTCGCCGCACCAGAAGACACAGGCGCGCTCACGCGCGCGGCGTGCGCCAGTGCGGTGCACCGCTCGGCGAGTGCCGCCGCGGTGGCGCGCAGGGCGTCGAGCTCGGCGCGGCGGCTCTCGGAGCGCGCCTGCTCGCGCAGCAGCGCGGCGTGCAGCGCGTCGAGCGCCGGGAGGCGCTCGGACAGGAGACCGATCTCGCCCGAGTCCACCCCGAGGCGACCCGCGAGCCCGGTCAGACGTTCGTTCGCGAGCTGCGCGCCACGGCGTGCATGCACGCCCGCGCGCACCAGGGCCGCGCACGCGGCGAATCCGGCGAGCAGGACCGGGAGGGCGAGGACGAGACGGTGCGTCACGACCAGAACGCCGGCCCCCGCGGCGGCCGCTGTCACGCCGGCAGATGCGGCGGCGAACCAGGCACCCGCCCGCCCGCGTCGCGACGTGGCGACCAGCTGCCCGAGCGCGCCGGCCGAACCCGGAGGAAGCGCCGCCAGCCCGGTGGAGGCGATCTCCTGGCGGAGCGCCGCCAGGCGCGCCTCGCCGGCGATCTCGACCGCCGGGGCGGCTGCCGCGGCTTCGACTGACGAGAGCTCGCCGTGCAACCGAGCCGAGCGTTCGAGCAGCGTGTCGTCGACCTGCGGGCCCGTGCCCATCGCGTCGAGCAGCGGCGCGATCTCGGCACGCCGGCGTCTGGCCGCGCGCAGGGGCTCATCGGCGGCGAGCCAGCGGGCCTCAGCCTCGGCCTCGTCGAGCCCCGCCTGGCGAAGCTCCACGCCGACGGCGATCACCTGCTCCTCGAGGCCGGCCGGGAAGGAGGCGTAGCGCTCGGTCTCGCCCAGCACGGCCGAATGGGACGCCGCTTCATCTGCCACGCTCTGCAGCTGCTGCAGGCGTTCCACGAATTCGCTGATGCGCCCGGCAAGCCAGGCGCGCTCGGCGGTCGCCCGGCGCGCATCCGCCTCCGCAGCGGCGCGCTCCAGATCGAGCAGTCGCTGCTGCTGGCCGGCCACCGCGGTGAGCCGGCGGCGGGCCATGTCGAGCTCGACGTCCAGCTCGCGCAGGCGGCGCGTAGCGCCGCCCAGCTGGCTGCCGCCCCGCCGTTCGGTGCCGACACGCTCGCCTGCCTGGCGGAGCCGCTCCACCGCCTCGGCCGCCGTCACCCCCTGGCGGCTGTCGGCCAGCCGCTCCAATGCCTCCTGCAGCCGGTCGGCACGCTGCCCTGGGGCTTCAGGTGCGGCGAGCCACAGGCCGTCGTCGCTCACCCAGCCGGTGGCGCAGAACACCGCCTCGTCGACGCCGAGGTGGAACCGGCCGGGGACGACGGCGCGACCCGCGCGGACCTCATCGGTGAGGTCGGACCCGCCGAGCTCCAGGACCTGGACCGGCTGCTCACGGGTGTCGAAGCGCCGGGCGACCCGAATCCGGCGGCCGTCGTCCATCTGGTAGGTGAGCGCGACGCCGTACGGACCCGGCACCCACGGCGCCCACCGAGCCCAGTCGCTTCGCTCCACCGCGCGGCCCTGTCCGCCCGCGTCGATGCCGTACAGCGCGGCGCGGATGGCCCGATGAAGTGTCGACTTTCCCGACTCGTTGTCTCCGACGATCACGGTCATTCCGGGGTGGAAGACGACGCGGACGTCGCGCAGCCCGCCGAAGCCGGCGACCTCGGCGCGTTCCAGTCTCACCGCAGCCCAACCTCCGCGCCGGCCAGCGCCTCGAGCCCGTAGCGAAGCGCCTCATCGAGGAGGGCACGCTCGGCGTCGTCCGCGGCGGCTTGCAGCGCCGCTGTGGCCGCGCGAACGAACGCGCCGCGCGCCGAACGCTCGTCCGCCAGCGCGACAAGGTCCGCGGCGTGCGTCGTGAGGTCGCGGACCTTGACCAGCGCCGCACCGGAGCGGTCCCGCGATTCCGCCTCGACGGTGATCGTGTCGAGCCCCACTGAGCAATCGAGCGCGCCGGTGACATCGAGCCGGATCAGCGTGCGTTCGGGATCTCCGATCGACGCCGCGGCGATGCACGTCCTGGTGGTGGCATCGACGACATCGGTGGTCGAGGTGCACCCGGAGACGTCGCAACCCGCGGTGACGACGTTCCACCGGTTCAGCGCAAGCGGAGTGACCTGGATGGCGCCGTCGCCTCCGACGTCGACGAGCACAGGGCCGCGGGCGCCTGATTCGTCGAAGGTGAGGGGTTCCGGGGTGCCGGGATAGATCAGCCCGGTGGCATCGTCGACGCGCCGCCGGTGGTAGTGGCCGCACAGGCCGGAGCGGAAGCCCCGCTCGCGCAGCTGCTCGGCCCGAAACGGCCCGTGGATCGACTTCCCCTCGGGCCGCGAGCCGAGCTCGGATCCATGGAACAGCGCGAGGTGCACGTCGCCTGATGGAGCCGGCGCGCAGTCGAGCGGGTTGCCGAGCCACGACGGCTCGCGGTGGGCCAGTCCCCAGAGCACGATCCCGTCCTCCAGCTCGACCGGGGCAAGCGCGGGCTCTTCGAACACGTGCACGTTGTCGGGCCAGTCGGTTCTCCGATACAGCGAGCCGGGCATCAATGCGTCGTGGTTGCCCGGCGCGATGAAGACGCGGAGCGGGCGCCACGCGGCAAAGGTTGCGGCGAGAAAGCGCGCGGTGTCGACGCCGGAACGCTCGTGCTCGTACAGGTCGCCCGCGATGGTCACCGCGCTGCAGCGCTCTGCCTGCGCGGTCTCCCCGGCGAGCCTGAGCGCGTCCCGCAAGCCGGTCCGCCGCCGGCGCGCCAGCTCTGCGTGGCAGCCCGCTGCGGCGAAGGCCCGGTCGAGGTGGAGATCGGCGATGTGGAGCAGTCGGTACGTCAATGAAGGCTCCGGCCGGGTGCGAACGTCGGTTCGCCCGAGCCTATCACACCGCCCGCCGGCCCGAAAGGACCCGGCTGGGCCAAACGCTATGCTTGCGACCGGGCAGGTGGGCGAGGCAGGCAGCGCCGCGGGGGCGGCATATCGCACGGCGCGTCGTGTCCGTTGGACAGACGGTGCATTTGTGTGGTTTGATGCGTTCACGTCAAATCGCGAGTAGGGGCAGTTGGGGGTGATTCAAGCGCGCGGCGTCGCGTCACGCGGCTACGGCGTCGGGGCCGCGAGCCTGCTCGTGGCCGCCGGCGTGATCCGCGTCATGACGCTGCCGCTCGATGCGGCGCATCTGGTGGTCGAGGCCGCGATCTCGCTCGTGGTCCTCGGGCTGGTCTTGGCCTCATCCCAGCTGCCACGCGTCCGGTTCTGGGGACACGGCGCACTGCTCGTGATCTCCGGGGCGTGCCTCGCCGGGCTTGCCAACCTGGGCCTCCGGCTCGCGGCGCCCGAGCTTCCCGACTTCACGCTCTGGGCGGCGCTCATCTTCGCGGGCATCCTGCTGAGCGTCGACGTGGCTCCGCCCCGCGGAGCGAACGTCGTCGCCGCTGCGGCCGTGTTGGGCGCGTTCATCGAGCTGTGGCTCGACAACGTTCCAGTGAACCAGACGGAGATCGCCTCACTCGTCCTCGCCGTGGCGTTTCTGGCCGGATTCGAGCTGCTGCTGCTCACACACGCGCAGCGCGCGCGCCGGCTGGTCGACGCGGACGCGGTGCGTGGACAGGTGTTCGCCACCATGGGACGCAAGCTCGGCACGGCACGCGACGTCGAGTCGGTGGTCGTCGCGGTGCTCGAGGCGTGCAGAGAGTGGTTTCCGCAGGCGACGCACGCCGCGACCCTGCTTCGCGACGACGCCGAGGGAATGCTCAAGACTCCCGGCGTCGCGCTCGGTCCCCACGGAGTCACACGAGGTGGACCGCCCACGGAGCTGTTGCCCGGCGAAGGGCTGGGCGGTGCGGTGTTCACCTCCGGTCACGCCATGTTGTGGCCGACCGCGCTCGACATCTCCACCGCGAACGCGAATCTGCGCGAAGCAAGTCGCGAGCGCATGCGCGCCATGCGCGCCGGATTCATACGCTCCGCTGTCGGCGCACCGCTGCGCCCACCGGGCAATGGGGTCATCGGCAGCCTGGTGCTGGTATCGAACCGTCGCGAGCATGCGTGGACAGCGCAGGACCTCGACATCGTGCAGGCGCTCGCCGACGAAGCGGCGCGTGACATCGAGCGCGCTCGCGGGCACGAGGCCGACGTCGATCATGCGTTGCTGGACTCGGTCACCGGCCTCGTCTCGCACCGCCAGCTGTTGAACGTGGTCGACAAGGAGGTGGCCCGCGCGGCGCGGTCCGGCGACACCGTCGCGTTGATCTTCTCGGATCTCGATGGTTTCAAGGAGATCAACGACGCATGGGGACACGACGCCGGCAATCGCGTGCTCGTCATGTATGCGGACGTGTTGCGTTCCACGCTTCGCCGCGAGGACACCGCCGCACGCTACGGCGGAGACGAATTCGTGTGCGTGCTTCCGGGCGCCGACAGCATGCAAGCGGAGTCGGTGGCACAGCGCATCGGGCAGCGCTTTGCCGCCATGACGCGGAACGATCCGGTGATCGGCAGCACGAGTCTCTCGGCGTCGTACGGCAGTGCGGTCTACCCCGTTGACGCCGACTCGGCCGAACGGCTGATTGCCGCCGCCGACGCCGGCCTGATTCAGGCGAAGCAGCGCCGCTCACGCGAGCTGACCGGTCGGGTGACCCCGCCCCTGCGCATCGACAGGTGGCCCGGGGCTTGACATCGACCCACGAATAGTCTTAGTATCGAACTATTCGACTGACGAACCTGAGGAGCATCCCCCATATGGCGCTTCAGGCCGAGCGCGGGGCTTCGCGCGCCGACCTCATCGACCGGCTGCTGGAGCTCATGCCGCGCGCGCGGCGGCAGTTCCAGGCCAGCCTCCCCGAGGACGTGAGCACCGAGCTCGCCAACGTCACGCCGCATCAATTCGAAGCGCTCCACATCCTGCATCGGCTCCGCGACGGTGGCGAGGCGCCGATGGGACCGACCATGAACGAGCTCGCGCGGCACCAGCGCTGCGCGCTGAGCACGGCGACCGCACTCGTCGATCGCCTGATTCGCCAGGGTCTGGCCGACCGCGTTTCGGATCCTGAGGATCGCCGCGTGGTGCACATCGTCCCGACAGAGCGCGGCGACGGGTTGCTGCGGCGCTTCACGTCCACGAAGCACGCGATGATGGTGGAGCTGCTCGCTCCGCTGAGCGACGCCGAGCTCACTACGCTGCTGCGCCTGCTCGACAAGGTCGCCGCCGCGACTGCACACGCGACCCCCGCGCTCAAGACGATGGAGGTGGGCGATGACTGAGGTGCTGACGCGCGACGAAGCCGTGAGACCCGCCGACGAGGCGACGGTGGCGCCGCCGCGGCGCGTCGGCCGCTTCGACTACAAGTGGGTCGCTCTCGCGGTCGTGCTCACCGGCACGATCATGACGATTCTCGACGCGACCATCGTCAACATCGCCATCCCGACGCTGCAAACGGATCTGCACGCCGCGTCATACAGCGACATAGCCTGGGTGGTGACCGGTTACCTGCTTGCCCAGGGTGCGGTGATACCGATGACGGGCTGGGCCACGGACCGCTTCGGAACCAAGCGTCTGTACCTCGTCACCATCGCGCTGTTCACGCTCGCGTCGATGGCGTGTGGCATCGCACAGAATCTGCCCGAGCTGATCTTCTTCCGGGTGTTGCAGGGCATCGGCGGCGGGATGCTCATGCCGATCGGCATGACGATCATCCTGCAGGCGGTCGGTCCGCAGCAGATGGGCAAGGTGATGGGGATCTTCGGTGTGCCCATGCTCCTTGCGCCTGCGCTCGGCCCCGTGCTCGGTGGCTGGTTCGTCCAGGACTTCACGTGGCGACTCATCTTCTACGTCAACGTTCCCATCGGCATCATCGGCTTCATCGCGGCGTCGCGTTACCTGATCGAGAGTCGCGTCACGCGCGGGCTGCGCCTCGATGGATTCGGGATGCTGGCGGCGACGCCTGCGGTGATCGCGCTCATGTATGCGGTGGATCGAAGCACGACGCTCGGCTGGTCGTCGTCGCTGGTGCTGTCGCTGCTCGGCGTCGCAGCCGTGTTCTTCACCGCGTTCGTGCTGAGCCAGCTTCGCCGCCGGCGACTCGCCACGCAGCTCATGCTGCCGCTGGCGGCCGGCACACTCATCGCCGGCATCGCCTTCGGCATCGCCGATGGATGGGCCTCTATCAACTCGGTGACGATGTTCGGCGCAGCCGTGCTCGCCGCGATCGGCATCCCTCTCGGGCTCCGCGGCACCGACGAGCCGCTGCTGCACCTCGAGCTGTTCAAGGACCGGACCTTCTCGTGGGCGATGGTGCTCAGCTTGCTCATCGTCACGGTGATGTTCGGGTCCATGCTGCTGATCCCGCTGTACCTCCAGGAGGTGCACGGGTACAACGCGCTGCAGACCGGTCTCCTGCTGCTGCCACAGGCGGTGACCGCTGCATTCGCGATGCCGCTCGGGGGCATGCTCACCGACCGCATCGGCCCGCGTCCCGTGGTGGTCGGCGGCATGATCTTGCTTGCGGTCGGCAGCGTCCTGCTTCTGCGGCGTTGGCGCGTGTGCCGCGGCAGTACACATCGCGCGCGTCCAGCATCACGAACAGCCTGCAGCGCATTGGCTCATCCGTCGGCATCGCGGTGCTGGTGACGATCCTCGTCGCGCAGTTTGCGGGCGCCGCCTCGAGCACCACGTGCAACCCCTCCCCACAGGTGCTGGCCGCGCTGTCGACCTCGACGCACCATACCGTGACCGCTTCGCAGGTCTGCGGTCAGCTCAAGGGCGAGTTCTCGAACGTGCAGTTCCAGGGCTCATCGACCAGCCAGGCGAAGACCACGGGCGTCGCGGCGGTGGACACGTTCACGAAGCGCTATGCAGACAACGTGCTGAGCACGTCGTTCGACAGGGTGTTTGCGTTCACCGCGATCCTGTCGATCATCGGTGTCATTCCCGCCCTTTTCCTCCGCAAGCCCGAGAAGAGCTCGACGGACCAGGCCGCCCTCGCGGCCGCGTAATCGCTAGCCGCCTGCGGCGCGGTATCGAGCTGCGCGACGGCGCACCAGCTCGTCGACCGGCGTTGCGCAGAGCTCGTCGAGGTGGCGGCTGATCGCGCCGCCGATGGCTGCGATGGCGACGCCGGGATGCGCGTGCGCGCCGGGCTCCGGCTCGGGAATCAGCTCGTCCACCAGGCCGATGCCGTACGCGGTGTCGACACCGGGACGCAGGGCCGCCGCGGCGCGAGCCCGCTGCCCGGCGTCGCGGTACAGGATCGCTGCGCACGTCTCCGGCGGCGCCACGGTGTAGACGGCGTTCTCCAGCGCGAGCACGCGATCGGCGACGGCGAGGGCGAGCGCGCCACCGGAGCCGCCCTCGCTGAGCACGACGCTGACGGTCGGGGTGCGGAGCGTGAGCATGCACAGCAGCGAGTCAGCAATCGCCCACGCCTGGCCGCGCTCCTCGGCGCCGACACCGGCATATGCGGCCGGGGTGTCGATGAGGCAGACGACGGGCATGCCGAACTTCTCCGCCTGGCGCATCAGGCGCCGCGCCTTGCGGTATCCCTCCGGATGCGGCATGCCGAAGTTGTGCACCGCGCGCGTCATCGGGTCGGTGCCCTTCTCCTGGCCGATCACCATGACGGTACGCCCGTGCAGTAGCGCCGGACCGGCGATGACCGCGCGGTCGTCGCCGAACCGGCGATCCCCGCGCAGCTCGTGCCAGTCGGAAAACACGCCGTCGATGACCTGGTGGGCGCGCGGCCGCTCGGGGTGCCGGGCCAGCTCGACGCGTGCGAAGGCGGCCTGTTCGCGCTCCGTGGTCTCGGTCGTCGTGCTCACGAACCACCCGAGTAGAGCCGGAGCAGCGCTCCGATGGTGGCGCGGAGCTGGCGGCGATCGATGACCGTGTCCACCATGCCGTGCGCGAGGAGAAACTCCGCGGTCTGGAACCCGTCGGGGAGGCGGTCGTGCGTCGCCTGCTCGATGACGCGACCGCCGGCGAAGCCGATGCGCGCCCCGGGCTCCGCGAGGATGACGTCGGCCTGCACTGCGAACGAGGCGGTGACGCCGCCGAAGCAGGGATCGCCGAGCACCGAGATGTACGGCAGCGACGCCTCCGCGACCGACGCAACACCCACAGAGCAGCGCGCCATCTGTGCGAGCGACGCGATCCCCTCCTGCATGCGCGCGCCGCCGGATGTGCACACCGCGACCAGCGCACGCCTCTCTCCGACTGCGAGCTCGCACGCGCGCGCGAACATCTCACCCGCGGCGCTGCCGAGCGAGCCGCCGAGAAAGGCGAAGTCCATGCACGCGAGCATCACCGGCGTGCCTGCGATCTCGGCGCGCGCGATGGCGAACGCTTCCTCGATGCCGGTTTGTTCACGAGCGCGCGCCACCCGTTGCACGTAGGGCACGCCGTCGTCGAAGTGCAGCGGATCACGGTCGCCGACGTGCAGCTCGAGCGGCTCCGTGCTGTGCGAGTCCGCCAGCTGCGCGATGCGCTGCACGGCCGGGACGCGCCCGTGATGGCCGCACGCGGTGCAGACGTTGAGGTCGGCCTTGTAGCGCTCGAAGACGAACCGCCTGCCGCATGCGGGGCACGCGACGGTTCCGGTCGGCGCCACCGGGCGCAGCCGCGGGCCGGGAGCCTGCACGCGACGGGGCGGCGCCTGGCGCCGCGCGGTCACGCCGCCCGCGTCGATGTCCATTCGAGGGCGACCCCTCCCCACGTGGCCCCCGCCCCGAACGCGATGGCGAGCACGCGCCGACCGGCGCCGAGCCGCCCCAGCTGGTCGGCCTCGGCCAGCGCGAGGGCGATCGACGCCCCTCCGGTGTTGCCGTACCGGTCGAGGTTGACCATGACCTTATTCATGGGAAGGCGCAGGCGCTTGGCCACGGCCTCGATGATCCGCGCGTTCGCCTGGTGCGGGACGAGCAGGTCGACGTCGTCCAGCCTCCACCCGGCGGTCGCACACAACTCCTCCGCGATGCCGACCATGCGCTCGACCGCGTTGCGGAACGTGCCCTTGCCGTGCATGCGCACCCCGTCGCCGGAGTTGGGATCGTCGCCCTTCACCCCGTAATAGATGAGGTCCGCGTCCAGACCGTCGGCACCCCAACTGGTCGCCACGACGCCCCCGCGATCCGCAGCGCCGAGCACGAGTGCGCCGGCCCCGTCGCCGAAGAGGACACACGTGGAGCGGTCCGTGTAGTCGACCAGCTGGGTCAGGGCTTCGGCGCCGATCACGAGCACGGTGCCGGCGGCGCCGCTGACGATCAGCGAGTTCGCCACCACCAGTGCGTCCACGAAGCCCGAGCAGGCGGCGTTGATGTCGAAGGCGGGGACGCCGGGAAGGCCCAGCTCGCGCTGCACCAGGCATGCGGTGGGAGGGATGAAGGTGTCCGGCGAACAGGTGGCCACGATGATGGCGCCCACCTCACTGATGCCGGCCGCCGCCAGGGCTTGGCGGCCCGCGGCCGCCCCCAGCGTGGCTGCCGTGACCCCCGCACCCGCCCGCCGGCGCTCCCGGATGCCGGTGCGCTCGAGGATCCACGCGTCGGAGGTGTGCACCATCGCCTCGAGGTCGGCGTTCGAGATGACGCCGTCGGGCACGAACGAGCCCGTGCCGAGGACGGCGGCATGACGGGTGAGCTGTGGCGCGCGCTGCACCCGGGGCTCGAGCTGCGTGGGCACCGCGGGCATCTCCGTCAGAAGCTACGCCCCCGCCGCGCGGTTACGACTGGCCATGTGACCAGGGGTGTAATCTTGCGTGCCGAGATGATCGCCGCCGCAGGCAGCAACAACGCGTTTGCGATCAACGGTTTCACCGGGTTCAGCAACACGCAGATCGTTTCGTTCTTCTTCATGTTCCTGCTGTTCAACGGGTACGTGGTGCTCGAGGCCGCCTCACTGGCCGCGTTCTATGTCACCTCGAAGCCGCGTCATGGTCGTGTGCGCACTGCCGCGATCTGGCACTTCATGGCGTCGGTGCTCTTCATGCTCGCATTCGTGAGCACGGTGTGGGGCGCGCCCGCTGAAAAGTCGTTCATCGGGACCACGGCCCCGCCCGCCGAGCTCGGTGTGGGGACGCGCACCATCGCTCTGTTCATCGGCATGGGCATCTTCGCAGCGCCAGGCGTGCTGTGCATGCTCATCGGCTTCATACTCGGTGCTCGCCAGAAGCGCGAGCTGCGCGAAGAGGCCTTAGCCGTCGCGTAAGCGCGCCTCGAGGAAGGGGCACACATTCCCTCTGCTCAAACAGCCCTTCGCGGCTCGGCCTCGCGCTATCCGCCTGCGGCGATTTTGCCGCTCGGCCTCTCCGCTTCGGGAACTCGCCGGGAATGTGCGCCCCCTCCCTCCAAATCACCGCAACGAGAAGCTGAGAATCGCGGTCGGATTGAGCAGCGCGAAGGGGCGCTGGAGCGCCTGGGTCTCGCTGCTGATGGTGGTGATCCACAGCGCGGAGAGGTTGGTGATGGGCAGGAAGTCGCCCGGATGGCGCTCGAGATGGTCCTCGAGGTCGTGTCCCGGCTCGAGGTGGACGTCGCCCACCAGCGAGAACGCCGCGGTGTTGATCGCGGCGGCGTAGGCGACGGTCTCGCGCCACATCGCGGCGCTCCCATCCCGATCGTCGTCGAGGGGGCAGATGAGGATCACCGACGGCTTGGCGATGGTGACCTTGGGCTCCAGCCGGCTCAACACCGGGTAGTTGACCGAGAGTGGCTCGGCGCGCGCGTTGCGGAAATGAAGGAAGGCGCCGAACCGGTTGACGCTGTCGCTGAGCCGTTCAGCACCGACGAGCTCCAGCTCCCCGGTCAACTTTATGAAGGTCCCGTAGACCTCAACCGCGCGCCAGCCGCTCATCCGGCCGCAAGGCTACTCCCGGCCCCGGCATGCGGGAGACGTCGCAAGACGCCCGTCCTCTATTCTTGGCGCGCCCGGCGGCATACGAACCATGGTCGAACGCATCATCCTCGCCTTGCGGAACGACTTCGGATGCCTCGTCATCATCGTGGCGTTCGTGGTGATCATGATCTCGGCCATCGTCTTCGCCAACATCATCACGCCACCATCGAACAACCCATTCGTATGACAACGGCTCCCGAGTGGCGATAAATCCGTACGACACCCCGCGCGGCAAGTTCCGCACCCGTGCCGAGACGACACGGCGGCAGTTCCTGCTGCTCATGGGCACCCTGGCCTCGACGGGCGCGGTGATCTTCGGGAGCGTCGAGGTGCTCAAGTTCATGTTCCCCGCCGCGACGGGCGATGCCCCGCAGCAGTTCAAGACGACCTTCACCTTCGACGAGCTGACGGGCGGCGTCGACGGCAGCGGCAAGGCAAAGGCGGGCGCGACCGTCCGTTCGATCACCGCGGATCGGGTCAGCGTGGTGGTCGACGACGCCGGCATCTACGCCGTGTACCTCATCTGCACCCACCTCGGCTGCACGCCGAACTATGTCCCGAATGTCACCAGCGGGTCCGGCGTGCTCGATGCCGTGGCTGCGGCGCGAGGCGATCGTACCGGCAGCGAGCAGATCCCCAACGGCTGGGCGTGCCCCTGCCACGGCAGCCGGTACTTCATCGACTCGACGAACTTCTACGGTCCCGCGCCCCGCCCCATGGACTGGGTCAGCATCTCGGTGGCGCCGGACAACTTCTTCGTGGTCGACCGTGGCAACATCGTCGCCTACCGGCAGCCCGGCGACAACACGGCGCCGCAGTGGCGTCTGCTTCTGAAGACGAAGAAGGACAACGGCAAGACACTGGGCGTGTGAGCAGGGAAGAGCGCGAATGAGGAGAAGCCGCCGATGAGCGCGCCGCCGAAAGAGGGCAACCCCGTGCGCACCTTCGTGGACGAGGTGTGGGGATCGATCTTCCGCCACGGGCTGCCCACCACCGACAAGGTCGCGGCGCGCACCGCGCTGACCAACTTCTTCCTGCACATCCACCCGGTGCGAGTGAAGAAGTCCGCCATCCGCGTTTCGTACACGTTGTGTCTCGGCGGCTTGTCGTTCTTCCTGTTCATCCTGCTGACGATCACAGGCCTGTTCCTGATGTTCTATTACATCCCGTCGGTGGACCAGGCCTACCAGAACATCAAGGACCTGCAGTTCGTCGCCACGTTCGGCCTCGTGATTCGCAACATGCACCGGTGGGCTGCACACGGCATGGTGATCACCGTCTGGCTGCACATGGCGCGCGTGTTCTATCAGGGCGCATACAAGCCCCCTCGCCAGTTCAACTGGGCGATCGGCACGCTGCTGCTGCTGACGACTCTCCTCCTCTCGTTCTCCGGATATCTGCTGCCCTGGGACCAGCTCGCGGTCTGGGCGATCACCGTGGGCACCAACATGGCGAAATACGCGCCCCTCGCCGGTCCGTACACGCGCTACCTGCTGCTCGGGGGACGGCAGGTGGCGCAGGGCGCATTGATTCGTTTCTACGTCCTGCATGTGATCGCGTTGCCCCTGATCGGCTTCCTGCTCATGGTCGTACACTTCTGGCGGACTCGTAAGGACGGCTTCACCGGAGGACTGTGATGGCCACGGTCGTCGGCGGAGGCAACGGTAAGGGCGACGGCCGCGGCCGGACGGTGCGGACGCCGCGGGCGCCGCTTCCGCCCCTGCCCCGACCCATCACGGGGCCCGAGCTGGCGTCGCCGCCGCTGGTCGTGCGCCGGCGAGAGGAGGAGGAGACGGTCGTCACCTTCCCCCACCTGGTGTGGAAGGAATTTCTTGCCGGTCTCGCTGCATTCGTGTTCCTGCTTGCCGTCTCGATCCAGGTCAACGCACCCCTGCTCCAGCGAGCCAATCTGGCCATCACGCCGAACCCCGCCAAGGCGCCGTGGTACTTCGTCGGCCTGCAGGAGCTGCTCGAGCGCTTTCCGCCGGTCATGGCCGGCGTCGCGTTCCCGTCGTTCGTGATCATTTTCATGATCCTCACGCCGTACCTGGATCGGAATCCGTCGCGGCGCCCGCAGGACCGCAAGGTCGCGATCGGCATGTTCACCATCTATTTGTGCCTGGCGGTGGCGTTCGTCGTCATCGGCGTCTTCTTCCGCAGTCTCGCGTTCAACTGGGACTGGACCATGGTCCTGGGCCATCCCGGCCTGTCCTCCCCGACGTGACGCGGCTCTTCCTCGCGCTGAGCGCACTCACCCTGATCCTGGTCGGCATCGCCGCCGCCAAGGACACGACCGACAGGCAATACCTCGCCGCCCAGGAGCAGTACCAGAAGGACTATCCGGGCTCGAACTTCAATGTGCAGGTGCAGCAGCTGTTTCCCGCGTTCAGCGCGGCGACGGTGGGCACCAGCTTCCGCGTCGAGCGGTGCATCTCATGCCATGTTCCCGACATCCAGACGATCGGTCCCGTGATCGCCGCACAGCGCCTCAGCACGGATTTCTTCAGGTACGAGCCAAACGCCACACAGATCGCGCACGACTACCATCTCACGGGCGTGCATCCTGCCTACGTCACGCTCAACGGCAGCACCAGCCCACCGGCGATGAGCTACGCGCAATATGGCGCCGACAACTTTCACTCGTACTCCTACGTCGTCAACGGCAAGAAGCAGACCGCGGCGCTGGGAGGGCCACTACCCTTGTTCCTCAACCCGACCAGCCTGCCCCCGGGCACGCAGCAAGGGATCGACAGCATCGGCTGCGTCGTATGTCACAACGGCAACCGCCTCGGCCTCGCGCTTGCCGGCATCGACAATGCACACGAGAACCTGATCATCAACCCCACATACGCGTTCACCGCCGGCGCAGAGCTGTATTACAAGAACTGCGCGCAGTGCCACGGGGGGCAGGGTGAAGGTGGTGTCGGGCCCCCACTCAACAACCAGGATCGGCTTGGTTTCTACAACGAGGACTTTTACAACCGCTGCATCACATACGGCTTCACCGACTTCGAGCACTATGGGAGCGTCATGCCCAACTGGGGCGGCATCGCCCCCGGATACACGTACGACTCCGCCCGCGACAAGCAGATGCCCCTGCCCAGCAGTGTGCTGAGCCCGACCCAGATCCAGATCTTGATCCAGTTCATCCGCCACTGGGAGAACTACGCGACAGTTCCATGAGCCCATCAGCATGAAACGCCGCACTCTGGTCCGCGATTTTCTGGGCACCGCGCTCATGTTCCTTGTGCTTCTCGCCTTCGTCATCTTCGTCATCTTCGGCGAGAACTTTCTGGACCAGTTCAAGTCGCACTGAGTGATGGCATCGCATCTTGTGGCCGTCCTGTATCCCGGCGACGCCGGCTGGGGCGACGTGCTCTTCGTCAGCATCTGGGCGGTGACCACGCTCCTGCTCGCGGCGTATTTCTGCTACCGATCCTTCTTCACCCGATGACGAGCCCCGGAAGACCTGCTTCCATCCGTGGCTGAGGCCACGGTGGGGCGGCGGAGGAGCTGGCGATTGGCGGTTGCGCTGTGCGTCGTGCCCGGGCTCGGCCAGCTGTACAACGGGCAGTGGCGTAAAGCGCTGTTCTTCCTGCTCTCGACGCTCTTCACCATCGGGCCTGCGGTGCTGTTGATCACCCTCGGCGAGGGGTGGGGTCACTCACTGCTCGACCAACATCACCTGGCGCTGTTCCTGCTCGTTGCCTTTGGCTCGGTGCTGCTGTTCCTCCTCCTCTTCGTGCTCGGCCTGTTCTTCTGGGCCAGCGCGGTGACCGACGCACGTCGCACCGCGGCGGCGCAGGCGGAAGGAGGCGCGGAGGAGGCGGCGCGCACATGGTTCTTCCGGCTGTAAAAGCATGGTTGAGCGGCTCGGCCCGCTGCGGCGCCTCAGACGCCGCCCTCCACCACCGGCGACCCAGGCGACGCCATCGCTTCCCGACCCGGCGAAGCCTCCCCGCAACCGCGGCGACGGTGACGCGGCGGCGTTGACGAACGTCGACATCACCGAGGTCGTCAAGCAGCAGATTCGCACCCGGACCCGGCCCTGGGAGAAGTGAGCGCCGGCCGGCGGGCGGCGTCCCGCGCGCA
>VBGJ01000192.1 GCA_005880445.1 Chloroflexota bacterium | reverse complement strand
GTGACACACAGGTGATCGGACCAAAGATGTTCTTGATGATCGCCATCGGGCCGGTCGGCCTGATGGCAGCCACGGGGTGCGGATCGAATAGGCCGGCAGGCACGCCGTCAAGCGCGGTAACCGCTACACCATCACCGGCAGCCGCTCAGGTTGTGCTGACGGCGACGACACGCAGCCCGGACGGCACCGTGGCAGAGCTCCATATCGTTCGGCTCGACGGCTCCGTATCCGCCTCGGTGGCGATTCCCGACACCGTGTGGAACACATCTCTTCCCGTGGTCGGCCACCACGCGTACTTTGTGGACGGCACGACCGTGAAGGCGGTGGCGAGCGACGGGTCGGTCGCGTCCGTCGGGACGCTGATGCTCCCCAGCAGGTCGTCGATGTACAGCTTGGCGGTCGGGATTGCCATCTCTCCCGACGAGAGCGAGATCGCATATGGGTATGCGGTGGGCGTGAAAGCTAGCGCGTCCGGCGCAGCGGTGAGCACGTATGCGTCGCGCGTCTTCGTCGAACGTGTGGGGGGATCGCCCCACCAACTGATCGACGCACCCGCCGACGCGAACGGTTTCCTGCTTCCGTTTGCGTGGTCGACTCGCGGGCTTTGGGTGACGCACACACCGATCGGGCTCGGCGGGGCCGGTCCTTTCCTCAACTATCAAGCGCTCAACCCGTCACTCGTCAATCCGACCACCGGTGCGGTGGGGCAGATGCAGTCGAGCTGCCGCTTCCCCAATGCAACATCGGTCCGTCCAAGCGGCGCGTCCGCCTGCATCGTGGGTGAGCTGACAACACCACGTAGCGTCACAGTGACGCTGCCCGACCAGTCCACCCGGACCCTTCCCGACCCGGCGCCCTCGCTCCAGGTCGGTGACTTCGCCGTCCGCTCGGATGGGGCCCGCGTCGCCCTGAGCGAAGCACCCCAAGAGGCCGCCCAACGTTCGTGGTCGTACGGCGCGATCCAGGTCGGCGACAGCGCGGCGGCCACGTGGTCGACCGTTGGTCCTCGCGGGATGCTGCCGGTTGCGTGGGTCGACGCCAATCGCCTTCTCGTCGGGCATACGGTCGGTGTCAACGGTCCGCTGGGCGCTTTCGACGGGGTATTCCTCCTCGACATCACCACTGGTACGGAGACCAGGATCGACTCGGATCCGGCCGCCCTGGGGGCGCTGCCAGTTACGAGCTAGGTGGCAGCGAGAGCGGTGCGTACGAGCTCGCGGAACTCGTCATCGGAGATGCGGTCCGCGTCTTCGGGCCGCAGCTGGATGGTGCCCTTGCCTTTCCTGAGCGCAGGGTGTCGGGCGGTGAAACCGGCGTCACCGCCCTGCTGCCAGCCATAGATCGACACGCCATGCTTCCACGCACCGACGTACAGGCGGCGCGTGCCGACTTTGTACGTGGGGATTCCGTACGACAGCATGACGACTGCACCGGGGTGGGTTTCGATGATCAACCGGTGTAGCCGGTCGAAGACCTGGCGGTGCTCGACGGCAATGCCGTCGACGTAGCCACGCACCGCGTCGTCCATCCGTCCATATTGCCCGTCAGGCGCGTCACTTGGTCACGGGCGCCTGAAGTCTCAGCAACTTCCGAGGCAACCCACGAAGGGATCCCAGGAGCCGAGGTGATCCTCGAGACATCACCTTCAGCTCTTGTTATCAAGGAGAACAGCAGTGTAGGACGACGGACCGACCCCTTCGAACGTGACGAGCCTTCGGCGATAACGAAGGCCGCCGAACATCAACTTGGAGAAATGCAAATGGAAGACATCGACAGCAATCCGGCGCCGCTGGCGCCACCGCCCGCGCCACCGCCGGGACCCCCGCGTGTTCGATTCGGCGGAATCAGCAGACGAGCTGCACTGACCGTGACCACCGTCGGCCTCTTGGCGGGAGGCATCGCCGGCGGCTACATCGTGGGCCAGGCTGCAACCACTACGACGACCGCGGCAACGACAACCGCGACTGCGAACCCAAGCACCGGTACGGGCGGCGCCGGCAACGGCAAGTTCGTTCCCAACGAGAATGCGACGCACGAGGCGGGTGAGAGCGCAGCGCGCGAGGCCCAGGAGAACGCAGGGCAGGTCCCGACCGTCCCGTAGGCTCCGTGTCATGAGTTCCGCGACCTTCGTCAACGAGGATGTGGGGCCGGCAGCGCGCCGGTCCCACAGCGCCTGCCCCCGGTGATGCCCCGCTTCTTGCGACTTCCGCACACCCTGCGCGGCTGGCTCCTCGTTGGAACCGGCGGTATGGCCGTGGCTGCTGCGCTGGCAGGCGCGTTTGTGTACTTCGTCCTGTTCCCGTCGAAAGCGCCGCCTCCACTCTCCTTGACCACGTCGTCACCCGGTGCGTCCAGCACGCGTACGCAGTCATCGAGCAGCGCACAGATCCCGGGCACCTGGACGATCGCGAGCGGCTCGGTGGCGGGCTACCGAGTGCGAGAACAGCTGGCCTTTCTCCAAGCTCCTGACGACGCGGTTGGCCGCACGGCCTCCATCAGGGGCTCCGCCGTCCTGAGCGGGTCGGGCAGCAGCCTCATGGTCACGTCAGCATCGTTCACCGTCGACGTCAGCAGCCT
>VBGJ01000203.1 GCA_005880445.1 Chloroflexota bacterium | reverse complement strand
GGCTGCACCCTGACCACGTTGCCGAAGTAGCCGCCAACGCCGATGAGGACGCCGCGCTCACGGCATAGCTGGCGCACTGTTGCTGCCTCTGTCACCGCCGGCTCCTTGGTGTTGCGGTCGCGCACCAGCTCGACGCCGATCATCAACCCGGCTCCGCGCACGTCGCCGACGACCTTGCACTCCTCGGCAAGCGACCGCAGCCGCGTGAGCACGGTTGACCCCAGCCGCGCGGCGCGCTCGGGCAGCCCCTCGTCGAGCATCACCTCGATGGTTGCCAGCGCCGCCGCACATGACACCGGGTTGCCACCGAACGTGCTCATGTGCTCACCGGGCTGGAACGCATCGGCGATGTCCTCGCGCGCGATGAAGGCACCCAGCGGGAATCCGCTCGCCAGGCCCTTGGCCATGGCCATGATGTCGGGCTCGACCCCGTGTCCCTCGACGGCGAACAGCAACCCGGTGCGTCCAAATCCGCTCTGCACCTCGTCGATCACCAGCAGGATTCCATACCGATCGAGAATCTCTCGCACACGACGCAGATACCCGGGCGGTAGCGGGATGATGCCGCCTTCGCCCATCACCGGTTCCACGATCATTGCCGCGACGTCGCCGCTGGTGTCGTAGCGGATGGCGTCCTCGACAGCATCCGCGCACGCCAGCGTGCACCGGCCGCTGCACATGCGGCAGCGGTACGGATGTGGCGCCGGTGCGAACGCGACACCCGGTAGCGATGGTCCGAAGCGCTGCTTGCGCTTTGCATTCCCGGTGACCGCGAGCGACCCGGCGGTGCGGCCATGGAACGACGTCTGCAGCGCGAGTAATTCGCCGCGACCGGTGAACGCCTTCGCCAGGCGTAGTGCACCTTCCACGGCCTCCGCGCCGCTGTTGCCGAAGAACGTCTTCTGCAGGCGCCCGGGTGTGATCTCGGCGAGGCGCTGCGCCAGATCGGCCACCACCGGCACGTGATACACGTACGAGCAGCAGTGCACGAGCGCGTCGATCTGCCGCCGGGCGGCTTCCGCGACCCGCGGGTGCACATGTCCGGTGTTGACCACCGATATGCCGGAGAACAGATCCGTGTATCTCGTGCCGTCGACGTCGGTGACGCTCGCACGCTCGCCGCTGGCGATGGTGACGGGCTCCATCGCAGCGAGCGAGCTTGTCATCACGAAGCGGCGGTACTTCTCGACCGTATCCATGTCAGAAGGTGGGAGGCGTGTTGACCCAGAGGACGCGCGCGCCACTCTCACCCAGGTTGCCCCAGCGATGTTCCTGCGTGCTGCGGAAGTACAAGGTGTCTCCCTCCTCGAGGTGATAGTGCTCGACATCGTCGAGCCAGATGTCCAGCTCGCCGTCGAGGACGAACACTGACTCCTCGCCGTCGTGCGCATAGCCACCGCCGCTCCCGCCGCCCGGCGCGACGGTGAAAATGTCCACCTGGAGCACCGCACCGGGGAACGAGACGAGGTGCTCCATCTCGACGCGATCGAAGCCATGCAAGTGCAAGCGTTCACGTGCGCGGACCAGCTTGTTCGTCGCCTCGTCGCGAGGTGCTGCTCCGAAGAATTCGAGGAGCGTGCCGCCGTACGCGGCGGTCACGCGCTGGAGGAGCGCCACCGATGGCTCTGCGAGCCCGCGCTCGACCAGGCTGAGAAACGACGGTGAGACTGCCGCCTTGCCGGCCGCCTCACGCAGCGAGAGCCCGCGCTTCGCGCGCGCCGCCCGCAACCGCACTCCCGCCACTGGTTCGCTTGGAGGGTCGGCGGCGAAGAGGCTGCGCAGTGCCGGTGGGTTGTGACCTCGCGTGAGCAGCGAGCGCACGTCGCGCAGCCGGGCGACGTCGTCGGAGCCATAGCGGCGGTGCCCGCCTTCCCCCCGGCGGGGCTGCACCATGCCCTTGCGCTCCCAGGCGCGCACGGTTGAGGGACTCACGCCAACCTGACGGGCTACCTCGCCGATTCGCAGCCCCGGATCGTCACCTGTCACAGTCCTGCCCCATGCGCGCCCGGCTAGAGTGGGCATAACTTGCTGTTGTGCAGTAGATTATGACGAACACCACAGGTGTCCGGGGGCGGCGACGTGAGGTGCCGCTGAGCGACGACTATCGCGAAGAGCCGGTGTGGTGGCGCGACGCAGGCCTCCCTGACATTGCGCCTGCGCCGTTGCCGCGCGAGGCGGACGTGGCGATCATCGGCGCGGGCTACACCGGTCTGTGCGCGGCGTTGACCCTCGCTCGGCACGGTAAGCGCGTGGTCGTGGTCGACAGGGACGCGACCGGACGCGGCGCAAGTGGGCGCAACGCCGGCATGAT
>VBGJ01000081.1 GCA_005880445.1 Chloroflexota bacterium | reverse complement strand
ACGACGTCGACACCGCGGATGCCGACGAGGCGTTCGCGACCTGGCAAGCGGAGTGCGAGCAGGCTCGTCGGATTGTCGCTGCGCGGCAGCTCGATGACACGGGCAGGCAGCGCAGCGGGAAGACCATCTCGATGCGGTGGATACTGGTTCACATGGTCGAGGAGTACTCGCGCCACAACGGCCACGCTGACCTGCTCCGTCAGCGCATCGACGGCGCCGTCGGCTACTGACGGGCGGGGCCTAGCCGGCTCGCAGGAGCGCTAGTCGCTCGGAATGCCGTTCGACGGTGGCGTTGCCGGCGTTCCCGTGTACTGCGTGATCGCGCCTGAGCTCGTGTCATCCGTCGTGTAGACCGGGCCCATCGTGGTCTGCGAGCCGTCGGCGTTGGTCTTGTCGATCTGCACGCCAAGCAAGCCAAGGTGGCTGCTCGACGAGAAGCCGAACGGAACCAGTCCAGGACCACGCCAATGGCTGTTCTGGATCGCATGCACGAGATCGTCGCGGCTCGGGTTCTGCCCGGCTGCCTTGAGGGCTTGCACGAACGTGTACGCCTGGTTCATGCCGTAGAAGACGTTGCCGTCCCACGGAAGGCTCGGTGCGTACTGGTTCTTGATCGACTTGAACAGCTGGACCCACGGGTTGCTGCTGTCGCTCACAACCGGCTCGTACGCGTCGCTCACCATGCCCGTGATCAGCGCCGCGGGAAGGGTCACACCGAGCGCGCCACCGGTCAGGATCTTGGTGAGGGTTGGCGGATCAGAACCAACATTGCTCACCACGAAGATCGGGTGGTAGTTGAGCGCCGCTGCGGTCGCCTCGGCGATCGCCGTGAAGAGCGGCACGGAGAACGCGGCGATCACCTGGGCGCCCTGCAACTGCAGCGTGGCGATGGCGCTCTTGACCGCTGCGGCTCCAGCCGCCGTCGGCGGGTAGTACTGGGGCGGGCTGAGCACCGTCACGCCACTCCCCTGCAACTGGTCGTTGAGCCCGGCGATCCCGTCGGTTCCAAACTCGTCATTCGGACCCTGGGCGAAGTACCCAACCTTCATGCCCGGATACGTCTGCTTGATGTACTGGCCGAGGATCTTTCCCTCGATGGTGTAGTCCGGCTGGAATCCGAACGTGTACGGGTACTGCGAGACGTTGTTCCAGCAGTTGCAGCCAGAGGAAACCAAGACGTCCGGCACCTTCGCCGAGTTCAGGTAGTTGACCACCGCGAGATGGGTGGGCGTTCCCAGAGCGCTGAAGATCGCGTACACGTTGTCCTGCAGAACCAACTTACGAGTCTGCGTGGGTGTGTTGGAGGGCACGTAGCCGTCGTCGAGATAGATGTAGTTGATGCTGCGTCCGTTCACGCCGCCGTGGGCGTTGACATACTGAAAATATGCCTTCGACGCGGGCGCAATCTCCGAGTAGCCGAGTGCCGCCGGGCCGGTCAGCGGCTGCGTGCTGCCGATGGTGACTGTCGTCGCGGTGATGCCCGGCGCTGAGGCGGAGTTGCCTGAACCCGATCCCGAGCCACTACCACACGCAGCCGCCAGGAGCGTCGCCGCTCCGCCGAGTGCAACGACCGCCCACGGTCTCGATCTGCTGATCCGTGTTGCCATGGCCCTACTCCTTTGGTCCTGACGCGCCAGTCATTGTGTCACTGCTCTGGTGCTGATGGGACGGCGGGCAGCACGGTCCCTCGCATCCGAATCACACGCGCAAGCTGGCGGGCCAGCGACACCAGGGCGCCCTGGAGGCCGCGTGGGAATACGAGCATCGCCACGACCAGCACCACGCCATAGATTGCCAGCGGCACGTTGTTGGCGACGTCGCTGGACAGGCTGAGATTGCTCGCGAGGTCGCCGGTAAGCACGGGAAGGTAGATGAGAATGATCGAACCCCAGACCGCCCCAGTCAGGCTGCCGAGGCCGCCGATGACCACCGCGGTCAGCAGCTGCAGCGACAGCGTCAGCGTGAAGCCCGTCGGCGACGTGATGCTCACCCAGTATGCGAAGAGCGCACCGGCAAGACCGGCGCACACCGCGCTGATCACGAACGCAAGCACCTGCGTGCGTGCGACGTCGACACCGGCGAGACGCGCCGCCACCTCGTTGTCGCGGACCGTCCGGAGCCGGCGCCCGACCGAACTGCTCAGCAGGTTGGCGAGCAGAAACAGCGTGACCAGCGCGGCGGCGAGGCACAACCATGCCAGCCATCGCTCGTTGGGAAAGTCGGCGCCGAGGGCTGCCGGTGCTGTCGGCGATGCGACGTTCAGGCCCTGGTTGCCGCCGAAGACGCCGGCGAAGTGCAGGGGGATCTGGGGCAGCGCCACCGCGAGCGCGAGCGTGGCGCCGGCGAGATACGGTCCGCGAAGCCGCGCGCCAGCGACGCCGATGATGGATCCGGCGAGGCCCGTGCTGACGACGGCGCCCAGCAGCGTGACGATCATCGGCAGGCCTGGGCGCCACTGCAGGAGCACGGACGTCGTATACGCGCCGATCATCATGAGCGCGCCGTGGCCTAGCGAGATCTGTCCGTTGGCGCCTGTCAGCACGGTCAGACCCGCGGCCGCGATGGTGTAGATGGCCACGCCTGCAATTTCGTAATCGTGGAAGGGACTGACCAGGTACGTGGCGACCAGCAGAACGGCGGCCAGCGCCACAAAGAACACGCCATGCCGCAAGAGCGTTGAGCGCCGGAGCGCCGACCCCAGCGACTCGTCGTCTGTGTCGTCCGCGAGCGCGCTCATACCTGTCGCTGCCGAGTCATGCCGAACAATCCCCGCGGGCGGATCATCAACACTGCCATGAGGATGAGCAAGCTGCCCAGGGGCGCAAGATCCGATCCCAAAAAGCCGCTCACGTAGCTGAGCGCAAGTCCAACGCCCAGCGCACCGACGACCGCGCCCACCGGGCTTTCGAGCCCACCGATGATGGCCCCAGTGAAGCCGAAGACGAGCACCTCGTCCATGTTCGTCGGGTAGAGGAACAGCACCGGCGCGGCAAGCAAGCCGGCCAATGCTCCGAGCAGCGCAGCCAGTGCCCAGCCCAGCGTCAGCATGCGGCCGACCCGGATGCCGAGGATTCGAGCGATCTCCGGGTTGAACGCGGCGGCGCGCATGCGCAGACCGATGGTGGTGCGCTGGAACAGAACGAACAGCAAGACCATCACGCAAAGGACCGATCCGACGGTGAAGATGTCGAAGCGTGAGAAATACAGCTGCGTCCCGCCGGCGGTGAGGTCGATGCGCGAGAACGGTGCTGGAAACGACTGCACTTGTGCCCCGAAGAGCATGGGCGCCAGCGCCTCGAGAAAGATGAGCAAACCGAGCGTGAGGATCACCGCGCTGAGCGCCGGCCGCGACTCCACCGGACGCACCAGCACGCGTTCGGTGACCGCTCCCAGCGCCAGGCCGGCAGCCAGTGCGATGACGAAGCCCAGCCAGAAAGGCGTGCCGTGTTCGATCACGAAGAACGCGATGTATGTGGTGAACATCGCCATCGCGCCCTGCGCATAGTTGATGATGCGCGTGGCGCGCCAGATCATGACCAGGGCCAGCGCCACCGCTGCGTAGACCATGCCGTTGGTGACGCCGTCGACGGTGTAGATGAGGAACGCGCGCACCTCAGAACCCCAGGTATGCGTGGCGGAGCGCCTCGTCGCCGGCGAGACGATGCGCCTCGTCGATCACCACGACGCGCCCCAGCGACAGCACGACCGCCTGGCCCGCCACGGACAGCGCGGAGCGGGCGTTCTGCTCGATGAGCAACACAGAGAGCTTGCGTTCAGCAACCAGCGAGCCGAGCCGCTCCATGATCTGAGCGAGCAGCCTCGTCGCGAGCCCGAGCGATGGTTCGTCGAGGAGCAACACGGCCGGACGGGCGGCCAGCGCCCGCCCGATCGACAGCATCTGGCGTTCCCCCCCACTGAGACCCGACGCCGGGCCTCTCCGTCGCGCCGCCAGTGGCGGAAACAGCGCATACGCTTCGTCAACCGCAACGCGCTGCTCGGCGCGGTCGCGACGCCACAGTCCGCCGAGCCGAAGATTCTCGTCGACGCTGAGCTCACTGACGATGCCGTGGCCCTCCGGCACGTGCGCCACGCGCAGGCGAGCGATGGACTCGGGGCTCCGTCCCACCAACTCGGCCCCGTCCAGCAGCACCGACCCGTGCCGGGGCCTCACCAACCCCGAGATGGTGCGGACCAAGGTGGTCTTGCCTGCGCCGTTGGCGCCGAGCACCGCCGTGATGGCTCCCTCGGGCACGGAGAACGAGACATCGTCGAGCGCGACCACGCCGCCGTACGCGACCGTCAGTTCGGCGACCTCAAGCATGGGCCACCGGCTGACCGAGATAGGCCGTGGACACGTCGGTGTTGGCACGAATTTCTGCCGGAGTCCCCGACGCGATGACCCGGCCGAGGTTCAGGACCGTGACCCGGTCGCTGACGGCCATCACCATGTCGACGTGGTGCTCCACCAGCGCGATGCCCATCCGCGTGCGAAGCTCGCGCAACAGAACGATCAGCTCTTCCACCTCAGCGGAAGACAGCCCGCTGGCTGGCTCGTCGAGCAGGAGCAGCGATGGTTGCGCCGTGAGCGCACGCGCGATGACGACCCGTTTTTGCACGCCATGCGGCAGCGACCCCGGATACACGCGTGCGCGATCAGCGATGCCGAGCTCGCCCAGGGCCGACATCGCGTGTCCCTCGGTGGTCTGTGCCCGAGTATCGGATGCGGGTGACGCGAGCATGTCGGCGAACAGCCTGGTGCGTTGCGGCGAGCCGGCGATGACGTTCTCGAGCACCGTGAGGGTCGGCCAGAGCCCGAGGCCCTGGAGGGTCCGGGCGATGCCCAGGTGGGGAAGTCGCGACGCCTTCTCCCTGAGCAGAGAGCGGCCCGCGTAGCTGATCGTGCCGCCCGCCGGCGCGATGAGGCGGCACACGGCGTTGAACAGCGTCGTCTTACCCGCGCCGTTCGGGCCGATGATGCCGACGATCTCGTGCCGGTCGACGGTCAGCGAGACACCGTCGAGGGCAACCACACCCCCGAATCGCACCGACACGTCGCCGACCTCGAGCGCCGCAGCCGTCAACGCGAGTACCCCGCTGCTGGTGACGTACGCGAGAGGCGCGAGTGTAGCCTTGACCGAGATGGCCACGACCTGCACCCACCTGGACGAGATCGGAGACGTCACACCGTCTGGCACCGGCTGCGCGGACTGCCTGGCTGCCGGCAGCCACGACTGGGTCCACCTTCGCGTGTGCCAGACGTGCGGGCACGTCGGGTGCTGCGACTCCTCACCGGGCAAGCACGCGACGGCGCATTACCACGCCGTCGGGCATCCCATCATCCGCTCCTACGAGCCGGGTGAGGACTGGTACTGGTGCAATGCCGATGAGCTCATGTTCGAGCTCGAAGGAGCACCCCCAGCACCCTCGCATCCCTGACATGGAGTACCGCCACCTCGGACGCTCCGGCGTTCGCGTCAGCGTGCTGTCATTCGGATCCTGGGTGACCTTCGGTCCGCAACTGGCGGGGAACCTGGCGCGTGACTGCCTCGCCGCGGCATATGACGCGGGCGTCAACTTCTTCGACAACGCCGAGGCCTACGCGGGCGGAGAGTCGGAGACGATCATGGGTGCGGCGATCGCCGAGCTCGGCTGGCCCCGTCACACGTACCTCATCTCCAGCAAGTACTACTGGGGCATCGAGGATTCAATCAACACGAAGAACACGCTCAATCGCAAGTACCTCCTGCAGGCGATCGACGGGTCGCTGCGCCGTATGCGTCACGACTTCCTCGACCTGATCTTCTGCCACCGGCCCGACCCGAGCACACCGATCGAGGAAACGGTGTGGGCACTGCACGACATCATCGAGTCGGGCCGCGCGCTGTACTGGGGCACATCCGAGTGGAGCGCCGACGAAATCGTGGAGGCGTGGGAGATCGCCGAGCGCCACCATCTCCACAAACCGGTGATGGAGCAGCCCCAGTACAACCTTTTCATCCGCGACAAGGTGGAGCGAGAATTTGCCAGCCTCTACGACACTACCGGCCTCGGGCTGACCACGTGGAGCCCGCTCGCGTCGGGGTTGTTGAGCGGCAAGTACATCGACGGGGTTCCAGAGCGCAGCCGCGCAACGCTCTCCGGCTACGAGTGGTTGCGCGAGATGGTCACCGATGGCGATTCGAACCGCAAGGTCCGCGCGCTGAAAGACATCGCCGACGAGCTCGGCGTGACGCTCTCGCAGCTGGCAATCGCGTGGTGCGCGTCCAACCCGCACGTCTCCACCGTGATCACGGGCGCGAGCCGCGCGGAACAAGTTCGCGAGAATCTCACCGCCGTGGATGTCATCAAGCGCCTCACGCCCGACGTGCGCGAGCGGATCGAAGCCATCTTCTAGGGCTGGGCGGCCAGCCCGATTGACCGCAGCGGCCCCCAGGCCGCACCATGAGCGATCCTGCGGGCACCGGGCCGGACTTGCCGGCCAGACCGACACGCAAGCAAGGGGATGAGCAATGCCGACTCACAGCATTGGACGTGCGCGCGGCCGGACGGGCCGCATCGGCCTGGCAGTGGTTTTGTCTTGCGTTGCCTTCGCCGTACCCCTGGTAGCCAAAGCGTTCCAGCCGCAGCCGTGGAGCCCCACCACAGAGGCTCAGAACTTCTCCAAGGTCGAGGAGCGCCAGACGATCTACGACACGCCGGGATACCAGCTGCTCCTTCGCGACATCAGCGCACAGAATCTCGTCGCCGCGCGGGCCGAGCAGGTCAACGATCCCGGGCGCGCGTTCTCGGACCACATCTGCAGCACCGGTGAGGACGGCTGCGCCGGAGATGCGCGTCTCTACCAATGGCAGACCAGCGGGTACGGCATCGTGCAGCCCGTGTACTACACGGCGCGCGACGGGGCGACGATCTCGGGTCACGTCTGGGCCACACGCTCGGGCCCGGCGAAGCGTCCAGGGGTCGTGATCACGGACGGCTCGGTGCAGGCCGACGAGCAGCTGTACTGGTACGCGGCTGAGACGCTGGCGAAGGCCGGTTACGTGGTGCTCACCTTCGATCCGCAGGGCCAGGGACAGAGCGACACGCCGGGCCAGTCACCGGATCAGCAGGAAGGCGTGCCGGCGCAGAGTGACGGCCGGCCGTTCTTCGACGGGACAGAGGACGCCATCAACTTCTTCCTCTCGACGCCGTCCACGCCGTACGAACCCGTGCCGAGCTGCTCGACCGGCACCAGCCATGCAGCCAAGCAGGACTTCCGCGTCGAACAGGCCCTCGACAATGCGTACAACCCGTTCTGGGCCATCCTCGACTCCACTCGCATCGGACTCGCCGGGCATTCGTATGGCGCGGCCGGCGTCTCCTACATCGGTCAGTGGGATCCGCGGGTTTCGGCGGTCGTCGCGTGGGACAACCTCGCCGCCCCGGACCCGAATCAGAAGACCGGGGCAAGCGGCGGCGGCCCGGAGGAGCTGCCATGCCCGGCGAACCCGGCCGACCGCACGATCCCGCCAATCACGAAGCCGGCGCTCGGTCTTTCGGCCGACTACTTCCTGCCGCCGACGCCGAACACGTCGCAGCCCAACCCGACCGCGAAGACCACCGAGTCGTTTGCATACACGTCAGCCGGAGTCGACACCGGCGAGATCATCATCCGCGGCGGAAGCCACTTGGACTTCAGCTTCATTCCCAATGTCGCGTTCGGAGCATCACTGCGAGGCGCCGACCTCATCGACTGGTACACGACGGCGTGGTTCGACAAGTACGTCAAGAGCCATGATCCGACGGCAGACGCACGGCTGCTGACCACCCGCTGGCAGAGCGACAACGTCGAGGCGGCAATCGATCCGAACCACGACGGCAATATGTTCTCGTTCTATTACCAGTCCCGGCTCGACATTCATCTCGCCCACGGTGCGGCGTTCGACTGCGAGGATCTGCGCACGGGTTGCCCAGCGATGGCCGGTGCAGACGGCGCCCCGCCCGACTATTCGTACATCACGCTCGACACCACGCCGGACTCAGGCTCCGTGCCGGCCGATGCGCCGTACGGCACGGGCCTCTACCCCAAGACGGCTCAGGTGCCCTCGCCCGTGGGGTAGGGCAAGCTGCCGCGCTCAAGGCGATCGGCGCCCTTGCAATCGCACGGGGGTTGCTCGTACCGTAGCCGGTTCTCCGCCGAATCCTGGGAGGGGCTGCGATGACAAGTGCGACGCTTCATGTCGGCGCCCGGCCGCGTGCACGCGGTGGTGCGCGCAACGGAGGCGCACGGAAGGGGGACGCAGTGCTGCTCATCGGTTCAACAGGGTTTCTGGGCCGCGAGCTGCTCTTTCAACTGTTGACTCGATCAGCGGCCGAGATCACGTGTGTGATCCGTGCGCGCGACCAGCAGGGGGCCACCGCTCGGCTGCACGAGATGGTCTCCGGGCTCTTCGGCGACCAAGGTTGGGAGACCGTGCGCGACCGCGTGCACGCGGTCTGCGGTGACGTGACCGCGCACGACCTCGGCATAGACCGGAGAACGCTCGACCGTCTGATACGGACGACGACGCACATCATTCACGGCGCCGCCTCGGTCCGGTTCGATCTGCCGCTCACCCAAGCGCGACGCATCAACGGTCAAGGCCGCCATGCGCACCTGTTTGGCGAAGACGATCTCGACGTCGGACAGAGCTTTCGGAACAGCTACGAGCAATCGAAGTTCGAGGCGGAGCTGGTGGTGCAGGCGGCCATGCGGGAGGTGCCGATCACTGTGGTGCGGCCGTCGATCATCATCGGCGACTCGCGCTCCGGTGCCACCAGCGCGTTCAACGTCATCTACTGGCCGCTCAAGGTCTATGCCGACGGGCTCTTGCGATACGCGCCCGCCGACCCCAAGTTGCCGGTTGACATCGTCCCGGTCGACTTCGTGGCACGGGGCATACTCGAAGCGGTCTTTCGCGGCGAACCCGATTGCACGTACGCGCTTGCGGCCGGCGATCGCGCCACGGAGGCACACGTGATCGCCGACATGGCGGCGCGCGTCTTCAGCACCCGACCGCCGCGTTTTCTAGCCACGCCGGTCGAACGGCTGGTGGTGCCGTGGCTCTGGCCGCTCCTCTCGGCTGCACCGTGGAAGCCATTTGGTGGCTCGGTTCGCGTGTACCTGCCGTACTTCCGGCACGGGTCGCGCTTCGACACATCGCATGCGGACGCGCTGCTTCAGCCGCGCGGCATCGAGGCTCCAAAGCCGGCTGAGTTCCTCGAACCCGTGCTCGAGTTTGCCATGTCGACGGACTTCGGCAGGGACCGCGCCATGATCGCCGCACGTGAGCGCGCGCTCCGTCACCAGCGACATCGGGCGCTGCTGCGTGCATCCGCACCACGGCGCACGCGACGACGCACCGCAGCACCGCGCACCGAGGAGTTGGTACGGGCATGAGGGTGTCGCGGGGCATCATGGGCGCGGCCGTTGCCGCGGTGGCGGCGACGACACTCGCCCGACTGTGGAAGGTGCGCGAGGGCTTCACCGAACTCGCTGCCCACGCGGAGGAACGCCAAGCAGGCTCGTCCGACGGCCACGCCGCCGTTGCAGGCTCCGTCATGACGGTGCGGAGCGTCGCCGTCGCCGGAAGTGCGATGACGCAGGAGTCGTCGGCGGTCGCGGGAAGCGCCGCCACCACACGGAGTGCTGCGGTGGCAGGCAGCGCGGCGACGTCGTACTCGACCGCCGTGGCGGGAAGTGCGCTCACGCTCGGCTCAGCCGCCGTCGCCGGCAGCGCCGGCACGGTGCTGTCGGTCGGGGTTGCCGGCAGCGTGCTCACCGCCGCCGGCTCGGCCATCCGCAACTGCGTGGCAACGCTCGCGTGTCAACGCCTGCAGCGGTGCATCGCGTGTGTGGCGTGTGCCGACTGCACCGACTGTTTCGGCTGTGTCGGCTGCGTCGGCCTGCGTGGCGCCATTTGCGCCGTCGGCGTGCGCCCCGGCTAGCTACGTCACCGCGCCAAGGCTCGCGCTGCCGACGGTCGACGCGTACTTCGCGAACACGCCGCTGCGGTATGGCGGCTCGGGCGCTGTCCAGTCCGCCATCCGGGCGTCGATTTCCTCGTGCGCCAACTCCACTTCGATGCGACGCGAATCCACGTCGATATGCACCATGTCGCCGTCGCGCACCGCGGCGATCGGACCTCCGAGCGCTGCTTCCGGCGCGACGTGCGCGCACATGAATCCGTGGGTGGCGCCTGAGAACCGCCCGTCCGTCACGAGGGCGACCGAGTCACTGAGCCCCGCACCGACGATGGCCCCCGTGACCGCCAGCATCTCTCGCATTCCGGGGCCACCGACCGGCCCCTCGAAGCGGATGACCACGACCTCGCCGGGATGGATCACGCCATCGCGCACCGCTGCGAACGCCGCCTCCTCACCGTCGAAGACGCGAGCCGGACCGCGATGCTCAGCACGGTCGTTGCCGGCCAGCTTCGCCACGCACCCCTCCGGAGCGAGGTTGCCGCGCAGCACCGCGACACCCCCGTGCGGCTTGAGCGGGCGATCGCTGGGACGGATCACCTCCTGGCCGGGTGTCTCGCTGGCGGCAGCGGCGATCCCCGCGATGGTTCGCGAGTCCACGGTCATCGCGTCGCCGTGCAGCAAGCCGATATCGAGCAGCCGGCGCATCAGCACCCCGAGGCCGCCCGCCGCGAAGAGATCCGTCGCGACGAATCGCCCACCGGGGCGCAGGTCGGCGAGGATCGGCGTGCGCGCGCAGACCACGTCGAAGTCGTCGATGGTCAGCTCCACACCCGCCTCGGACGCGATGGCGAGCAGATGCAACACGGCGTTGGTGGACCCGCCGGTGGCGGCGAACGACGTGATCGCGTTCTCGAGTGCGTCGCGTGTGACGATGGATCGCGGCGTGACGCCGTCAGCGACCAGGCGCGCGGCGAGCCGGCCCGTCGCCTCGGCGACCCGCGGCTTGTCCGGGTGCACCGCCGGCACCGCGTTGCCGCCTCCCGGGCTGAGCCCGAGGAACTCGAGGGCGCAGCTCATCGTGTTGGCCGTGAACTGCCCGCCGCACGCGCCGGCGCCCGGACATGCGGATGCCTCGACGGCGCGCAGCTCCGCGGCATCGATGCGGCCGGCATTGAAGGCGCCCACCGCCTCGAACACGTCCTGCACGGTGAGGTCTCGACCGGCGTGATGCCCCGGCTCGATCGTGCCGCTGTACAGCGCCACGCCAGGTATGTCGAGCCTGCACAGCGCCATCGCAGCCGCAGGGATCGTCTTGTCGCAGCCGACGATGAGGACGAGGCCATCGAAGCTGTGACCGCGCGCGACGAGCTCGATCGAGTCCGCGATCACCTCGCGGGACACCAGCGACGCCTTCATGCCCTCGGTGCCCATGGTCACGCCGTCGCTGATGGCAATGGTGTTGAACTCCATGGGCGTGGCGCCCGCGGCGCGTACGCCGGCCTTCACGCGACCGGCGAGCTCGCGATGGTTCCAGTTGCACGGCATCGTCTCGATCCACGAGTGACCGACTCCGATGAGCGGACGCGCGAGGTCGTCATCCGTGAATCCGATGGCGTGCAGCATCGCGCGTGCCGGTGCCCGCGATGGCCCGCGAAGCATGGCGTCACTGCGCCGCGTCGATCCCTCGCCGCCCATGAGCGGCAAGCATACGGAGTGCCCGCCGGCGCGGACTGTTACGAGGCCGTGTTGACTGGACGACCGGCCAGGCCGCATACTCGGCGGCCGAATGACCTACGTCGTCCTGGTCCTGATTACGGGCCTGCTCCTGATTGGGAGCGGGGCCTCGAGCCTTCAGGCCAGGCACGCGCACACGTAGGCGCAACACCAGAGCCGGAAGAAGCAAAAGGGCCCCTCCCAGAGGGGCCCTTTCTTTTTACCCGGCGCATCGCAACGGAGGAGCCGCCATGACCGATTTCTGGCAGGGACAGCGCCCCTGGTTTGCGCTCGACAATCTGCGCGGGCCGGATGCGCCCGACGGCGATGGGGCGCGAGACGACGCCGCTCGGCATCGCCGGCAGGAAGCCGGCATCGAACGGAGCCCGCGCCGAGAACGGGCTGACGAGTTCGTGCAGCGCTCGATTCAGCGCACGTACGACCGCTGATGAGCGAATCGTCCGCGGCAACACGCGCGGCCGCCGCGGCGCTCGCGTCTCCATCGCTCGCCGGAGCGCGGCAGCGAGAGCCGGCACGTCGCCTCACCGGAGCCCAGGTGGCGCTCGAGTCCCTCCTTCGTGAAGGCGTCGACACCATCTTCGGCTATCCCGGCGGCGCCAACCTCTGGCTCTACCGCTACTTGCCCGAGTACCCACAGCTGCGGCATGTGCTGGTGCGGCACGAGCAGGGCGGCGCTCACGCCGCCGACGGGTACGCCCGCAGCAAACGGGGCAGCGTCGGCGTGGTCTTCGCCACCAGTGGCCCGGGCGCACTCAACCTCGTCACCGGGCTGGCCACCGCATACATGGACTCGGTTCCGGTCGTCGCCATCACCGGGCAGGTGCCGACGACCGCGATCGGCACCGACAGCTTCCAGGAGTCCGACGTCATCGGCTCCACGATGTCGGTGGTCAAGCACTCGTACCTCATCACGCGCTCGGAGGACATCGCGCCGACCATCCAGGAGGCGTTCCACGTGGCGCGAACCGGCCGGCCCGGGCCGGTGCTGATCGACTTCCCGAAGGACCTGCAGGCAGCGGTCACGGAATGGAACTACCCCGACGAGCCGGTTCGGCTGCGCTCCTACCCCGCTCCGCCGCGACCGGATCCGTCGCGACTCCGGCGCATCGCGCAGCTCATACGCGAGGCCAAGCGGCCGGTGATCCTCGCCGGACGCGGAGTACTGACTCGGCACGGGCGCCTTTCCACTCGCCGACCCGATGGCGCTGCAGATGGTGGGGTTCATGGGCGCGGGGTTCACGAACAAGGCCGTGTGCAACGCCGACGTGCTGATCATGATCGGCATGCGTTGCGACGACCGTGTGACCACGCGGCTCGACTCCTTCGCGCCCAACGTCGAGCACCTGGTGCACATCGACATCGATCCGGCGGAGATAGGCAAGAACGTCGTGCCGCACGTCAGCGTGGTCGCCGACGCGAAGACGGCGCTGCGCGAGCTCATCACTCTGGTGGAGCCCAAGCGCGAGCACGAATGGCTCACGCAGATCGACCAGTGGCGCGAGGAGCATCCGGTGCGCTACCTGAACCACAACGGCCTGCTGCAACCGCAAGAGGTGCTCGAAGAGATGTATGCGCGGTGCCACGACGAGGCGATCGTGCTGGCCGACGTGGGCCAGAACCAGATCTGGGCCGCGCTCTGGTTCAGCTACGCGAGGCCCGGGCTCTTTCTCAATTCGGGAGGCACGGGCACCATGGGCTATGCGTTCCCCGCCTCGATGGGCGTGAAGCTCGCGAATCCGGATCGCACCGTCTTCTGCGTCACCGGCGAAGGCGGCTTCGTCATGAACATGCAGGAGATGGCGACGATGGTGGAGAACAACATCGCCGTCAAGGTTCTCGTGCTCAACAATCGCTCCCTGGGCATGGTGCGTCAGTTCCAGGACGATTTCTACGAGGGCGTTCGCTCCGCCGTCGACCTGACGCACACCCCCGATTTCGTCAAGCTCGGCGATGCGTTCGGCATGAAGGCCATGACGACCGACCGGCTCGAGGACGTTGGTCCCATGCTGGACGCGGCGCTGGCCCACGACGGTCCGGTGCTCATGAGCTTCGACATCGACCCTGACGCCAACGTCTATCCCATCGTGCCGCTCGGCAAGGGCATGCTCGACTTCGTCGAGGCATCCTGATGAGCCAGACACGCCTGCTGTCCGTGCTCGTGGAGAACAAGCTCGGTGTGCTGCAGCGCGTAGCGTCGATGATCCGCCGGCGCGGATTCAACATCGACTCGCTTTCCGTCGGACCCACCGAGGACGAGTCAGTGTCACGCATGACCATTTCGGTGCACGTCGGCCGGCAGCAGGCGGAGCAGGCGACCAAACAGCTGGCAAAGCTCGTCGATGTGATCACGATCGACGACATCACCGGTCTACGCAACGTCTCGCACGAGCTGCTCCTCGTCCGCA
>VBGJ01000191.1 GCA_005880445.1 Chloroflexota bacterium | reverse complement strand
TGCCGCAAGCCGCGAGCCCGATGGCGAGGCAGACACCGGCGATGCCGTTAGGTGCCAGACGTGTCGTGCTCATGCTGGGACCCACACCCACTCAACGAACGAGCCGCGGCAACCGCGACACCTGGCTCGGTCACCGATTCGGTGGAGCGGCGGCGATGTCGGCAAGGGCCGAGGTTCGATCGCGCGCCAGCGCCAAGTCTCCTATGGAGACCATGCCGATGACTTGGTTCTTCTCCACCACAGGAAGTCGGCGGAT
>VBGJ01000080.1 GCA_005880445.1 Chloroflexota bacterium | reverse complement strand
GCATGGGCTACACCCTGGTCGGTGACCAGATCACGCCCGGCTGGACCAACGCCACCGGCGCCACCATCTTCCAGCAGCAGTTCACCGCACATCCCAACATCAACGCGACGGTGGAGGCCAACGACGGCCTCGGCAACGCCGTCATCACCGATCTCAAGAACGCCGGGGTCAAGGCCAAGAAGATCCCGACCACCGGCCAGGACGCCACCCTCCAGGGCATGGAGAACGTCCTCAATGGCTACCAGTGCGGCTCGGTGTACAAGGCGGTCTACCTCGAAGCCCAGGACGCGGTCTCCATGGCCACCATCCTGCGCGCCGGCCTCGCGCTGCCAACGTCGCTGGTGAACGGAACTACCAAGCCGCCGAGCGGTGTCGCGGGGACGACGCAGCCTGCGTCGCTCCTGACCCCAACGTGGGTGACGACGTCGAACATGGCAACGACGGTCATCAAGGACAACTTCGTCTCGGCGTCGGCGCTGTGCACCGCGGTTGGGGCGAGTGTGTGCGCCGCGGCCAACATCTCCGGCTAGTGATCACAACCTGACATCGACGCCGCCGCGCCCCGCGCGGCGGCGTCTTCCTTTGCGTGGACGATTGCGCCATGATCCTGGGCCCATGACGGTGTCCAGCCCCTCCCGGGCAGAGCCGCTCCTCAGGGCGCGCGGCATCTCCAAGCGCTTCGGTGCCGTCCAGGCGCTGGTCAACGTCGACCTCGACCTGCCCGGAGGCGCGGTGACTGCGCTGGTCGGCGACAACGGCGCCGGCAAGTCGGTGCTGACCAAGACCATCGCCGGCATCTACACGCCCGACCACGGACAGATCTTCTGGCAGGGCGAGCCGGTGCATCTGCACACGCCTCGCGACGCGGCCCGGCTGGGCATCGAGACCGTCTATCAGGATCTGGCGCTGGCAGACAACCTCGACATCGTCCAGAACATGTTCTTGGGCAGGGAGCGGCTCCGCAGCGCGCTGCTCGACGAGGACTCGATGGAGCGAGCTGCCGCTGAGACCCTGGCCAACCTTCGCGTGACCACGGTTCGATCGATCCGCCAGCCGGTCGCGTCGCTTTCCGGCGGCCAGCGACAATCCGTGGCCGTGGCCAAGGCGGTGATGTGGAACTCCAAGCTGGTGATGCTCGATGAACCCACGGCGGCCCTCGGCGTGGTCCAGACCAGGCAGGTGCTGGATCTGGTGCGCCGTCTTCGCGATCGCGGACTCGCGGTCATGATGATCTCGCACAACCTCAACGATGTCTTCGAGGTGGCGGACCGCATCGCCGTGCTCTACCTGGGTCGCTGTGTCGCGCAAAAACCCTCGAGCGAATTCGACCGGCAGAGCGTCGTGCAGTACATGACCACCGGTGGCGAGATCCGCATGGCCCCCGGCGAGCAGGCAGCGGGCACCGTCTGAGCACGCATGGCCGGTGAGACCGACCCGCTGGCCACTGAGCAGCCGCCGCTGAGCGCCGGCGACCTGCCCGCCGAGCTCCCCGGGGAGCTGATCGCGCCCGAAGTGGCGGCGCTCGAGGTGCCGCCCGAGCTCGTCGCCCAGAGCCTCGGTGAGTACGTCCGCGCGTGGGGGGCGCGCATCCGCGGCGGCGACCCGGGAGTGCTACCGGTGATCCTCGGCCTCGCCATCATCGCCGTCCTGTTTCAGATCGTCAGCCCGGGCAACGTCTTTCTCTCCGCCGGCAACCTGGTCAACCTGTTTCAGCAGAGCGCCGTGTTCATGGTCCTCGGCATGGCCGAGATCTTCGTGCTACTGCTGGGTGAGATCGACCTCTCCACGGGTTACGTCGCCGGCCTCGCCGGCGTCATCGGTGTGCAGCTCGTGCAGCCGGTGACGACCAACTTTCCTTGGTGGGTGGCGATCATGGCCGCGCTCCTCGCCTGCGCCGTCATCGGCGCCGCGCAGGGCACGCTCGTGGCGCGATTGAGGCTGCCGTCGTTCGTCGTCACCTTGGGCGGGAACCTCATCTTCAACGGGGTGATGCTGTGGGCCCTGCTGTTCGGGCCCTTCTCCGGCTACCCCACGCTCGGCGATCAGACGAATCCACACGTGCTCTATCAGCTGATGTGGGGAACCATCGACCCCCTCATCGGATGGATCATCCTGACGGCTCTCGTCGTCGTGGTCGGAGGCTCGTTCTGGCTGCGCGACTCACGGAGACGCCGCAGCGGGCTCGTGGCTCCGCCGGTCAGCCTCACCGCGCTCAAGATCGTGCTCATCGCGGTGGTGGGCGCAGCGGTCGTCGCGATCTGCAACATCAACCGGGCCCATTTCGGGACGATCGAAGGGGTCCCTTGGGTCATCCTCATCGTGATCGGCCTGCTCGGGCTGTGGACGGTGCTGCTGCAGCGCACGCGCTTCGGGCGCTACATCTATGCGATCGGCGGCAATCCCGAGGCATCGCGACGGGCCGGGATCAACTTGGTGCGTGTGCGCACGCTCGCGTTCGTCCTCTGCTCGATGACCGCGGGCCTCGCCGGACTGCTCTACGTGGCAAACCAGGGCGGAGCGTCGAACAACTTCCCGGGAGGCCAGTACGTCCTGTACGCCGTCGCCGCCGCTGTCATCGGTGGCACCAGCCTCTTCGGCGGCCGTGGCAGGGTGCTGCACGGTGTGCTCGGTGGGCTCGTCATCGGCGGCATCAACAACGGGCTCTACCTCCTCGGCCTCGACGTGAAGGTGCAGTTCGTCGTGACCGGATTCGTGCTCCTGGCCGCCGTGACGATCGATGCCCTCTCGCGCCGGGGCGCTTCGGTCGGCTCGGTTGCACACATCTGACCTAAGCGGTCAGGCGGTGAGCCTCCTGCTCGGAAATCGGCACGAGCTGCTCGGTGTCGGCGGCAAAGAAATCCAGCATCACGTTGAGCTGCCGCTGCACCGCAGCCTCATTCCAGCCGTGACCCTGCTCTCGATCTACGAATAGGCTGATGTTCGGTCGATCGGCGATGAGCCACTGCAGCTCGTCGACACGGACCACGTTGTCGCGCGCCGCAACGATGACGAGCGTCGGCCCCTTTCGCTGAAGCAGAGCGGCGAGGTCGCCGCGCCGCACGCCATCCCGCAACCATTCCCGCGCCGCGGAGGGATCCGCTCGCCGCTGATTGTCAAAGTTCGCCTGAGCAGTTCTGGAATCGACATCGCCCTCTGCGATCACAAACCGCTTGTAGAGGTTGCTCACGGTTCGACTGCGACTGAGAGCGACAACACCCTGCCACAGCGGGGGCATCGTCAGGATCCGCACCTGCTCCCTGTAGAGGCGACGCACGAGCTGTGGCGAGACCAACGGTGTGTGCAGCACGAGGCGCTCCACACGGTCCCCACACCGTCTCGCGAGAGCGGATGCCACCGACGCACCCAAGCAAAGTCCCGCGAGGTCGAACTCAACAATGTCCAGATGTGCGAGAAGTCGCTCGAGTGATGCTGCCAGGCCCTCCACGGTGTGGCGAGACGCCATGGGTGGCGAGCCCCCGTTCCCGGGAAGGTCGGGGACGATCAACAGTCGGTGCGCAGCCAGGGCTTGGAAGCGACCCCCAAACTCCTCGGCCGAGCTGAGGAAGCCATGGCACAGGAGGAGTGGTCTGCCGCCACCCGCCGTGAGACAGCGTATGCGCTGTCCACCAACGTCAACGCAAAACTCGTCCATCGCCCGCTGGACGTGCGGGCTTTGGAGAGAGGGCGGCGCTGCGGCGGCGAGCCCGCGCAACGAGGAGGGGGAATCCGTAGTGCATCAAATCTTGACACAGGCAATTGAAAATTGTCTGTGCGTTTGCGTACGGGGTGAGTGCGATCTAGTTAAGACCTGCGAAGAGGCTTGATTCGGGTCGCTGTCCGCCCAGCGTCCCTTGTGCGAGCACAAAGCGCTCGATACCGAACGCCACCTCGAAGAGCTGCGCGGCCATGGTGGCGAGCGGGAGACCCGGATGCAGCTGACTCACGTGCGCCACACACGCCGCCAGCTTGCGATCCAGCAGCTCAGTCGAGTCCACAGTTGTGGTGATCTCGTCGTCTGGCACGCCTTGCATCTCGGCCAGCTCGGGCGGCATCTCGATGCCCGCCACGCGCGCCACCTCGATGACCGCCACGACAAAGCTTCGCGGCACGGCGTGCAGATACACCTTGCTGGGGAGCCAGTCTTCGGCGGCGAGGATGTCCAGCGCTGCCAGCGTGGTCTGGTGTGCCTTGAGATGGTCCGGGTGCCCGTACGTCCCATCGGCCGCATAGGTCACCACGACTGCCGGCCGCTCCTCACGGAGGACAACGGCCAGGCGCTCGGCGGCGTCGCCAAGCGGCGCCGTGTGGAAGGAACGGGGGTCATCGTTGCTCGCGGCACCGGTCATCCCCGAGTCGCGGTAACCGAGGAACTCCTGACGATCTACTCCGAGAATCGCGCAGCATTCGCGCAGCTCGTTGACACGGATCTCCGCCAGCTGCGGTCGCAGCGCTACATCGTCCAGGTTGTGCATCTCACCCTCTTCGCCGCGAGTCGCGGTGATGAGGACGACGCGGTGTCCGTCGAGGTGGGCTCGAAGCATCACCCCGCCGGTCAATATGCATTCGTCATCCGGATGCGCGTGAACGAGCAGCAGCGTCGTCATCTGGATTGTGATCATGAGCCATGTTCGATGTTTACGCCTGCAGGATCGGTGGGCGGCGCGTATCCTCCACGGCACCAGCCGAACCGGCAGCACGGAGGAGGAAAGGGTGCCCACGAAATACCTTCTGACGGAAAACGAGCTTCCGGAGCGCTGGTACAACATCCTGGCCGACCTCCCCGAGCCGCTAGGCCCGTTTCTCAGCCCGCAAACACTCGCGCCGTTGACCCCGCCGGATCTCACACCGCTCTTCCCCATGGCGATCATCGGCCAGGAGGTCTCTGCGGAGCGCTGGATCGAGATCCCGGATCGCGTGCGTGACATCTACAAGATGTGGCGTCCTACGCCCCTCTACCGTGCGCACCGGTTGGAGAAGGCGCTCGACACTCCTGCCCGCATTTACTACAAGTACGAAGGGGTCTCACCTGCCGGCTCGCACAAGCCCAACACCGCTGTCGCGCAGGCGTACTACAACGCCGAGGAGGGCATCAAGCGCCTCACCACCGAGACCGGTGCGGGGCAGTGGGGTTCGGCCCTGGCGTTTGCGGGCGGCCTGTTCGGTCTCGAGGTCATGGTCTACATGGTCAAGATCTCGTTTCAGCAGAAGCCGTATCGGCGAGCCTTGATGGAGACGTGGGGAGCCACGGTCATTCCCTCACCGACTGACCGAACCGAGTTTGGTCGCAGCATGCTCGTCAAGGATCCGGAGTCGCCTGGAAGTCTGGGGATCGCGATCTCCGAGGCCGTGGAGGACGCGGCGACCCGCGACGACAGTCACTACTCACTGGGTTCCGTCGTCAATCACGTCCTCCTCCACCAGACCGTCGTCGGTCAGGAGGCCAAGCGGCAGATGGAGATGGCGGACGCATACCCCGACGTCGTCATCGGATGTGTCGGTGGCGGTTCGAACTTCGCCGGCCTCGCCTACCCCTTCCTCGCCGACCGCTTGGCCGGCAGCACCAAGACGCGATTCATCGCCGCAGAGCCCGCGGCATGCCCGACGCTGACGCGCGGAATCTATGCCTACGATTTCGGCGACACCGCAGGGATGGGACCCGTCGTGCCGATGTACACGCTGGGACACAACTTCATTCCCGAGACGATTCATGCGGGTGGGCTGCGCTATCACGGTGATGCGCCGTCGCTGTGTCTGCTCGTCAAGCACGGCTTCATCGAAGCTCGCGCCTACAAGCAGAACGAATGCTTCGCCGAGGCTGTGCGGTTCGCTCGCAGTGAGGGCATCCTGCCCGCGCCGGAGCCGTCGCACGCGATTCGCGCGGTGGCGGAAGAGGCCGCAGCGGCGCGTGAATCCGGGGACTCGCGCGTGATCCTGTTCAACCTGTCGGGCCATGGCCACTTCGACCTCGGCGCATACGATGCCTACTTCGCGGGCACGCTCGAGGACGTGGAGCTGCCCCAGGCCCAGGTTGACTCGGCGCTGGCGGAGCTGCCGAAGGTGGCGGTCGGCACAGCGTAGTAGACGGTGGAGCTCACGCCCCACCGCGAACGCTGTCGACACGGGAGCCCAGCTCCCGGAACAGCTCGCGCGCGATGATCTCCCGCTGGACCTCCGACGTCCCCTCGTAGATGCGCGTGCCCCGAACCTCGCGATACAGATGCTCGAGCTCGTGTCCTCGCTCGAGGGCGCGCGCGCCGTGGACCTGAATCGCCACATCAACAGCGAGCGCCGCGGTCTCGGTTGCGAAGAGCTTCGCCATCGCGGCGGCCTGCGTGGTTTCCGCAGTCCCGGTGTCGTGGGCCGAAGCGGCCGCATGCACCAGGAGACGCGCCGCCTGCACGCGCGTGGCCACGCCGGCGAGCTGATGCGTCACGCCCTGAAAGCCCGAGAGCGGATGGCCGAACGCCGTGCGTTGTGCGGCATACCTCACGGCCGCATCGAGCGCAGCCTGCGCCATGCCAACGGCGAACGCGCCGACGCTGGGGCGGAACAGATCAAGCGTGCGCATCGCAACGCCGAAGCCCTGATCCAGGTTGCCCACGACGTGGTCACTGGAGACGAGGACGCCGTCGAACCGAAGCGTTCCGATGGGATGGTCGGAGACGAGCGGCGTGGCCTCACCAGACAGTCCGGCACTTTCACGCGGCACCGCGAAGCACGTGATGCCGCGTGCTCCGGCACCGCGGGCAGTGCGGGCAAACACCGCGTAGATGTCGGCTTCCGGGGCGTTGGATATGAACACCTTCTCACCACTCAGTCGAAAGCCGTCGCCGTCGGGCTCCGCGCGCAGTGCCAGTGACGCGACATCCGATCCGCCTGTCGGTTCGGTGAGAGCAAACGCGGCCACCGCCTCGCCGGCGATCACACGCGGCATCCAGGTGTCCACGACCGCGGGCCGGCCGCCCGCCAGGATGGGATGAGCGCCGAGGCACTGAACCGCAAACGCCGTTTCAGCCTCAGTCGAGAATCGCGCCAGCCCCTCGCGAATGAGACACAGCTCGAGCGCTGGGATCGCACGGTCTCGCCGCAGCACCAACGGCAGCAGCCCGTGCCCGGACAGAGCCGCGATCAACGGACGATTGACTCGTCCCGGTGCACCTCCGCGTGCAATTGGGTGGAGCACGTCACGAGCGAGTGCCTCAGAACGCGCCAGCAATTCCCGCTGCGCGTTGGAGAGATGCGCGTACGTCGCATTCACGGGACGACGGCGATGCCCATGAGCTCGACCTTCGCTGCCGGGTCGAGCAGCTCACGCACACCGATCACCGCCATGGCTGGGTAATGCCGTCCGAACTGCGAGCGCCATACATGCCCGAGCGGACGCAGCGACGTGCGGTATGCCTCCACATCCGTCACGAAGATCTGCAACGAAACCAAGTGATCTGGCCGTCCGCCCGCCGCACGCAGCGCCACGTTGAGATTTCGCACGGACAGCTCGAACTGTTCGACCATCGTCTCGCCAGTGATGGTTCCGTCCTGCCTTTGCGCGGTCATGCCGCCGAGAAACACGACGCGTCCCGGAGCCGCGGCTATGGCGTGTGCGTAACCCACAGGTGGCGCGAGCTCCGACGCTGTGATGACGCGATGCCCGGCCTGTGTCATCGTCCCGTCCACTTCGGCTTGCGCCCTTCGGTCCACGCCGTGTAGAACTCGTCGTGATCACGGCTGCGCATCAACAGCGCCTGCGTGACGGCGTCCATCTCGAGCGAGCCGTTGAGGTCCATGTCCAGCTCGCGTGTGAGCAGCGCCTTCGTCATCGAATACGCCAGGGCCGGGCCGGTGGCGAAGCGCAGCGCGAGCTCGGTCGCTGCACCGCTCAGCGCGCTGTCGTCCACAACCGATGTGGCGAGGCCGAGCTGCAGCGCGCGGTCGGCGTCGACGGTGTCGCCCACCATCAGCAGCTCGGTGGCCCGGCCGAGCCCGATCATCCTGGGCAGCAGATAGGCCGAGCCCATGTCGGCGCCGGCCAGGCCGACCTGGGTGAAGAGAAATGCGAACGATGCGCTCCGCGCGACCAACCGGAGGTCCGAGGCCAGGGCGATGACGGCGCCGGCACCGGCGGCGATGCCGTTGACGGCGGCGATCACCGGAATGGGGCATTCACGGAGCGCCTTGACAACCGCCCCGGTCATCCGCGTGAACTCGAGCAGCTCATCGGTCTCCATCGAGCGGAGTGAGCCGATGATCTTCTCGACATCACCGCCGGAGCAAAAGCCGCGACCGGTCCCGGTGATGACCAGCACGCGCGTGTCACCGCGCTGGGGAAGCTCGGCGAGCAGGTCGCGCAGGTCAGCATAGGCGTCGAAGGTCAGCGCACCCAGCTTTTCCGGCCGGCCGAATATGATTGTGGCGACGTTGTCAGAAACATGGAAGTCGAAGTGGTTCCAGTCATGGGTAAAGGCTGCAGATCCACGAAAGGGCGTCATGCGCCGAGCACCCCCATCGTGAGCGTCGTGGCCGTCTCGCGCAGCGCGCGACGGTCGACCTTGCCCGAGCCGGTCTTCGGGAGCTGCGCAACCACCTGCACCTCATGCGGAACCTTGTGGCCGGAGAGGCGCTCGCGTACGAATGCACGCAGTGCCTCCCCCGAGAGGTGCGCACCGGCGCGGGGAACGGCGAACGCGCAGATCCGCGTCAGACCC
>VBGJ01000190.1 GCA_005880445.1 Chloroflexota bacterium | reverse complement strand
GTCGGACCTGGTTCCACCGCATGCGCGAGCTCGAGTGCCTATGGGGGTTCGGCTTCGGCCGGCGTACGTTGCAGGCGGTCGACGGAATCGGCTGCGTTCCTGGCACCTATGTGGCATTCCGCCGATCGGTCGCGCGGCAGGTGGGAGGAATCGTCGACGGGATGAACGGCGAGGACGCCGATCTCACGATGACGTTCGGCCGGCTCGGGTATCGGGTCATCCTCGACCCACAGATCCGCATCTACGAGGACGTGCCGCCGACGCTGCTCGAGTTTCGCGAGCAACGGCTTCGCTGGAATCGCGCATTGGTACACGTCTTTGCGCGTCACGCCTTCTTTCATGCAGGCCTCGCGGGTCCACGTACCTGGTTCACGTTGACCCGAGTGCAGGCATGGCGAGCGCAGGCGTTCACGCATCTCTTGCTCGCGGTGTACATTCTCACCCTGTCGCTGCTGGTGCCGGCGTACCGAAGCGCATTACTCCTTGCGCTGATGGTACCGGTGGTCACACAGGCGCTCATCATCGCCCTGCTGGTGGCACTCTGTTTCTATTATCGACGTCTCCGCCCGCTGCCCTTCGTCCTCTCGTGGTGGGCGTTCTTCCTGTTGCGCCACGTGTTCATGATCGAGGCCATGTTCACGCTGCCGAGTCGCGAGGCGCATCCGCTACGCGCCCTGCAGCCGCGACCCCATCCGGTCGCCCAACCGGTGCGCTAGTCTATCCGGCACGATGAACGCTGTGGACGTGCTGCGGGTGCAGCTTCGCGGAGCGTGTGACCTGGTTGCAGAGCACGCTGGCTCGGTCGAACCGGTGTGGCTCGAGCGCGCCTCACCGGCAACGTCGCTTCCCGGATTCATCGTGTGGCACTGTGCGCGGATCATCGATTGGGGCGTCAATACCTGCGTGCGAGATGAGCCCGAAGTCGCCGCCGAGTCGCCGTGGCGCGAGAAGCTGCGCTACGAGATGGGGCACGGTGCAGGGCTGACCGACGTCGAAGCCGACGAGGTCGCCGCGACGGTGGTCCCAGGTGACGTTGTCGAGTACGCTCACGCGCTTCGCGATGGGATCGACCAGTGGATGGCGGACCTTGTTGACGCAGACTTGGAACGCACCATCGATGTGCGGATGGCGAATCAGGCACACGCACGCTACAGCACTCCCGCCGCGTGGGAGGAGGTGAAGCATCTCGACGGCGCCCAAGCGTGGCAGTTGCTGATTCGGCCCTGCGGCGGTCACATCCGGATGCACATGGGGGAGCTCGAGACGCTGGCTCGACTCATCCAGTCCCGCCAACGCGATACCGCCTGACGGATCTGATCACGCGGCTTTGGAAGGGCCGCCGTTCACGATCCGGCCATCTTCGATCCGCATGACCCGGTCGGCCAGGTCGAGCAGGCGGGTGTCGTGCGTGACAACCACACACCCAAGCCCACCGTGATGCACCGACGTGCGAAGCAGCTCCATCGCCTCCCTGCCGGTATGGGTGTCGAGGCTCGCGGTCGGCTCATCGGCGAGCACCACGCGAGGCTCTGCGACCAGCGCTCGAGCGAGGCTCACTCGCTGTTTCTCACCGCCACTGAGAACGCCCGGCAGCGCATCGCTCCGGCGCGCGAGCCCGAGGGACCGCAGCAGAGCGGTCGCACGCTCCGCGGCCACGGCGCGCCGCACGCCCAACAGACGCAGCGGGAGCGCGACGTTCTCCAATGCACTCAACGCAGGCAGCAGGTTGAACGTCTGGAAGACGAACCCGATGCGACGCAACCGAATCTCGGCCACGTCTTTGGTTTTGTACAGGGGCCCAACACCTTCTATCTGGACCGTGCCGCGCGTCGGTGACAGGAGACCTCCGAGCATGGAGACCAGCGTCGTCTTGCCAGAACCGGACGGACCGAGCAGCAGCAGGATCTCGCCAGCGTTGACAGAAAGACTCACGCCGGTCACAGCTGCCACCATCGAATCGCCGGAGCCGAACTGCTTCGTCAGATCGCGGGCCTCGATGACGCTCACGCCTTGAACACCTCTTGCGGATCGATGCGCCGCACGTAGCGCACCGGCAGCAGGCTCGCAAGAAGATTCACGGCGACGATGATTCCCGCCAGCTTGGCCACGAGGTCGAAGTCGAGATTGGACGCGATGACCGGGTACCACGTGTCAAGTGCGGCGGCGAGGGCTGCGGCAAGACCCCAGCCGAGCAGCACGCCACAGACAGAGAGGACCAGTGACTGCATGAGCGCGCTGCCGTAGAGCACAAGCCTGCCGGCTCCGATTGCCTTCAACACCGCGAAGTCGCGCGCGTGTTCGACCGTGGCCGTGTACAGCACGATGCCTGCGATCAGGACGCCGGCGACGAGCGCAACCACCACCAGAATCTCCACGGGCTGCCCGAAGCTTGACGCGATCGTCGCCTGGTCATTGCCGGCGACGGTGGCACGAGGCAGCGCTTCCAGCCCAGGAATGCGATTGATGGCCGCAGCGACATCAGCCGACGGCACGGCGCCGTCGAGATACACCAGGCCGTAGCTCACCGTCTGGGTTCCAGCGACCATCTGCGCCAGATCGATTGGCGTGAACAAGAAGAAGTCGCCGGCCGCATTCGTGTCGCCCGAGATGCCGACGACGCGAAGCGCGTGCCCGAAGAGGTTGATGCTGCCACCGACCGCGACATTCGTGATGCTTGCGAAACCCCGATCCACCACGATCTCGGCTCCACTCGGCTCGGCGGAGCCGCTGACGAGCCTCCACGGCCCACCTCCGGCGCGCGGTTGGAACCCGACGAGGTACACGGGGAGATGCGTATGACCCACACCGACGATGCCGTTCAC
>VBGJ01000207.1 GCA_005880445.1 Chloroflexota bacterium | reverse complement strand
CCTACATCGTCCCGGCGAGCCGACGCCTGCGCGACGCCTCCTCTGATATGCTCGCCCGAGTTCAAGGCCTGGCTTTGACGTTCGCGCACCGCGCGCTGGAGGGTCGTGAGGCCAGGAGGTGGAGGTTATGACCGACGTCGTCAAGGCCCATCCGGCCACACTCCCGGAGGCTCGCGGCATCCGTTGGAACCCGGCGCCGGCCGAGCTTCGCGAGCTGACGTCGCGAATGCCCAACGCGAAACACACGGAATTCGACAACTACAACGTCCAGACCCAGGTCGTATCGCGCAGCAAGGCGAGCACGTACGTCATCACCGATCGCCCCGAGGAGCACTCGGACCAGACCCTGAGCCGCGCCGAGGGCGCGCGCATCGCGGAGATGCAGAACGAGTACATCCGCGGTCAGGACATGCTCGTCATCGACGGCTACATCGGCAACGATCCCGAATATCGCGTGGCGGCGCGACTGTACATCGAGGGCGCCAACGCCAACATCGCCGGCATGCAGCGCTGGCTGTACTTCGACGCGGAGACGCCCGGGCCCGATTTCACGCCCACGCTGACGGTGATCTACACGCCGAACCTGACCGCGCCCGGCTTTCCCGGTGACCGGGTGATCGCTGTCGATCTCGACGCCGGCATCACCCGCGTGCTCAACAGCGACTACTTCGGCGAGTCGAAGAAGGGCGGCCTGCGAATGTGGAACCAGCTCACCTACGAGCGCGGCGGACTCTCGCTGCACGCGGGGTGCAAGGTGGTGCCGACGCGGCGCGGCGAGCAGGCGATGCTGATCATCGGGCTGTCCGGCACCGGCAAGACCACCACGACGTTCACGCGGCAGAACGACAGCAAGCCGGTGCAGGACGACTTCGTCGCGCTGTATCCCGGTGGTCGCGTCGTCGCCACCGAGAACGGCTGCTTCGCCAAGACGTTCGGACTCGATGCCAAGCTCGAGCCGACCATTCACGGGGCGGTCTGCAAGCCGGAGGCGTACCTGGAGAACGTGTCGCAGGACACGCATGGGCGCATCGACTTCTTCGACACGTCGTACACGCCCAACGGGCGCGCCGTGTTCCGCATGGAGGCGCTCGGCTGGCACAAGGACGCGCGTGAGGTGAAGGCGGTCGACCACCTGCTCATCCTCAACCGCAACGAGAACATCATCCCCGGCATCGCGCGGTTGAGCCGTGAGCAGGCGGCGCTGTATTTCATGCTCGGCGAGACGCAGGGAACCAGCGCCGGCGGTAAGGAGGAGGAGGGCAAGTTCCTGCGCGTCCCGGGCACGAACCCGTTCTTCCCGCTGCTGCACTCGCAGCAGGGCAATCGATTCCTGGAACTATTGGATTCGTGCAATTTCCGCGTGTACCTGCTCAACACCGGACGGGTCGGCGGACCAGACACCGACGACCGCAGCAAGAAGGTCACCATCCCGTACTCGAGCGCGCTGGTGAAGGCGATCGCCGAGGGCACCATCGAGTGGGAGCAGGATCCCGACTTCGGCTATGAGGTCGCGACCAGCGTGCCCGATGTCGACGACGTCGAGATCCTGCAGCCACGCTTGCTGTACGCGCGCCAGAAGCGCG
>VBGJ01000206.1 GCA_005880445.1 Chloroflexota bacterium | reverse complement strand
GGTTAGATCCATACCCAAGCCCTAGTTGAATAATAGCCCGGCGTATGGACCCCACCGATCTGAGGGCCGAGCTCGCCGAACAGTTGGCGAATAGTAAGGCAATCGACGCCGAGACGTTCAATGCCGTGTGCTTCCTGCTCACCCGTGCGCTCGATGGACTCGAGCTCAAAGTGCCGGACGCGGCGCCACTCGTGCGCCGCTTGCTGAGGGTCGCCGGACGGGTCGTCATCGACACCGGGATGCCCGACTCGTCACCCGAAACCTGGCCCAACACAAAACAGATGGCCCTCGAGTGGATCGACGAGGCGCTGCGCGCGCTCGGTTACGAGGCGCGGCGCGGCGAGGTCAGTTGATCAATCGCGCCGCGGGAGGCGCCGGCGCGTAGTTCGGGTTGAAGTCCACACCGACCTGGGCGCCGCCCGCGACCGTGGCTGACCAGGCGATGACCTGGCCGGCCAGGGGTGCGCGATCGCCGCCGGTGATCTTCCAGTAGGCCGCCGGGGTGTAGATCGTGCCGATGTACTGAGTCCCGGCCCCACCGTCCAGGGTGTTGTTGCACGTGACGGGCACTCCGCCCGCTTCGTAGATGACGATCCAGTTGTACTGCTCCCCGCTGTACACATATGTGGCGCCCTGCGCGTTCTGTGACATGCAGGAGCCTGCGGTGAAGTAGAACTGAACGGCCCCTGGCGTGATCTTCGCGTTCGCGCACGGTGCGTTAGGGTCACCCGTGCCGGCCGCGGCAGGCGCCTGGCAGTAGTTCTCGTTTGCCACATCGCCTCCGGTGTTCGGCGGGTATTGGAGCTGCATGTCCGCGTTTTCCTGGGACAGGGTCGTCGGCGGTGGTGTGCAGCTGCTGAAGCACTGTGGCGCAGCTTCGTCGTCGGGGGGCTGGCAGTTTTGGGTCCGCACCTGGGCGTAGCACACCTTGTTTGGAAGTAGCGTGCTCGCGGTGACCGAGCAGATCGTGTGGCCGGCCGAGCCGCATGGCCAACCGCCTGTTCCGCCGCTCAGCACCGCTCCCGCACCGCCGTTGGGATATGGCCCTACCGGGCTGCCGCCGCTGAAGCCGGGGGCGTTGAAGCGGTTGATGAAAGAGAAGTTGTTCGGGTTGCCGTCACACCCGTTCGGGTTCAGGTAGACGTTGTAGTACTGCGCTCCGGGTGCGTTCTGGGTGATGCTCACATCGATCACCTGGTCCTTGATCGGAGGGTCGACCGTGGCCGCCACCTGGCACGCTGACGGCGCGCTCTCGCGGCGGCAGCCTGGCGCCCCAAGGCATGGGTTGGGCGTGAACTTGCTTGTGTTGTCCAAGAACTGGTCGTACCGGACGGAGGTCAGCTCGACGCCCCAGTTGCCGACCCCGAGCCCGCCGTGCTTGATGCCGTAGCCGGAGGCGATGTTCACGGCCAGCGTGAAGTTGCCGGCGCAGTTCGCGCCGTTCAGGTTCCAGAACTGGGGGTTGGCCTGGCTCGTCGTGCCGGGACCGATGGTCGGGTTCGATGGGAGGATGTACTCCTCGTTCGGCGCCTTGAGCTCGTTCGACAGGAGGCTGTTGGTCGCGTCCGACGTGTAGCCGCCCGTCCACTGGTACACCCCGGCGTCCAGGAAGGCGCATTTTGCCGGTGAAGCTCCGCTCAGGTGAAACGCCCCGTACGATCCCGGCTGCATCTCGGTGTAGGTGCCCCGGTTGTCCAGGTTGAATGACTGCACAGTGTTGTAGAACCCGACCGAGGGGGCCGTGTATCCGGGGTCGGGAAGGGTGGGGGCAGGCACGACCGGGATGCCGACCACGTCTCCTGAATTGCAGGATCCACCGTTGGTTCGCGGGTCATAAGGCGTGAATCCCGGGGTGGAGTTGTAGCACCAGTATTCGGCTGTGCTGCAGGTCGAGCCGGCCGCCCCGTAGCAGTTCCCGGCCTCGTGCAGGTTGGTGTTGACGCATGCTTGCCCGTTCGCGTACACGTCGCCCAGGACCGTCAGCGTGCCGCCACCATTCATGGTCAGCGAGCAGCCGGTCGGGCTGAGCGTCAAGATCGCCGGCGTCTGCCTCTGGTTGCCGACGATCGAGGTGGCGGTAGCCCCGACGCCGACCGTGGGGGAGCCACCAAAGATCTGGATGAACGCCAGCGGCAGGCTGTGATTCGTCGTGTACGAGAACTGATATCCGTTGAACTGGGTGTTCGTGGCGACGATCTTCAGCGAATATCCGCCCGGAAAGGTGTAGTCCCACTGGTCCCACGGCAGGAAGTTGTTGGGGGGGACGCCGGTCGTGCCGTTTGTATGAGTGCTGGCAGGAATGCCTGAGTAGATGCGGAGGTCGTTCTCGTAGCCGGTCCACGTAGGCGCGTCCCGAGTCGACAGAGAGGCCCAGCATCCCGAACAGCACCAGGATCAAAAGGGCGATCAGCACGATCGCCTGACCCTCCTGCAGGCTTCGGCGCGAAGGGTTAGTTCGAGTACTCGGCACGGTAGATCGCATATGCGGTGATGACGATGTTGTTTCCGACAACTTGCTGGATGATCGGTGTGACCGGCCGGAACGTGTACCAGAGCGTCACCTTGATCGGCTCGTTGCCCACGGCCGGAGTGATGTCGTTGCAGCCGCCGCCGAGGTTGGGTGAGGGGTAGGAGCCGAGTCCTCCACGGGGGCCGTTAGGTTTGCCGTTGCCGTCAGCGCTCGGGTCGGTGATGAAGATCCACCCGGTATTAGCAGCCGGGAGCTGGGGTGAGCCGACCGGGGTGCCGTTGTTGGGCAGGGGACCGTTCGGGCAGGCTGGGTTGTTGGCCAGGTTCATGATCACGGCGTGGCCCTGGATCGCATTGGCGACATCTGAGTCGGTCGGCCAGCAGTGGACGTAGCCCGGAGGGGAGCATCCGACGCCGTTGGCGTCGATGAAGTCAGACGCTCGCACGGCGACTCGCGCGCCTTCGTTGGCTGCCTGCTGCAGCGTGATGTACAGGTACAACGCGCGGCCAAAGTCGATGATCCCGAACGTGAGCAGCAGGATGATCGGCGCGATGATGGCGAACTCGGTCAGCCCCTGTGAGCGCTGGCTGCGCGTGTATGAGGAGACTGTTTCTTTCATGGTTTGCCCTGGATCGTGAAGTGTTCGTTGTAGGCGATGTTGATGCTGTTGCCGAATATGCCCTGGATGAAAGGTGTGATGAGCTGGAACTTCATCAGCAACATCACGTTGATGTCACCCAGGCGCCACGAGTTGTCCTGCGGGGCGGACGCGAGGGTCCCGTACTGAGCACCGCCGGGTGTGGTGTAGCAGGCGTACGCATAGATTGTCTGCGGAGTTGGCGGATAGGCAGACTGTGGATAGGGCTTGTCACCCGATGAGTTGCTATCACTGGGGGTCAGGCATCCGTTGGTCCCGATGAAGGTCACCTGGCTCGCGTTGAAGCCGGCGCCGCTCAGGGCTTGCCTGACGGTGTCCTGGATCTCGGAGTCCTGGAGGAAGTTGTTCGTCCTCAAGTTGGTGCTGTACCAGGCCGCGTGACGCGCGCCCTCGCGTGCAGCTCCCTGCATGGCGACGGAGAAGTAGAAGGCGCGCGAGAGGTCGATCAGGCCCATGGCGAGGAGAAGCAGCACCGTCGATGAGATGGCGAACTCCACCAGCGACTGGCCGCGCTGTTTGCGGCGGCGGACGGCCATTCTTCCTTCAGGCACTTTGATGCCGGACATTTAAGCAACCGGGAACCATTCTGTTGGCCTCTAACGCAGAAAAAGTCGATTTCGTTCGACAAAAGAGCAAGGAATCTGTAAG
>VBGJ01000205.1 GCA_005880445.1 Chloroflexota bacterium | reverse complement strand
TCGTCCTCGAGTTGCTGGAGCGTCGGGTAGACGGACCCGGGGCTGACGCGCCAGGTGCCGCCGCTGCGGGCTTCCACCTCCTGGATGATCTGGTAGCCATGGGAGGGCTGCTCGCTGAGCAGCACCAGGATGGCGGCGCGGATGTCACCGCGCGCGGCGCGACCGCCTCGCGGCCCCCATCCGTGGCCGCCGCCCCGGCCCGAAAAGCGCGCGAAGTCGGCCTGGTCGAGCGGCGGCCAACCCCGGCGGTGCCTGCGGCCGGCGGCGTGGGCGAGGCGGTGGAGGTGTTGGGCCGCCTGCCGGCGGAAGGGGTCCCACGGGTCGTGCGCTGGAGCTTGATGTCGTGGCATGTCGGGGTTCCTCGAGATGTTCCGCCGGATGTGCCCGGCGTGCTGTTGCGTGCCATCACGATATATCGTGATCCGTTGGGAAGTCAAGTTTCCGCGTCATGCGCTGGCGCGCCAGTCGAGGGCCATCTGGGCGAGCATCGCGGCGGCCACGGCGGGGGAGTCGACGATCTCGATGTCCAGCTCGTGGTTCCTGGCGAAGCCGCCACCGGACCAGTTGGCGCTGCCGAAGAGGACTGCTCGGGCGTCGGCGACTATGGCCTTTGCGTGCAGCAGCTCGCCATGGCTGCGGTACAGGCGCACGGCGACGCCGGCGCTGCGCAGCGCGTGGAAGGATGGGTCGCTCGAGGGTTGGGACGGATCGAGGAGCACGTGGATCGCGACGCCGCGCCGCTGCGCCGCCTCGAGCGCGTGCACGATCCCCGTGTCCGTGAGCACGAAGAGCTCGAGGTCGAGTGACGCGTGGGCTGACTCGATGACCGCCAGCGCGAGCGGGCGGATCTCCGTTGCCGGGAGCGTTGACGCCACCAGGATGGCGGGGTCGAGCAGCGGATCGGGAACCGCAACGGCGCGGCCGCAGGTGACGAGATCTCGGCCCCAGTTGATGCCACCCACGACCGCAACAGTGCCGTCGACAACCAGCAGCTTGACGTGATCGATCATCAGCTTGCGCACGGGATAGTCGGCCACGTCGACGCCGGCCTCGCGCAGCCGCACCGTGATGACGGCGGTGTGGGGCTCCGACGGATCGTCGATGACCGTGACCGCCACACCTCGCCGATGGGCGGCGATCAGTGCATCCGCCAGAGACGTCTGGCCGAACTCGTAGACCTCGACGTGGACGCTGGCGTGTGCTGTGTCGATGAGCGCGCGGAGCTCATGAAAGGTGGGCGCACCGCTGCGGAGCAGGCTGACGGTGTCGGCGCCCACCTGCACCGACGGCGCCGGCGGGAGCAGTGGCGCCGAAGGTGGTGCCGTCGATGCGATGACGCCGGCGGCGACGTCGCACGCTGAGAGCGGCGTGGTGAAGACCACGGCAACCGCGACGAACGCGGCGTAACGACGCCATCGACGCCGCGATATACACAGGATCGGCATAGTGCTGCCACACTATCACAAACTGGTATATGATGCCAAGGCGACGAACCTGCGTGGCCTTCGCCGGTCGCTGCCTATACTGGCCAGCGTGTTTGCCGTAGGAGGCACGTTTGCGTGAAGGCGGCGCTGGCCGTGGCCCAGGTCGGGTTCGGACTCCTGGCGATCCTTGGCATCCTGCTCCAGACCCCGAAGGCGACCGGTCTCGGCGGGACCATCGGCGGTGGTGGCGACATGGGCGGCGGGTACCGCCGCAGGCGCGGGCTCGAGGCGGGTCTGCTGCGCTTCTCCGCGGCCATGATCGTGCTGTTCGTGGTCACCTCCGTCCTGTCGACGTACGTCAGCAAGTAGGCCGAACGCGCCGGCGCCGGCGCCTCGAGATCGGAGCGGTCGCTGCGCTCGTGGTCGTCGCCGCGGCATCGCTCGGCGTTGCGCTCGCCCTGAAGGAAGGATTCATCGGCGGGCCGGACTTTCGTGAGGGACTCGTCGAGGCGCAGACGCCGCTGTCGCTCAACCCGCTGATCGGTGCGGGCGATCCCGCCGTGCACGACGTCGGGCAGCTGCTCTATCGCAGCCTGTTGCGTCTCGACAGCTCGGCATATCCGCGGCCCGATCTCGCCGAGTCGTACACCGTGAGTCGCGACGGGCTCACGTATCGGATGGTGCTGTCGCCGAATCAGCGATGGTCGGACGGTCGTCCCATCACAGCTTCGGACGTCACCGCGACGGTGGTCTTCGTGCGATCGGCCTATGCGACCGATCACGCCCTGGCGGCTCTGCTGCAGGGCGTGAAGGTAAGCGTCGAGAGTTCCGACGTCCTGTTCGTGCTCCCGGCGCCGCGTGCATCGTTTCCCGCGACGCTGACGCAGCTGC
>VBGJ01000079.1 GCA_005880445.1 Chloroflexota bacterium | reverse complement strand
TCTACTCAGATGCCAATCGCGATATGCACGCCAAGGAGAACCAGCGGCCAGAGCAGGACCGCCAGGATCGCCGACAGAACCCCGCCGATACTGCCAAGGTGATCGAAGAATTGGTGCGTGGCGGCGACGATCAGCCCGATCGCTACCCAGATCAGCGGAAGCGATATCAAGCGCCGAATCACGGTTGAAGTCTGACATGCGGTACTGAGCGACAGCCGAGGGCACCGCTTCTAAGCGCCGTATCGTCCCTACATCTCGTCGCGCAATCGCTCAGGAAACGATCTGCGCGTCCGCGTCACTCATGTCCGCGCCACACCACCGCATTCGCACATCGACACGGCGCGGACGCTAATCCGCCCGCACCGCGCGACATGCTATCGGTCAATCCGAACGGACTACGCTGCTCCCGCCGGCTGTGGCACGAGCCCCAGCTGCTCCATCAACTGCATCCGGTCGAAGGTGAGCCGGTCCGAGACGACCTTCCCGTCCCGGATGTCGTAGACGTCGACGTACTCGCCCTCCACCCTCTTGCCCGTCGGCGGGATGTCCCCCATCGGCGTCGGGAACACGCCGGTGTGCGTCCCGGTGAAGACGCCTTCCTCGACGATCGTCGAACCCGCCTCGATCACGTTGGTCGACGTGGTCAGGCAGTCGGGAAAGCCCTGGATCCAGCCTCGGGCGAACTGGGCGATCGCATCCTTGCCTTTGAACGTCATGCCGCCGGGGCCCTTGAGCTCCGCATTGTCGGCATAGAGATCCATCAGCCCGTCGACGTCGTGCCTGTTGAACAGATCGTGACCCCGATCGAAAACCTCTCGTGGTGTCCCCACCGCACACCTCCTAGCACCACCGCATGCGTCACCGGCAAGCGCCGGTCGTTACGCAATCGGCGTGCTCACTGTACCGCGCCACACGCGCGGCTGCTTGGCCGGCATCCACGCCTTGCCTCCCCCGATCCCGCCCCGAGGTACAGCTACGTGTTGAGCCCGTTGCTGACGTTCGAGAAGACGTTGTTGACCTGGGCGCCGACCACGCTGAGGATGACGATCACGACGATCGCCACGAGGACGAGGATCAGGGAGTATTCGACCAATCCCTGACCGCCCTCACCGTCACGCCTCGCGAAGCGCACCTGGCCGTATGCCAGCCCCGAACGGATCCGCTCGATGAGCGGGGAGATGAGACCGAGAAACATGACCCGAGTATCGCGGACGGCCGTCAGGCGGCTCGCCGCAGCCGGGTAGCGGCACCGTAACGGAACACCGCCCCGTACCCCTCAGGAAGCGGCCGCGGCGGCGCGGGACCGACGTACAGCGCCGACGGTCGAATCAGCCGGTTGTTCGCCGCCTGTTCTGCGATCGCGGCGGTCCAGCCGACCGTCCGGCTGCAGGCAAACGTTGGCGTGAACATGTTTCGCGGCACGCCCACGCTGTTCATCACGACGCCTGCGTAGAACTCGACGTTGGTGTTGAGCCGACGCCCTGGCTTCAACTCTTCCAGCACGCGCAGCGCCGTGCGCTCGACGTGCTGCGCGAACTGCGCCTGCTCACCGCCCAGGTCGGTGGCCACCTCGCGCAGCAGCGTGGACCGCGGGTCGTCGGTCTTGTACACGCGATGGCCGAAACCCATCAGCCGCTGCCCCGCCTGGATCTCCGCGCGTAGATACGCCTCGGCACGGTCAGGCGACCCGATGGCGTCCAGCATCGCCAGAGCACGCGACGGAGCGCCGCCATGCAGCGGCCCTGCCAGCGCGCCGATCGCCCCGGTCAACGCCGAGCCGATGTCCGAGCCCGTCGACGTGATCACGCGCGCCGTGAACGTCGACGAGTTGAACCCGTGATCCATGGTGAGGATCAGGTACTGCTCGAGCGCGCGCGCGGCGCGATCCGCAGGCCGCTCTCCGTTGAGCATCTGCAGAAATGCCGCCGCATAGCCGAGCTGCGGATCTGGCTCAACTGATGGCCGCCCCTGATGGTGGCGGTGCAGGCGCATCAGCAGGATCGGTACCAATGCAGCCATCCGCAGGCAGTCGGCGCGAACCTGCTCCGGGCTCAGGTCAAGTGTGGGCTGCGGGCCCAGCGCCGCGGCGGTGGCGGACACCGCCGAGCGCAACGCGGAGAGCGGCGTGTACTTCGGTAGCGCCGCGATGGTGCGCAGCAGATCGGCGATGCCCTCCGGCAGTTTGCGCGCTGCGATGGTGCGCGCTTTGAACTCCGCAAGCTCGCCCTCATCGGGAAGCTTGCCCTCGACGAGCAGGTACCAGACCTGCTCGAACGAACAGCGGCGCGCCAGCTCCGTCGCGTTGTACCCCCGGTAGTGAAAGAACCCCTCCTCGCCGCGCACATCCCCCACCGACGTCTCCGCCACGGCCACGCCCTCGAGGCCGCGCGGCGCCAGTTCTCCAGGCGCCGAGCCCGCAGGCAGGACCTCCTCGATGTGCGCCACCCGCACGACGTGCCGTATCGAGAGAACGCCGGCCACGCTGCCATCCGCCAGCACCGGCAGGTGACGAAAGCGATGGCCGCGGAAGATCTCGAGCGCCTTGGCAACCGAGTCGGCCACATCGAGGGTGAACGGGTCGCGCGTCATCACCTCGGCGACGCTCATGCTCGACGGGTCGATGCCATGACCCACCGAGCGCAGCAGATCGCGCTCGCTGACCATGCCGGTCAGCTTGCCCGCCGCATCGAGCACGGCCGCAGCACCAACCTTGTTCTCGTCGAGCACCTTGCTCGCGGCGGCGAGTGTGATGTCGTCCCGCACCACCACCGCCGGCTTGTGCATCAGGTCGGATACCGACAGCGCCTCGGTCACCGAGCCAGTCTACCCATCGCGGGAACCGGCCCGGCAGTTCGCGAACCGAGGCGACATGCGAACCTGTGGACGGTCCAGTACTGCACCATCGGCGGCCATGCACGACATGGACATCGACGAGTTCCGCCGCGCAGCCCACCAGACCGTCGACTGGATGGCGGCATACCTGGGATCGCTCGGCGACCGCCCCGTGCTGCCCCGGGTTGCGCCGGGCGCGCTTCGCGGGTCACTGCCGCCGGCACCGCCTGAGTCACACGAGGACTTCGACGCCGTGCTGACCGACGTCGATCGCCTGCTCATTCCAGCGAGCACGCACTGGCAGGCACCCGGCTTCATGGCGTACTTCGCATCGACCGCCTCGGCCCCCGGAATTCTCGGCGAGATGCTCGCGGCGACGCTCAACGCCAACGCGATGCTCTGGCGCACGTCGCCCGCCGCGACGGAGCTGGAGCAGGTGGCGGTCGACTGGCTGCGTCAGCTCCTCGGGCTCCCAGATGGACTGTTCGGCCTCATCAACGACACCGCGTCGACCAGCACGTTGTGCGCGTTGGCCGCAGCCCGCCAGGCGCAGTCCGATCTGCGCATCCGTGAACACGGCATGACGGGACGCGATCTGCCTCGCCTTCGTTACTACACCAGCAGCGAGGCGCACTCATCGGTGGAGAAGGCGGGCATCGTGCTCGGCTTCGGCCAGGAGGGATGCCGGCGCATCCCTGTCGACAACGCGTTCCGCATGGACGTCACCGCGCTGCGAGCCGCGATCGAGACGGACATCGCGGCCGGCCACCGGCCGGTCGCGGTGGTCGCCACGGTCGGTACGACGTCGAGCACGAGCGTGGATCCGGTGGCAACGATCGCCGCTGTCTGTGCGCAGCACCGCCTCTGGCTGCATGTCGACGCCGCATACGCGGGCAGCGCCGCTCTCGTCCCCGAGCTCCGCTGGGTGCTCGACGGGGCTGAACTGGCGGACTCCGTCGTCGTCAATCCGCACAAGTGGCTGTTCACGCCCGTCGACTGCAGCGTGCTCTGGACTCGCCAGCCCGATGTGCTGCGCGACGCGTTCTCGATCGTCCCCGAGTATCTGACCAGTGCGCAAGATGCCGACCCGGCGGCGCCCAGCTTCATGGACTACGGCGTGGCGCTGGGGCGGCGTTTTCGCGCGTTGAAATTGTGGATGGTGATGCGCCATTTCGGCGCCGACGGTCTGGCGGCTGCCCTACGAGAACACCGCGCATTCGCCGCCACGCTTGCCACGCGCGTTGATGAGTGTGAGGACTTCGAGCTGATGGCTCCTGTGCCGCTGAGCGTGGTGTGCCTGCGCGCGCACCCACCGGGGATCGACGACGAGTCACATCTCGACGCACTCAATGCCCGCGTGCTGGAGGCGGTCAACGCACGCGGCCGGTTCTTTCTTTCACACACACGCCTGCGCGGTCGGTACGTCATTCGCGTTGCGTTCGGCAGCCTGCGCGCGACGCACGAGCACTTGGACGGGGTGTGGGACGAGCTCCGCGCGGCCCTCCTGGCCGAGACCAGCTAGCGCGTCGACGCCACGAACTCGGCGACGATCTGGCCCAGCTCTTCGCCGCGGTCCTCCTGGACGAAGTTGAACGCACAGAGAAACGGTCGGCGCCATTCGCGCAGTCGCTGCCATGCCGCGCGGTTCGCCACCGCGCCCGGGTCATCCGGTGTCGTGGGCACCAGCAGAGGCATCTGGCGCGGTCCAGCCTTGTATCGCTCGTCCGGAAACGGCGCGTCGTATGCAGCGACGACGTCGGCCGGCAGGTCGCTGAGCGTACCGCCCTGCACGACGCGCCCCGCCGGAAACTCCGGGATCCGCTGCGATGCCTGCTGCCATTGACGGAACGCCTCGGGCATCTCGATGTCGCCGGTGGGCAACCCGGTGTTCGTCGCCACGACGCGCGAGAACAGAGCGCCGTGCTCGGCGACGAGGCGCAGCCCGATCAAACCGCCCCAGTCATGGCAGACGAGGGTGACATCGCGCACGCCGATGGCTTCGATCGCTCGGCGCATCCACTCGACGTGCCGCGCGTACGTGTGTTCCTCGCGTCGCTCCGGCTTGTCGGACCTGCCGAAACCAACCAGGTCGATGGTGATGACGCGTAGGCGGGCCCGGAGCAACTCATCAACAACGCGTCGCCAGAGAAACGACCATGTGGGCTCGCCGTGCAGCAGGAGCACGGCTTCGCCGTCTCGCGGGCCCTCGTCGATGTGGTGCACGCGCATTCCCCCAGCGTCGACGTAGCGCGCGGCGAACGGGAAGTCGGGCAGCGCCGCAAAGCGCTCGTCGGGTGTACGGAGCACGTTCATCGGCGGCCAGCGATCAGCGGGGTCGGCGCCCCGAGATCACCCGCGTGACCCCGAGCGCGTCGCGCGTCCACGCCACATCGGCGAGCCCCGCGTGTCGCAGTGTCGCCTGCGTCTTGCGTGACAGGTACGTGCCGATCTCCACGAGCAGCACGCCGCCTGGGCGCAGCCACGCGTGCGCATCGGCGGCCAGGCGGCGTACCAGCCCAAGCCCGTCGTCCGAACCGTCCGTCAGCGAATGCAGCGGTTCGAAATCGCGGATCTCGCGCGGCAGGATACGCAGATCACCGCGCGCCACATACGGCGGGTGGATCGTCATGACGTCGACTGCGCCCCGCATGTCGGATGGAAGCGCATCGAGCATGTCACTGACTCGGAAGTGCACGTTGCCAATCCCGAGCCGGCGCGCGTTGTCACGGCAGAGCGCGATAGCCGTGGCTGAGATGTCGACACCCCACACATCGCCGTCCTTGACCTCGTGCGCGACGGCGAGCGCCACTGGACCGGTGCCCGTGGCTACATCGACGGCGACGCGCCGGTTTCGGCGCCGGCGCACCGCGCGAATCGCCTCGTCGGCGAGCAGCTCACTCGAGACGCGTGGTACGAAGACTCCTCGACGCACGCGCAGGTCGAGACCGCGGAAGAGGAAGTGTCCCGCGATCTGGGCGACCGGCTCGCCAGCGATGCGGCGCGCGACCATGGTGGCGAACCGGCGGCGTTGTGCCGCAGCGAGTCGCGACCGCCGCGCCTCCGGCGTCAGCGGCTCGCCCAACGCCTCCGACATCAACTCCTCGGCGTCATAGCGCGCGAGCGACGGCTGCCAGTGGTCAATCGACCGTGACCGGTTGATCGCCGCCGCGGCCTCGACGACCAATTCCCGAACGGTTGCCGACCCGTTCGAGGCCACGACACGCTGAGTCCGCGCTGCCACGCACGGGATGCTAGCGGTGAGACCGAGGCTCGAGCATGCTGTGTCCCATGAGCCAGCGACTCGCCGACCCTGGTCTGTGCGCCTCGTGCGCCCACGCCCGGACCGTGCGCGGGGCGCGAGCAAGCTTCTGGCGCTGTGGGCGCTCCGACCGCGACCCGAGCTTTCCTCGCTATCCGCGCCTACCGGTGCTGCGATGCCGCGGCTACGAGGTGCGCGAGGGCGGCAACCCGGAGTCCGCCCAACCCGGCGGCGGAACCGGCAGTCCGGCCGCGCGCGCGAACGACCAGACGTTGTAGGAGCCTGCCACCTCGATGCGATGCAGCGTGTACCGATTGCTCGCGCACTGTTGCGTGCCCCACGTCGTCACGACCGCATCACGGAAGCCGTCCTGTGCCACGAGACTGACGACAGCAGGATCGTGGTAGCCATATGGGTAGGCAAAGTCAAGGACCGATCTGCCGGTGAGCCCCTCGAGCACCGACTTCGAGGCGTCGATCTCGATCTTCGCCAGCTGCAGCGAAACGGCGTTCAAGTTGATGTGGTGCATGGTGTGCGCCCCGATCACCATGCCATCATTCGACACCTCGACCACCTGCTGATACGTCATGTATGACGACCGTCCGAGAAATCCGGGCACCACGAAGTTGGTGGCGATGAAGCCTTCACGCAGCAGGACCGGCACCGCGCGGGTGGCGAAATCGCTGTGCCCGTCGTCGAAGGTGAGCACGATGGGACGCGACGGCAGTGCCGCGCCGCCATTGATCGCTGCCCACACCTGCGCAAGCGTCACCGGGTGCACGCCTGCCTGGTGCAGCCAGTCCATCTGCGCCTGAAACTGCTGCGGCGAGACGGAAAGCTGTTGACCCAGCGTGTCGCGTGGATTCGTGTCGACCCGGATGTAGTGGTAGTACACGATGGGAACGTTCACGCGGTCGTTGCTCGTCGCTGTGAGCTGCGGCGGCTGGATCGCAGGCGCCGTCGGGCCTAGCTGCGCCGACGGCAGCACCACCGGCGCGTTGTCCGCTGTGGCGACCTGCGTCGGTCGCGCCGTGGTCGATGCCAGGCTCGACGTGAGCACAGCCGATCCCGTGGCGAGCGCCACGAGCACAACAGCCACCAGCGCGCGAGGCCACGCTGCCATCAGTCCGCCGGGAGCCACACCGTTTTGATGTCGACGAACTCCTGAATGCCGAACCGGTGCAGCTCGCGGCCATATCCCGACCCGCGGACGCCGCCAAACGGCAGGCGTGGATCCGAGTGGGTCATGCCATTGATGAAGACGCCCCCGGTCTCGAGCCGGTGGGCCATCCGGACGCCACGGCCGGTGTCCCGCGTCCACACGTTGCCACCGAGACCGAACTCGCTGTGGTTCGCCACTTCGACCGCCTCATCCTCGTCACGCACTCGCGTCACCGCGGCGAGCGGGCCGAACGTCTCCTCGATGAAGGCAGGCATGCCGACATCGCAGCGGGTGAGCACGGCGGGCTCGAGGAAGAACCCGCTGCGCGGCGGGCGAGTCCCGCCGGTGCGCAGTTGGGCACCGCGCGCCACCGACTCGCGCAGCTGGCGTTCGATGCTCTCCCGCAGGTCCGCGCGCGCGAGTGGACCCATCTGCGTCTCCTCGGCGGTCGGATCGCCGACGCGGATGGCACGCGCCCGTTCCACGAGGCGCTCCTCGAACTCGTCGGCCACGGAGTCCACCACGATGAAGCGCTTGGCGCTGATGCAGCTCTGGCCGGCGTTCTGAAATCGCGAACGCGCACCCACCTCCGCGGCGGCGTCGACGTCGGCGTCCTCGAGCACGATGAACGCGTCTGATCCCCCGAGCTCGAGCACGCACTTCTTCACGTGTTCGCCGGCAGCCGCCGCGACACTGCGCCCTGCTCCGGTGCTTCCGGTGAGACTGACCGCGGCGATGCGAGGGTCGGCGATCAGTCTGGCGACCTCGGCGCTCGGCAGCACCAGCATGGTGAAGACGCCGTCGGGCGCACCGGCCTCACGCAGCACATCCTCGATGCGAAGCCCGCAACGCGTCACGTTGCTGGCGTGCTTGAGCACGACGCAGTTGCCGGCGGCCAGCGCGGGAGCGATGCATCGAAAGACCTGCCAGTAGGGGAAGTTCCAGGGCATGCATGCGAGCAGGATGCCGAGCGGATCGAAGGTGACGAAGCTTGCGGGCGAGTCACTCGGTGCGGTCTCGTCGGCGAGAAAGGTCCCCGCCTGTTCAGCGAAGTATTCGCACACGAACGCGCACTTCTCCACCTCGGCGCGCGCTTCGAGGATCGGTTTGCCCATCTCGGCGGTCATGGTCGCGGCGTGTGTCGCGACCTCGCTCCGCAACAGTCTCGCCGCCTCGCGCAGCACACGTCCGCGTTCGTCATACGTGCGGCGTCGCCAACCGCGCGACGCGTGCCACGCTGTCTCGAGCGCAGCGTCGATCCCGGCATCGTCGGTGATATCGAAGCTCTCGATCTCCTGCTCTGTCGCCGGATCCATCGAGGTGAACCGTGCGATCCCTGTTGCCATACGTCGATGGTACGGCTCATGCGCTGCGCGCGGTCAGCACCAGCACGGTCGTGAAGTGGAAGATCAGCCTGCCGCCGAGACTGTCGATGACTCCGGCGACTCCTCGCAGCACCGACTCGCGCTGTTCGGCGGGAAGATGCAAGTGGTCGCTATGGGTGCGCAGAAACGCGAGCCACGCGTCGCGCGAGTAGGAGGCGTCCCACGTGTATGCGCGCAACTCCGGTCCCTCGAATCTTCCGCTGCGTGCGAGCTCGGCGAGCCGGCCTTCCCGCTCGTCCGGAAGCATGCCCAGGGCCGACGTCGCGCCGGCGAGCGTGGGTGCCTCATGCTCGTACACGATGGTGAGCGCCGCGCGCACGTCAGGGTCATGCCGCCCGATGTTCCAGAAGAGCGCCAGGCGCCCGCCAGGCCACAACGTATCCGCCGCCTTCGCAGGCGCCACGTCGGGGTCCATCCAGTGCCACGCCTGCGCCGCCACCACGAGGTCGAAGCGCCGGTCTCGAGCGTCCCAGCGCTCGAAGTCGCTCACCTCGACCGCGATCCCCTTGCGCCGCGCCACATCGGCCATCCGTGGATCCGCCTCGACACCGACGACGGAGCAGCCCCGCGCGATGAACAGCTCCGCTGCCTTGCCGGTGCCGCATCCGATGTCGAGCACCGAGGGTGTGCCACCCGCGACCAGGTCGTCGATCAGCTCGCCTGGATACGTCGGACGCGCGCGGTCGTAGTCTTCCGCAACGCTTCCGAAGGATCGAGCCCGGTCGCGATCTGACGCCGCCTCGGTCACGGTTCCCCTAGCCGAGCCGGGACGGTGCCGGCGTCAGCGCAGCTTGCAGGTCGGACGCAAAACGTTCCGCGGCGCTCGGTTCCAGGGTCGTGGTGGTCACGCGGATGGCGCGGTCCGAGGCCATACGGAAACGCTCACCGGCGAGCACGCCCCAGCCGCGTTCCTGGAGCGACGCGACGGTCGCGTCCTCATGCGCGACCGGGATCCAGACGTTGAGGCCAGAACGGCCGTGGGCCGGGATCCCCCGTGCACCCAGCGCGGCGAGCAGGCCGTCGCGCCGCCGCGAGTACGTCGATGCGGCGGCCGCCAGCAGCTCATCGGTGCTGGGATCGCTCCAAAGCGAGACGACGAGCTGCTGCAGCAGATGCGAGACCCAGCCGGCGCCGATCAGCCGGCGGCCCTCGACGCGCGCCACCGTGGTGGCGTCCCCCGCGACGACGGCAAGCCGGAGATCCGGGCCGAGCGACTTGGACACCGTGCGCACCTGCGCCCAGTGCCCGGGCCGCGGCGGCGTCTCACAAAGGCTCGCGCCGGGACGTTCTGTGATGTCGCAGGCATGGTCGTCCTCCAGCACGAGCACATCAGGAAAACGGCGCAGGATGGAGCGCAACTCTGCTGCACGCACGCGGTCGAGCGCACAGCCAAACGGGTTCTGTGCACGGGGAGTCACGACGCACGCGGCGGCGCCGGCCCGCAACGCCGCCGTCAGCGTCGCGGGCGTGGGACCGAGATCGTCGACGCGCATCGGCACCGGCACGAGTGCCAGCGTGCGGACCAGGTCGGTGACCCCGGGATAGCAGGGATCCTCGACGGCAACGCGATCGCCGGTGCGGAGATGCGCGCTGAGGACGCGCTCCACGCCGTCGAGCGCGCCCCCCACGACCGTGAGGAAGTCGGAGGGGATGCCGTCGCGGGCGAATCGCTCTGCGGCGAGCTCGAGGAGGCGCGGGTCCGATGCGGCCGTGCCGTACAGCACGTGGCCGGTGTCGAGCCGCCCCAGATGGGGCGCCAGATCGGGGAGCAGCGCTGGGTCAGGATTGCCGCCCGAGAGATCGAGCACGCCGGGCGGGAACGACGGCCGGCCCCGGGGCGCGACCGGACCGTGGCCGGCCACGGTGGTGCCCTGGCGCCCGGCGGCGACGACGAGCCCACGGGTGCGGAGCTCGCGATACGCGGACGCCACCGTCGCAGCGCTCACGCCGAGCCGGTTCGAGAGGGAGCGGACCGTGGGCAGACGGGTTCCGCGGCCCAGACCACCGTCGCGGATGCCGCGCTCGATGCTGCCCGCGATGTCGCTGGCCCGCTTTCCCCTAATGTGATATCGTGTTGGTACGTTCAACGGTTTGTAGTATAACAAATGTCGCAACGCGTGTCCATCCCCCGCCCGTCGCCGGTCGCGGTCGTGATCGCGTTCGCGGCTGTGTATCTGATCTGGGGGTCGACATATCTGACGATCCGCATCGCGATCGAAAGCATGCCCCCGTTTCTCATGGCCGGCGTCCGCTTCATGCTCGCCGGCGCGCTCCTGTTTGCATTCGTGCGCCGACCGGGAACGAAGCGGGAGCACATCACCGGCCGCCAGTGGCTGTCGGCGCTGATCATCGGGGCCTGTCTCCTGCTCGCCGGCAACGGCATCGTCACCTGGGGCGAGCAGTACGTGGGCAGCGGGCTGGTGGCGCTCATCGTGGCCACGGTTCCGCTGTGGATGGCCCTGTTTGCGCCGCTCTTCGGTGGTTTCAGGGTCCGCTGGACGGCGGCTCTCGGCATCGCCATCGGTCTGGCCGGCGTCAGCCTGCTTCTGCGCCCAGGCGGCGCCGCCCCGACCGAGTGGCAGACGTACGTGGTGCCCGCATCCCCGCTCCTGTGGGCCCTCGGCTCGCTCTATGCGCAGCGAGCGCCGATGCCCCGTCAGGCACTGACCGCCACGGCGATGGAGATGCTGGCGGGGGGAGCGCTTCTGTTCCTTGTGGGCCTCGCGGCAGGCGAGCTCGGACACCTACACCTCGCCGCCATCACGCCCGCGTCCTGGTGGGCCTTCGGCTACCTGGTGCTTGTCGGAGCGCTCGTCGGCTACTCCGCGTACATCTGGTTGCTGCACAACGTCAGCTCCACGGCGGCATCGACGTATGCGTACGTCAACCCGCTGGTCGCCGTCATCCTCGGCGCCGCGGTCCTGGGCGAACGGGTGAGCTGGCTCACCGTCGTCGCCGGCGGCATGATCCTGGTTGCTGTCGCGCTCATCCTGGCCTCGCGACGACGAGCGCAACCGTCGGTCAGACGGGATCTGCAGCCTCAGATCCGCGACGTCGCCTGAGCCTTCGGCGCCGTATCGCGCTGCACCGGAGGCGGCGCAGACGACAATGGCGGCCATGGAACACGATCTGACGGTGGGCGCCGCGGTCGCGCCACCGACGCCGCCACGCCGCATCGGCTGGCAGGACGTGCTCATCGTCGGGCCGATCATCGCGAACTCGATCTACTACTACGCCGGCCTGCCTCTCAATGCCCTCCTGCTGGGCACGCATCCGATCCTCTTGAGCCTGATCCGCGGCAGCACGGTCGCGATGATCGCGAGCGGAGGATTTGCGAGCGTCGGACGGGCGCCGCTCATCCTCGCGCTGCTTGCACCGGTGCCGATCTCCATGATCACCGACCCGTGTTACTTCTATGCGGGACGCCGCTATGGACGCGGGATCGTCCACTACCTGGAGCGAACCGATCCGCGCTGGCGGCGGCGGCTCGCCCGTGGGGAACGCTTCTTCAAACGGTGGGGTGTGTGGACCGTCGTGTTCGCGCCGTTCATACCGGTGCCGTCCGCGCTGTTCTATCTCGCCGCCGGAGAAGCGGGAATGCGCTTCATCATCTTCATCCTCGCGGATCTCGCCGGCACGCTCATGTACGTCGGACTGTGGGTCGGTGCGGGCTGGATCGCGGGCCAGCACGCGGTCGATGTTGCCCAGACCATCACGCATTACGGATGGTGGATCGTGGGCGGGACCCTGTTGCTGGTCACCGCCTGGGCGGTGTGGTCCTCGCGCCGCTCGCGTCAGGTGATGTAACCGCGCTCCGCATACTCCGGGCGCGCGTAGGTGGCGCCGTCCATCACGTCGACGATGCGCTCCACGGCGTCCCATACGTCGACGTATCGCGTGTACAGCGGGGCCAGACCAAACCGGCACAGATCGGGGTCGCGAAAATCGGCGATCACATTGTGCGCAATGAGTGCTCTCACTATCGGATAGCCGAGATGGTGCCGGAGCGAGACCTGCGCGCCGCGACGGCTCGCATCCCGCGGTGTGGCCAGCTCGAATCCGAAACGCGCCAGGCGGGCGTCGCTGAGCCGGATGAACAGCTCGGTGAGACGCGCGGACTTTTCCGCGAGCTGCGCCATGTCGGCAGCGAGCAGGATGTCGACGGCTTGCTCGAGGGCCGCGATCGCCAGCACAGGTGGTGAGCCGGTCATCCAGCCGCGCATGCCCGGCGCGGGCCGATAGGCCTCTTCGAAGGTGAAGGGCGATGCGTGTCCCAGCCACCCGGGGATGGGATTTGTCAGCTCCGCCTGCAGGGCCCTCGCGACGAACATGTACGCGGGCGCACCGGGACCGCCGTTCAGATACTTGTAACCACAGCCTGTGGCCAGGTCGGCACCGGCAGCGCGGAGATCGAGCCACACGGCACCCGCGGAATGCGAGAGGTCCCAGATCGTGAGCGCGCCGGCGTCATGCGCCGCGCTCGTCAGTGCGCGCATGTCGTGCTGCTCACCGGTGCGGAAGTCGACGTGCGTCAGCAGCAGCGCACAGACACGGTCGTCCAGCGCATCGTGCAGCTGGCTGCGTGCCACGGCGCACACTTCACGGCCGTCGAGCAGTGCTGCCACGCCGCCCGCGACATACAGATCGGTTGGAAAGTTGTCGTGCTCGGTGAGGATCACGGGGCGCTCTGGGTGCGCGCGCAATGCTGCCCCGAGCAGCTTGAAGAGACACACCGACGTGCTGTCTGTCACGAGCACCTCGTCCTCGGCGGCACCCAGGAGGAGCGCCAGCTTGGCGCCGACGCGGTGCGGCGAGTCCATCCACGCCGACTCGGTCCAGCCTCGTACGAGGCCGCGCGCCCATTCATGGCCGACCAGCTCGTCGACGCGGGCGCGCGTCGCGCGCGGCACCCGGCCGAGCGAGTTGCCGTCGAGATAGATGACGTCGTCATCGACGTCGAACCGGTCGCGAAGCGCCGCCAGCGGGTCGTCGTGGTCGAGCTTTTGACACAGCGTGCGATCGATGATCTCGGGCAGCACGACGGTCACAACAGCGCCCGCACCTCCCATAGCTCCGGGAAGAAGCGCCGGTCGACCGTGGAGCGAAGGTAGTCCACCCCGAGGCTGCCTCCCGTGCCGTGCCGCGTACCGATCTCGCGCGCCGCCATCAGTGTGTGGTGGAACCGCCACCGCGCTATCGCCTCATCATGGTCGACGAACAGCTCGCACACCTCGTGGAGCAATGCGCGATCGGGGCTGGAGTGGTCCCGATACAGCGACGCCAGCGCGGTAAGACGCGCGGTCCGCGCGGCGTCGTCGTCGCCGTTTGGCGCGTCGACGCCGTGGTGGCGCAGG
>VBGJ01000189.1 GCA_005880445.1 Chloroflexota bacterium | reverse complement strand
CGATCTGCGTGCGCGCACTGTTGCGGGACAGGCTGACCGAATACGGATCGGTGACCAGGTTGTTCTCGACGCGACCCGTGCTCCGCGTGAACACCTTGACCTCATACCGGTAGTACTTTCCGTACCAGCTGGCGTCGCCCATGATCTGCCACACGCCCGAAGCGGTGTCTGGGGTCATGGGCAGAAGCTGTTCCGTCGTGGAAGTGCTCGAGTCGTAGAGATGCAGATTCACGGATTGCGCCGTGGGCGCCCACAGCCGAAATGTCGGCACGCCGCCCGAGAACGTCGCGCCCAGGGACCCGCTGTACGTATAGAGAGCATCGAGCACCCCGGGGATCTGCAGTGACGTGGCGTCGAGCAGCGCGCCGTCCGCGCCCTTCGCGGAGACAGCGACCTGGCCCCTCAGCGCATCGGGGACGTCCGCCGCGGCGCTGTCGGGTAGCCTGAATGCCGAGAACTTCGCGAGGTGCGGATAGTTCTCCTGAACCGACGGTGGGAGTCTGGCGAATCCGGCCGGATCATACGTCAGCAAGATCTCGGCTCCGCCGCTCACGCCATCGTTGCCGAGAACCAGGGATCCGCTTCCGCTGTAATGAAGCTTGACGTCTCCTCCGGGGTTTCCGATGTTCCAGAGGATCGTATTGCCTGTGACCCAGTGGGCCTGCGCCTTGTTCAGATTTCCCTTCGGCGCGCCGCTGGCGGATACGGTGAGGACGTGCGTGCCCGGGTTGTAGAGGAAGAACATTTCCTGGCATGACCGCGGGACCGTGAATGCGATGTTCGGACCGCCCGGAACGCCGCCCTCGCCGTAGTTCTCGTTCCAGCTCTCGTTGATCGCGACCTTCGTTTCGTAGCTTCCCGCGTGCAGAGCGGTCGTGGAGAACGAGTACAACCCGTCGCCGTGCGGATCCTGGAGCCACGAACGCAGGCATCCAGGGTCCCAGTCGCCGGGACACCCGAGTTCCGACTGGAAGCTGCCCGGCGCCACGGCGATGATCTTGTTCTTGTTGTCCGTTATCCAGTGCGTGCCGTGGTCGTAGTAGAACTTCACGTCCGACGGCGCCGGAAGATTCAGACCGATGTTCGCGCCGCCGAGCGTCGCGTTCGCGCCATAGTTCTCGTCCCAGGAACCGTTCAGCGCCGCCTTGTACTCCCAGCCTCCGGCGGGAACGCTGAACGTCCGCTGCCAGACGCCATCCGTCGCGTCGAAGGCGAGATTCGTGTTCGTGGACGCGCTCGCGCACCCCGGATCCCAGTCGCTCGAGCAGCCCAACTCCGACTGCAGACTGCCCACGATCGTGACGGTCGCCGGCTGCGGCGCAGCGCTCGCAGCCCCTATCGTGAGGACGTGGGACCTGGAATCGTACGTGAACGACGTCTTCTGGCAGTCCGAGCCGACCGTGAAGGGAATATTGGGCCCGTTCCGTACGCCACCGGCGCCGTAGTTCTCGTCCCAGCTCTCGTTGATTGCCGCCTTCACTTCGTAGTTCCGAACCGGCAGCGCCACTGTGAGCGTGTAGATGCCGTCGCCGTCGGGATCTTCGAGCAGCGACCGCAGGCATGTCGGTTGCCAATCACCTGAGCAGCCGAACGCCATCTGGTAACTGCCGGGCGCCGTCACGATCACCGAATTCACGTTGTCGGTGATCCAATGCGTCTTATGGTCGTAATAGAACTTGACGTTCGTCGCCGCGGCGAGGTTCAGGTGGATGTTGTCGCCGTTCGGCTTGGCGTTCGCCCCGTAGTTCTCGGCCCACGAATTGTTGAGCGCGGCCTTGTACTGCCAGCTACCCGCCGGAACATTGAATGTGCCCGTCCACACGTCTCCTTCCGAGTCGTACTTCAGGTGCGTCAGCGCGCAATCGGGCTGCCAATCCCCGGGGCAGCCGAGCTCCGACTGCAGATCGCCGGCGATGGTCACGGAGGTCGGATTCGGCGTATCCGACGCGGATCTCGCAGCGAAAGGCGTAGCGGTGACGACCGCGAGCAGGGCCGGGATGAGCGGACGCATGGGGACTCCGGGGGGGCGAACGGGGCGCGGAGCTTACCATCGACTGCCCGCAGGCAACTATCCTTCGCAAGTCCCTGCTTGCGACTTTCTCCGGCCTGCGCGCATCATCCCTCCCGGACAGGAGGGAACATGCGATTCCTTCGCACGGACAATGACGTTGCCGCGCTGCTCATGCGACTCGCGCTCGGCGTGGTCTTCGTTGCACACGGAGCCCAGAAGGTGCTCGGGTGGTGGGGCGGATTCGGGGCGGGCGCGACGATCCAGGGTTTCTCGAAGATGGGCATGCCGCCGGTGCTCACCATCCTGGTGATGGCCGCCGAGCTCGGGGGAGGGCTGCTGCTCATCATCGGCTTCCTCACGCGCCTCGCCGCCTTCGGAATCGGTTGCGTGATGCTCGGCGCGATCGTGCTCGTGCATTCCAAGGTCGGCTTCTTCATGAACTGGATGGGCAACCAGAAGGGAGAGGGATTCGAGTACCACCTGCTCGCGCTCGGCCTCGCGATAGCCCTTCTCATCAAGGGCGGTGGCGCGCTGTCCGTCGACGGAGCGCTCGCCGGCCAGGACAGCGGCGCACCGTATAGG
>VBGJ01000188.1 GCA_005880445.1 Chloroflexota bacterium | reverse complement strand
AAGCCTCCCGGGTCTCGATCCGGGAGGTTTTTTCATGTCCACACTCAGCCTGCTCGAGCGTTTCGGACGGGGCTCCCCCGCTCCGTCGCGGATCCTCGGCTTGGTCTGTCGTGCGTGTGGGCACGAGACGCCGGTCGACGCGGTGAACATGTGCGAACGATGTTTTGGACCGCTCGAGGTGAGCTACGACTACGCGCAGATCGCCCGCCACCTCACCCGCGAGTCCGTGGCGGCAGGCCCGGCATCGATCTGGCGGTACCGCGAACTTCTGCCGCTCGAGCTCGATGGCGACGAGCCGGTGACGCTCGGCGAGGGCTTCACCCCGCTGGTGAGGGCTCGCAACCTCGGTGGCGAGCTCGGCCTGCGCAGCCTCTACCTGAAGAACGACACGCTCAATCCAACGGGGTCGTTCAAGGACCGCGTGGTGAGCGTCGCGGTGTCGTGGGCGCACCAGCACGGATTCGCAACGATCGCGTGCGCAAGCACCGGCAACCTTGCCAACGCGGTCGCGGCGTATGCGGCGCACGCGGGGCTGCGCGCCGTGGTGCTCATCCCCGCGGATCTCGAGCCCGCCAAGGTGGCCGGGACGGCGATCTATCGACCGACACTCGTGCGCATCGACGGCACGTACGACGACGTCAACCGGCTGTGCAGCGAGCTCGTCGACGCGGTCGACTGGGCGTTCTGCAACATCAACCTGCGCCCCTTCTACAGCGAGGGCAGCAAGACGCTCACGTTCGAGACGGCGGAGCAGCTCGGCTGGCGGCTGCCGGACGAGATCATCGTCCCGGTGGCATCGGGATGCCAGTTCGTCAAGCACCGCAAGGCTGCGGGAGAGTTGATCGAGCTCGGCCTCGTCGACAGAGCGTCGCGAGTTCCGCGCTTCACCGGGGCACAAGCGGCGGGCTGCAGCCCGGTGGCAGCCGCATTCGCGAGCGGCGTCGACACCGTCACACCGGTACGACCGAACACCATCGCGCGGTCGATCGCAATCGGCAATCCATCAGATGGCGCCGACGTGCTGCGCATCGCTCGCGAGACCGGTGGCGTCGTCGAGAGCGTCTCGGAGGACGACATCGTCGAGGGGATCGAGCTGCTCGCGGCGTCGGAGGGCATCTTCGCGGAGACGGCGGGAGGCGTCACGGTGGCCGTGCTGCGCAAACTGGCACGGTCTGGGCGATGGGGCGGTGACGAGACCGTCGTCGCGTACATCACGGGCCATGGGCTGAAGACGGCGGAAGCCGTGGCGGGACGGGCCACGCTGGACGAGACGCTGGCGCCGTCCATTCGCGCCTTCCGGGAGCGGCACGCCGATCTGATCTCCGCGTAGACGAGCCTCGGCGCGGTTTCGTCCCTGCGCCGTCGTGGCATAGTCAGCCCATGTACCACCAGATCGCGCGCAATCGGCGCAAGAGTGTGCTGGTCATCGTCCTTTTCTTCCTGTTCTGGGTCGGCGCCGGCTACGGCATCGGGCAGCTGGCCGGAAGCACAAGTGGCGCGATCACCGGCGCGACCATAGCAGGCATCCTCGCGCTTCTCGCCGTGCTGTACGCGCTGACGTTCGGCCGAGCGACGATTCTGGCGGTGTCGGGTGCCAAGCCGGTGACGCAGGCGGAGTATCCACAGCTGTACGACATCGTCTCCACGCTCGCCATCGGCGACGGCCTGCCGATGCCTCAGGTCTATGTGATCGACGACCCGTCACCGAATGCCTTCGCCACCGGGCTCAGTCCCAAGTCCGCCGCGGTGACGGTGACGAGCGGCTTGCTCCGCATGATGAACCGCGAGGAGCTGGAAGGTGTGCTGGCGCACGAGATGAGCCACATCCACAACGAGGACGTGCGGTTGATCCTGATCGTGGGCACGGTGGTGGCGATGGCAGGACTGCTCGCGAGCGTCTTCTGGCGCTCGTTGTTCTTCTCGCGCATGGGCAACAGCCGTGACAGCGGCTATGGCGTCCTCATCCTCGTCGCGGCGGCCGCGGCGCTCTCGATCATCGCGGTGATCGTTGGACCGCTGATGCAGTTTGCGCT
>VBGJ01000226.1 GCA_005880445.1 Chloroflexota bacterium | reverse complement strand
TCAACGCGGATCCTGGCTTTCGATCTGAGCGGACCGGCAGAAACGGAATCGTCTATGCCCAAGATGCCGTAGTCATCCGATTCGCTGTCGACGATGACCTCGACTCGATTCAGGGTCACGCCGGCCCGGGCAGCTTCCATTCCGATCAAACTCGCGAGGCAACTCGCCTGTGCCGCACGGAGAAACCACCCAGGCGAAGGCGACTCACCCCTGCCGCCAATTGATCTAGGCATATCGGTCGTGAGGTTTGCACCGTCGGGCCCGATCACTGATACACGCAGGCTCTCTTCGAGGACTGCAGTGGCAGCGCTGTCGGTGTACTTGGCCTCATGCGGATGGTCGCGGAGGTAATCGATCGCTCGGGCCATCGCATCGCTGATCTCGGTGGTGCTCATGGAGCAAGAGTAGTTTTTCCGAATTCGAGTCCGCGATCTCCGCCTCGCCGGGCGCATGCAGGGCGCACTTCAGGGACGCGGAGTTTGGTAGCCCCGGCGGGATTCGCGGCGACAACTGCTATACCGTTTCTTCGATGCCCGTTGGACGATCTCAATTCTGCAACGATGGGCCCATCGCGCGACCGGATTGACACTCAGACGACAGGCCAAATGTCATAGCGGTCTGGCGCCGCGCTCCACTTAACTCGTGCGGTCACCCGAAGAGCTCGCTGAAATAGGGTTCCAGCGCTCCCGGGTCGTCATCGTCAACGAGTGCCACGACGGAGATCGGCACAGCCCACGAACCAGGGCAATCGGGCGACGCATCCTCGCCGTGGCGCACGAAGCTGGAGTCCGCCACCTTGCCATGGAGGCGCTTTATGAGGGTTTTGCCAGTGAAGCCAATGCGACGCGCAGGGTGCCAGGCATCGGCCTCGGCTACTTGGCACATGACGACATGCGCGCTCTAATCGGCGATGCGCTGGCGCTGGGTTGGGATCTCCTCTCCTACGAATGCAATTTCAGCCTGTGGAATGGTGGCGAAACACGAAGCGCCGAGTTCGCGAACTGGCGCGACGCGGAGGAGGCCCGGAACCTGACAGCGTTCCTCGCGAGGTCACCTCAGGATTTGAAACTGCTCGTCTGGTGCGGCAACAGTCACCAGCGGAAGACGCCTCAAACGTATCCCGGTGTCCGACGCATGACCTGGATCCGGCTCGGTCAGCGACTCCGGGAGTTGAGCGGACTCGATCCGTTCGTGATCGATCAGAGCGTGACCGTCGAGTACCGCCGGCAGCGTTCGCCGCGCCGTCAGGATGTCAAGCGCTACGCGAGTGAACTGCGAGAGCTAGGTGGCACCGGCGGATTCTTGCGTGAGGAGGACCCTGACGCGCGCTGGCGCAAGGACTTGAGTGCTGACGCCTGGCTGCTGTCACTCGACAACCTAATGGTCTGACTACTGGGCGACGCTGCGCGCCCACCGATCCAAACCGGATTCGAGGCGACCGGGTCAAGAGGTGGAATCGAGCAATGTGCAACCAATTGGTAGCCCCGGCGGTGTGTGAGCCCCGGCGGGATTCGAGGCAACACCTACGAAACCGCGTTTGGACTTTCGCTGATCTCAGTTGGGATCTGTTTCCGACCGCTTTTGCATGAGTGTGCCTCGAACCCGGCCACGCGGTCCCACATCGCCGTCGGCGTGTCCAGCTGCCAGAACTTGGCAGTCTCGGTCTGGAAGGGAGTGCGTACCGTGCTGGTCGTTCGGCCTAAAGCCATGACCCCGGTTCTCCGGCTTCGTTTCGAAGATCTCGACGGTCAGCCGAACTGAACTCCAACGACTCGGCCCACGGCTGGATTGGAAGACGGTGGTCATCACCTTTAGCCTGGCCGACCCACCACAGCACCGATCAAGGCTGAGAGTCCGAACAGGAACATGAAGCCACCGGTTACCCGCCACGCTAAGCGCCCGCGAATAATTCGATGGCGCCTGCTGATGGGTCCTTGGGAGGTTCGGGTCGCCAGGAGGCGCCAATCGGTAAGCAGAGTCAGGCCGACGGCACCAAAGCCCCGCCAAGGACGATTAGCGCCATGGCGCGAGGCTACCTGGTCCGGCCCGGCACTGCCGCCGCGGACGTAACCGCGTGGACATAGCCCGAGCTAAGCGCGACCCCGATGTCCGCCGCCGGTTGCCGACGTGAACGGGTCGACGACCTCGATGTCAGCAAATCGGCGAAGCCCCGCGTCTTGGCTATAGATCCGCCTCACACCATGCTGTCTCATCAGAGTCACAAGGTGCGCGTCCGGGACGTCGTTGCCACGCGCCTGATCGCGGCTGGTGGTTCGGAACAGATCCCAGAATCCATCCACCTCGCCCAGCGCGCGGACGTGTCCCCGCTTCAGTAGTGCTTCGACGTTGCTTGCAGCATCGCGGGGGCTG
>VBGJ01000225.1 GCA_005880445.1 Chloroflexota bacterium | reverse complement strand
CTCGTGTCGAGCAGGTAGTATTGGAAGAGCTGGCTGGGAGAATCCGCCTCTGCCCTGGCTTGAACCGGGAGGATGCTGTGCGGCCGATCGGCAAGCCGCACCAGCTGATCGCGCAGAGGTGCAGGAAGCGACGCTACGTCGCCGCGGACCGCGACCGTCGCGGTGTCGGTCGCGGCGTCGGGATTCGGATGGCAGGGTGGAGGAGGCTGCTCCGCCGACGCGGCAAGGGCAGACAGCAGCAACGCAAACAGCACGACGAGGCTCGGGTGGTTCGGCATGGATTCCTCGGGAGCGGAGTACGTGCGTCACTACTCCGGCGATCTCCGGTCGTTACGGGTCGAAGGTCTCAGCCCGCATCACCTGCACCCTGAAACTTTTTTGGTCCTGCGGCGTATTACCGGCAACGGGTGCCCCTTTGGAGGATGAGCAGCTCATGCTCGACTACGCCGCAGGCGACCTGCGCGCGTTCGAGCTCCTGTTTGAACGCTGGGCGCCGCGCTTGCACGCGTTCTTTCGCCGCTCGCTCGGCAGCGCTGTCGACGCGGACGATCTGCTGCAGCTGACGTTCCTGCGCGTGCACCGTGCGCGCCGCCGGTTCCAGGCGCAGTGGCCGCTGGGCTCCTGGCTGTTTGCCATCGCCGCGAGGCTGCGGCAGGACGAATTGCGGCGGCGACGGCACGCGAACGCGAATGCGCGGACCTACGCCGGAGGAGAAGAGGAGGCGCAGCTGCCCATCGAGGGGGAGATGAAGCTCGAGCGCATCTCGCTGGTGCAAGCGGTGCTCGAGGACTTGCCCGAGTCGCAGCGCACGGTGATCCATCTGCATCGCTACGAGCGCATGACGTTTGCCGAGATCGCGCGGCTCCTGGGAACGACCGAGGGCGCCGTCAAGCTGCGCGCCTTTCGCGCGTACCGCCGGTTGCGCGCGCTGCTCGCGCCCCTTCTGGCGGAGGACGACGCGGCATGACGAGCGGGAAGCACATCGCGACAGACGCGCTTGCCCTCGCCGCGTTGCCAGCGACTTCGCTGCAACGTCAGGCAGCCGAGGCGCATGCAAGGACCTGCCCCGACTGCGCGCGGGCGCTGCGTCAGGGGGAACGCGTGCTCGAGATGCTGGACGCCGGTCTCGATGTTCCGGCACCCTCGCTGGCAGTGCTGCGGCGGGCGATGAATCGCACACGCCGCGTCGCCGCGCTGCACATCGCGGCGGCGCCGGTCCTCACGGTCGTTGCCATTTCGGCTGCGATCGCTAGCTTCTCGAGCTTCTCCGGCGAAGGCTTGCGCTGGTTGGGGTCGGCAATGCTGGCGATCCTCGGCGTTGGGCTGAGCTGGCTGGCGGTCAGCGGGCGCACCGTGCGCTGGATCGCAGGGGCCGTATTTCTCGGGTCGGTCATGTTCGCTGCGGCTCTGGCCGGCGATGGGCCGCTCGCTCCCGTTCTAGGGATTCGCTGCTGCCTGGCTGAGTTGGTGCCTGTCGCGATCGCGATCGCCGTGATCTTCGGGCTGCGGCAATCGGCCGTGTTTCGCGATCCCTGGCGCGTCGTTGCGCTGGTGGGCGCTACGGCCCTGACGGTCCAGGCGGCGCTCCTCGTCAGCTGCCCGGCGCGGCTGGGCGCCCTGCACATGCTCGTCTTTCATACGGGCGGCTTGGTCGTCATCTGCTCCGTCGCGGCCTGGCTCGCGCCCCGGCTTGCGCGCCGTGCGGGCACGATGGCCCAGAACTGAGCGTCATACCTGCTCGGGTGCCAGTGATGCCGCTGAACGGACGACCGCGCCCTGCGATCAGAGCCCCGTGAGGGTGAAGTTGTCGAAGAGGATCCCCGATGCGGTGGCCGCGATCCCCGCCGCTCCTGCGCCTGTCAGCGCCGACACGCTGGAGTCCTGCGCGCGCACCTTCACGGTGCCGTTGACCGAGCCGGTGAGCGTGACCGGCGAGGTCCCCTGCACGGTGAACGTGAAGCTCGCCCAGTTGGTGAGGTCGGGAACGCCTCCCAGCGTGCTGGCGAGCACGGTTGCGATACCGGCGCGGTACCGCCGGATTTCGAGGACTCCGTCGGCCCGTAGCGCCAGGGCGTAGCGGTCCGTGTTGGAGACGCGCAGTTCGAGCATCGCTTCGCCGCCGTGGAAGTTCACCATGTTCGCATCGATGCGGCAGTCGGCACAGGAGACGCCGGCGGCGGCCGCGCGATCGAGAGCGGTCCGATCGGAGTTCGCCTTCGAGTTGTCTCTC
>VBGJ01000224.1 GCA_005880445.1 Chloroflexota bacterium | reverse complement strand
GGGCTCTGACGCTCGACCTGCTGCGCGGAATCCTTCCGGCGGGCACGGTCAGCAACGTCGGCGTCTTCGGCTCGCCGCAGGCATTCGAACAGCTCGTGCTGCGCCTGCGCGCGCACCGGCTGCCCGAGGCTCGTGCGTATGCGGAGCTGCTCAACACGCAGTTACAGGGTGTGATTCCTGAGTTCCTCACCCGCTTGGATCGGCCAGATCGTGGCGGAGAGTGGGTGCATTACCTGCGCGAAACCGCGCGAGAGCTCGAGGGAGACGCAGCAGCGCTCGCGCCCGAGCGCGAGTGGGCTCCCGACGGTGTGACCCTCGTCGACTGGAATCGTGACGGCGAGAACCGCATCCTCGCGGCCGCGCTCTTTCCACACTCACAGGCGTCGGAGGAGCGGCTGCTCGCCGCGGTCCGCCCTCTTTCCGAAGCACGTCGCGCGGCGCTCTTCGCCGCAGTTGTGGGCGAACGCCGCAACCGTCGACACCGGCCCGGTCGCGGCTTCGAGCACTGCGAGTACACGTTCGAGGTGGTCTCCGACTACGGCGCGTTCCGCGACCTGCAGCGACACCGCATGCTCACCATCCAGTGGCAGGAGCTGACGCCGGCGCTGGGATATGCGATCCCCCGCGAGGTCGACGCGGCCGGCCTGGCCACTCGCTGGCGGGATGCCGTCGGCGCGGCCGAGGCTGCGCACCAGCGCATCGCCGCCCACTTCCCGCAGCAGGCGCAGTACCTTGTCACGCTCGGCCACCGCGTCCGCTACCTGATCAAGCTCAACGCTCGCGAAGCGATGCACCTCATCGAGCTGCGTACGTCGCCGCAGGGGCATCCGAGCTATCGCCGCGTGTGCCAGGAGATGCACCGGCTGATCGACGAGGTCGCTGGGCATCACCTCGTCGCGGGTGCGATGCGCTTCCTCGGTTCCGACGATGTGCACCTGCCGCGGTACGAGGCCGAGGCACGGGTGGCCGCGTCCTCGGACTGAGCGCTCAGACGAGCCAGGTGCCGGCGCCGCCGAGTGCGGCGGCAAGGGGACGGTCGCACCGGCCGTCGACCAGCCCCACGGCAGTCACTCCCCGCTGCTTCGCGCCGGCCGCTGCGCGCAACTTGGTGCGGGCACGGCCGCCGGTGACCTCGAGCGCCGACGCCACATCGCGCCCGCTCACCGACTCGATCAAGGTCGAGTCGTCGCCTTCGTCTCGAAGCAGGCCGGGGGTGTCCGCGAAGATGAGCAGCCGGTCCGCGTGCAGGGCCACGGCGATCTCGGCCGCGAGCTTGTCGCCGTCGACGTTGATCGCGGTGCCATCCTCAGCCGCAATCGGGGGGCACAGCACCGGCGTGTACCCTGCGTCGAGGATCGAGCACAAGAATCGCGCGTCGACGTGCTCGATGACGCCGACGTGGTTGTCGTGCAGCATCTTCAGTCTGCCGTTCTCTCGGATGCGCAGGTCCGCGCGGCGGCGGCCGCGCACGACACCGGCGTCGAGGCCGCTGAGACCGATGGCATTGCGGCCCAGCTGGCGGAGGCGCTCCACGATGCGCTTGTTCGCCTTGCCCGCGTATGCCATGAGGAAATGGTCCATGGCCACCGTGTCCGTGTAGCGGCTCACATCGCCGCGCTCCGATTCCACCATCCGCGGGCTTCGCCCCAGCCGCGTGCTCAACGCATCCAGATCGCGGCTGGCGCCGTGCACGACGATGAAGCGCTCGCTGTGCTCCGCGATCTCGCGGAGGATCGGGTCGGGATCGCGCACGCTGCCACCGATCTTCGCCACCCAGGTCACAGCGGGTACAGGCCTCCGAATCCAAGTCCGGTGCGCTCGTCCCATCCGCAGCGCGCGTTGAACGCTTGCACCGCCTGCCCCGCGGCACCCTTGACCAGGTTGTCGAGCGCGGATGTCACCACCATGCGGCGCGAATGCGGGTCGCGCTCGAAGCCGACATCGCAGAAGTTGGTGCCGCTGAGCAGCTTGGGATTCGGCGAGCGGTGCAACCCGGTGGACGACTTCACGATGCGCACGAACGGTTCCGTCGCGTAGCGCCGCCGGTACAGCCGCCACACATCGCGCTCGGTCAGATCCTGATTGAGAAAGACGTGCGCTGTCACGAGAACACCACGCACCGCCTCCACCGACGTG
>VBGJ01000198.1:4666-5075 GCA_005880445.1 Chloroflexota bacterium | reverse complement strand
CTCGCGAGCCCTGCTTCCGGCCACGCCGGACTGAAGTAGTTCTCACGCTCTCGGGTGACGACGAGCAGGCGAGGCGCCACCGTGTCCTGGGCAACGAACGCCATGGCCAGCTCGAGCTGACGTTGCGCGCCCGCCGCATTCTGGCCAACGGATGCGGATGCTTCCGGATCGTGACCCGTCACCCAGACTCCGCCCGGACCGGCGTGTCCAGGCCGCGCAAACGTCACCACGACGTCGCTGCTCGCGGTTAGCTCTGCATCGCGCGCGGTGAGCCGCAAGACGTACCGGCCGGGCTGATCGACGGTCACGCTGGTGGAACCGAACGATGGCATCTGGAACTGCGCAGTGCCGGGACCGCTCACCTGCGACCAGGAGACGGAGAGGACGCCGAATGGATTGCCGTCGTCGG
>VBGJ01000198.1:0-4509 GCA_005880445.1 Chloroflexota bacterium | reverse complement strand
TGCGCCCAGAGCGCCTTGGACCGTCCCCTTCAGCGCGGCGGCAGGCGCGATGACGGTCTGCGAGGGCCCGGCGGAAACGAACGGCCTGGCGTCAGCCGCCAGCACGGTGACGCGCATTTCGCGGTTGCCTTGGAGCTCGCCATCGCTCGCCGAGAGCCGAAGCAGGTACTCCCCTGGAGCGCTGAACGTCGCCGTCGTCGAGAGCTCGGTTGCGTCCGCGAAAGAAACGGTGCCTGAGCCGGCGACCTTGCTCCAACTCGTGGTGAGCGTGGATCCGGCGGGCAGGCCGTCATCGGACACTCTTCCAGCCAGTTGCGCCGCGGATGGGAGATAGACGATCTGATCGCCGCCTGCATCCACTATCGGCGTCTGGTCCGGCGGATTCCACGCGATGGTCACGTCGGAGGTCGCGCTGAGCTCGGAGTCGCTGGCCGTGAGCCGCACCACGTACGTGCCCGCTCTCTCTACCTGGATCGTCGTGTCGAGAGCGCCCGGATCGTCGAACAGCACGGTCCCCGGCCCGCTCACCTTGCTCCACGTCGTTGTCAGCTGCGCGGGAGGCGCGGGCAGCCCGTCATCCTCTACGGTCCCGTGCAATGGCGCCGTCAACCATTGTGACTGCACCGGGCCCAGCCCCGCCGGCGAGAAGCCGACGCCTTCGAACTGGTGGGTCAGCGTCTGCCCCATGAAGTTCTTCACGAACTGGGTGCCGTCCCAGCGAACACGCCACAGCGTTCCGGTGAACTCTTCGGTGATGAGGATCTGTCCCACGGACGGCGCCAACTCTTCGGCCGGCGCCCCGTAGATGGTGCCGTGCTGATCGCTGCCGAAGAAGTTCTCGCCGGCCGGTACGAGGTGCATGTTCTCGGGGGCGCTGATGCCCAGGTTCCAGCGTGTGACGGTGCCCTGGACGTCGATCGTGTACAGCGCGCTTTCCGACTCTGCTCCGGTAAGGATGGTTCCCGCCCACGGCCCGTACTTGGCCGGATCGTCGGGGACCGTCATCACGCCTTCCAAGAAGCGATTGAGCTGCGCTAGCTGGGTTGCGGCTCCGGCCGAGTTGATGCGCCAGATGCCGCCCTGGTCGGTGGAGACGATGAGGTCGTAGCCGAACACTCCGGTGTGGTCGAACGCGAGCGCACCTCGCAGCAGTCCCCGCTCGCCGGGCAGGTTCACCCACGGGTTCTGCACAACGCTGCCGTCCGGGGATATGCGGAGGATGTCACCGGGCACTCCGGTCCCCGCGAATACCTCACCGGCGTTGAATCCGCCGAGCGTATGACCCGCACCGTCCTCGTCGCGACCCGTAACGAAGTACACCTCGTCGCTGAGACCCTTCACGTCGGAGAACTGCTCCCAGCTGCCGTCCTCGTGCACGAGGACGAAGTTGTACGGATAGCCACTCGCGTAGTTCACCGACGCAAGCACGCTGCCGCTCACGCCATGATCGTCGAGGCCCGTGGGATTTGGCAGGCTCGTTGCGATGGCGCTCATCTGGAACGGCGGTGCGACGCCCGAACCCGGCGGCGTGAAGGTCTGCGGCGGCCCGGCGCTCACGATCGGCGCCTGATTCGCCGGCATCTTCTCGACCACGTCGATGGTCGTCTTGTCCGCCGAGACGAGCTCGCCGTCGCTCGCCCACAACTGAAGGAGGTAGGTTCCGGCCTGCGAGAAGGAAGCTTGTGTCGCAGCGCTCGACACATCCGCGAATGTCGTCCAGCCGGGTCCGGAGACCTGCGTCCAGCGTTGCGTCAACCCCGTACCCGGCCGGCCGTCGTCAGCGACGACTCCCGCCAGATTGGCTCCTTTCGACAGCAGCACTGTCTGGCTCGGGCCTGCAGCCACGGTTGGCCGCTGGTTCTTCGCGCCACGGTAGATCGCACCGGAGCCACGGATCGGCCCATATGCGTTTCCCGCGGCGTCGTTCCAGGTGAGCACGTAATGGTAATCGAACCGATCTCCGATGAAGTCCATCGGCGCGTAAAACGCCGCCTCTGCGACCGCACCGGCGGGAACCGGCACGTCCAACGCCCGCAAGAGCGCGCTGCCGGACAGAAACTGCACGTGCGCCGATGTTGCGTCGGCATGGCCGATGTTGGTCATCGCGATCCCGACGCGCTGGGCCGTTTGCCCATCGCTCGCGGCGACCATCGTCCGCGCCGTCAGGTTGGGAAGCGAGACGGTGGCGTTGAAGGTGCCGTCGGTGGGGCCGTAGTTGTTCGAGCCGGCCATCCACGTCATTTGCCAGGAGATCGGAACAGACGCGGCCTCCAGGGCCGCCAACGCCTGCTGGTAGGCGGAATCGGACGTCAACGATGCCCGCAGTGGCGCCGCTGGCAGAGTTCCCGGAAAGGAGAGCGGAAGGCTGGAGGAGCTGACCAACCCGATTGTGCGATCCGGCGTCGTCACCGACAGGCTTGCGGTGGCGGCGAAGGGGTACCAGTCGATCTGCATCTGAACCGGTCCGTTCGGTAATCCCGAAACCAGAACGGGCTTGGCGTCGGCGGCATACAGCTGCGGCACATTGCTGATGACGGTCTCGGAGATGGGCCCGAATGCGTTCCCCCGGTCGTCGGACCAGGTGAGCTCGAGCCGCGAATCCTGGTTCTGGCGCGGCGTTCGCAACCGGGTGAGGTAGGCGTCCACGCTCTCGCCCGGCTGGCGGCCTGTCGGGTTTGGCGGCGCGGCCCAGTGGAGGGTCGCGGTCCCGTTGTCGCCGGGCATTGCGTCAGGGAACGGCAGCGTCTGCGTCACTCCGTGCACCAGCGCGGTCACTCGCGCGTTCCGCGCGATGGCACTACCTTCACTTCTCCAGGGAACGACGACGTCGACTTGAGCGCCGGGTGTCAGATCCAGCTGCCAGGGCACCTCGATGTAGTAGCAGGAAGAGGGGCAAGTCAGCTGGAGGTGCCGGAGCCCCGCGGTGACGATCGGCACCGCCACCGAGAGCGCGGTCGTCTGTCCGGTGGGACCGTAGGCGTTGCCCGCCGCATCGGACCAACGCGCGATGACGCCCGCGCGCAGGCCGTATTGCGCGACCTCATGAAGCCAGTGGTAGTAGCCCGAGGCGTCCGAGGGCAGCACCGGCACGAACGGCACCGCAAAGGGAATGGTGGCCGCCCGGTCCATTCCCGCAGGCATGGTGCTCACCGGAAGCGCTTCCGCCAGATTGAACACTGGCAACATGGTCTGCCCTTGGTTGAAGTCGAACCCGGTCTCGACGGTGGTCGCGACCGCGTCGGCGGTCCCCTCGTTGAGCACGTGAACGTCCAGAGGCAGGACGTCGCGTAGGTACAGCGGTCCGGCTGCGGACGGACCTTGCGAAACGGAGACGATGGGAAGCACAAGCTGCGATCCGGTCGACGCGTTCCGGGAATACCGGCTACCTGCCAGGTCCTCCCAGTTGAGTTCGGTCCGGAGGGGAGAGAGGAGAAGGAGAAAGCGAAGGCTATCGAGGTAGTAGTCGCTGGTCGGGTAATCGCTCGCCTTGGTCACGCTCGGCGCGAAACCGGCGAGTCCGCTATCAGGGCGCGCTTCGCCGGGTGCGAAGGGCCCGAGACTCGCGAGCGTTCTGAATGCGACGTCGAGGGACACGTTGAGCGCGTCGGCATGACCGACGTTGGTGATGAACGCATCTACTGTCAGGGGCTGCGACGGCAGCACCATCGCCGGTTGCAGCGTGGCCGTGTACTCGAGAACGGGAACCGTGGCCCTGCCGCTCCACTGGACGAGCGTGTCTCCGTACCCGTTGTTGAATTCGTCGTTCCAGTAGATGCTCGCTTCGTCGGTGAGGGTCTGAAGGTCGACCGTGAAATCGCCCGCCTGCTGGATCGGCGCGCCTGCGACGTACGACAGCTCCGCCGCCTGTCCCACGGGAATGTCGATCGTCTTCCATTCCCGGATGGCACGCGCGTCCGCATAGACGCCATGTGCGTCGACGCTTCCTTCGTTCACCAGCTCGATGGTCAGCGTGCCTTCCTGGTTCGGCACGAAGGGATCGAGACTGAAAGTCGCGCTCGTCGGCCGCACGATCGCCAACGCGATCGTCGATGTGCTCGTGCTGCTGCCAACGTGGACGGCACCTGCCGTGTCGATCGCCGTTGCGTTCGCGACCACACGCTCCGGAGCGCCCAACAACGCATGCAGCCGCGCGAGGTACGCGTCGTTGGTCTCGGGCGGCCACCAGGAACGCCAATACGGAGGCGTGCTGGACACCGAGACCCAGCCACTGGCCTGCGAGGAAGCGCCCGCGGCAATCGGACCGAAAGAGACGGACTGGTAATTCCCATCTGGCCCTGCAACGGTCGCCTGCACATCGGGATAATCGACAAGTGCAGTGTTGGTGACGGCCAGCGTATAGGGGATCTCCCGGTTCGGGCCGACGGTCGCCGGGGAGACGACGGAGATCAGCAGGCCCTCGCGCGTCGTGACCTGGACGGTGAGAGCGTCGACACCGGTCAAGCCGCCGTCGCTAACCGCGAGTTGGAGGACGTAGGTACCTGGCGCGTC
>VBGJ01000078.1 GCA_005880445.1 Chloroflexota bacterium | reverse complement strand
CGGCGAGCACGCGACCGAAGAGGTCCGACGCGCGGGCCTTGCCCGTGTCCGCCGCGAGGGGTGGGGCCACGCCGGCGTCGCCGGAGTTCAAGAACTCATCGAGCAGCAAGCGGCGCAGGCTCTTGGCGCTTCGGCTGTATCGGGCGAACAGCGCGGCGGACGTGACCTGGGGCAGGTTGGTGAGCACGAAGACCGGCGAGTCGACGTCGCTCACGTGGCGAGCCAGCACGGCTCGCTCGTCTGCGGTGAAGGTCTCGGCGTGGTAGGCGCCCGCCATCGGCCCAACTCTAGCCGGGCCGCGAGCCACGGGCTGGGGTGGCACGTACAATTCGCCGCCGATGGCCAGCGCCACCCTGCCGCAGCCACGGTTCCTCGCCGACGTCTACCAGGCCGCCAGCGAGTGCAACAAGTGCTCACTCTGCCAGGCGACGTGCCCGGCGTACATCACAAATCCCGTCGAATGGGAGACCGCACGAGGCCGCGTCTCCCTGATCCGCGATGCGATCGAAGGCCGCCTCGAGCTGCGCGACATCGCCGACGGCCCACTCTCGACATGTCTGACCTGCGACAACTGCGTCGCCGCGTGCGCTCCCCGGGTGCCGACCGCCCACATCGTCAGCCGGGCACGGCAGGAGTTGCACGAGCAGGAGGGACATCCGTGGGCGCAGTCGTTCGCGCTGCGCTCCGTGCTGCCTCATCCCGGCTTGCTGCGTGCACTGCACCGCCTGGGTCGCGTCACGCAACGTACCGGTCTGGACAGCATCGCGCGCCGTACCGGACTCTACGGCTGGATGGGCGTGGTCGGTTCGCTCGCCGAGCACACGGGTCCGCTACCCAAGCAGACGGCCTACCGGCGCGCACGCGAACTGCCCGATGCCAGCAGCCCAGTGCGAGGACGTGTCGGGTTTCTCGTCTGCTGCTATTCGAACCTGGCTGCGCCACACGCGACCGAGGCGACCATGCACGTTCTGCTCGCCAACGGCTACGAGGTGATCACGCCCGTGCTCGGATGCAGCGGACTGCCGGCTCGTACGCTGGGCGACCGCGAGGCGATGACCGAGATGGCCGTGCGCAACAGCGAACACCTGCGGGCCCTCGACGTCGATGCGTACGTCGGTGACGTTGCTTCATGCGTGGGGCACTACAAGGAGTACGGCGACATCGCCGGCGCTGATCGCCTCGTGGGCGATCGCGCGAGAGACGTCGGCGCTCGCACCGCGCTGGCGAGCGACTTCCTGGATCGCAACGGCCTCCGCGCGCCCCTGGGTCCACTGCGCTGGAACGCGACCATCGATGTCCCGTGCTCACTTCCGATCGACGGCGCAGAGCGTGGCGCGATGCGGCGGCTGCTCGAGCAGGTGCCTAGGCTGCGCCTCACCGACCTCGACGAGGCGGCGATGTGCTGCGGTGGCGCGGGGACGTACTTCGCCCGGATGCCGGACCGCAGCGAGGCGATCCTGCGTCGCAAGTTCGACAACATCCTTGCCTCTGGCGCGGACGTGGTCGTGACGGAGAACATCTCGTGCCTCGTGCAACTGCGGTCTGCGGCGGCGCGGTACGCGCCGCACGTGCGCGTGCTGCATGTGATGGAGGTGCTGCGCGAATCGATAAGCGCGGCGCAGCGCCGCAGCGCCATTTTGCCCGAATAGCTACCGCCGGCTGCGCACGACGACCAAGGTCGCTGCCTGGATCAGGAGCGCACCTCCAGCGGCGGCCAGAAACGCGAACGCCAGACTCAAGGTGGGCAGCAGCTCTGCGAGCAGGAAGCCGAATCCGGCAAATGCGAACAAGCCCCACAGGAAACCGCGGCACGCGCTGATCGCTGCTTGGCCGCCAAGGGCGCGGTGGGGAAACACGATGAGAACGATCGCAAAGAGTGGGAAAGGCGACATCAGCCCCGCGAGTGTCGGCCCGACAACGGGGACGAGTGCGGTGAGCACCACAACGAAGACCGTCGCGACGGCTGCGCGCAGCCCGACGTCGACGGCCACCGGTATCCGCTGCTCGAGCGTTCCTAGCGGAGTGGCGCGACCTCGCGGCATGAGTGCCATCGCCAGCACGATCGCCCCGATGACGATTTCGAGCCCCGGAACCGGCGGCGGCCCCAGCGAGTTGAGCGCGAAGGTGACGGCGATGAACGCCGCAGATGCGGCCGGCAGCGCCACAAACCAGCGCCAGCGGGTGGCAACCAGGCTGTAGCCGAAGGCGAAGGCGGCCTGCGATGCGGTGCCCGCAAGGACGCCGGCGGCCGCGAGTGTCGCGAATCTGCTGCCGTGATCGAGCGCGATGAAAAGGGTCACGGGCCCCGATGTGAACGGAATGCCGGCGAGCCACCCGCCCATCGATGGCCCCCAGCGACGGCCCACAACCGTTGCCAGCCCCACGGCAAGTGGCGTCAGCGTCAGCTTCAACGGCCACAGGTCCATCCGGCGATGTTGGCGTGAACCGTGGTGCTCGTGACACGATGGCCGGCACGGCACCCGCGAGAGTTCGACGTATCACCTCGGGCGTAGCCCGCCGGCGGCGCATCCGCCAGATTTCTATCGGTCCGCGCGTCCGCATGCTCCTCGGCTCGATGCTCGTGGCGTTCGCCGCCTGGCTCTTTCTTCCCGTGCCTGCGTTGACCGCCACGGTCCCGCCACCGTCGCGCGCCGCGGCGCAACCGGGCCTCCCGTGGCTCAGCACCAGCGGGGATCGCATCGTCGACTCCACCGGTCGCGCCGTCCTGCTTCGTGGATTCAACGTCGACGCGTTGCTCGAACCGACCATGCATCCGTCACCGCTCGAGGCCACTGACGCAGCTCTCATGCAGCAATCGGGCTTCGACGTGGTGCGGCTTCCCATCGCGTGGTCACAACTGGAACCAGAGCGCGGCTATTTCGATTCGACCTATCTCGACAGCATCACGCGTGCGGTTGCGTTGCTCAACTCGCACGGCCTCTACGTGGTGCTCGACATGCACTCGCTGGGCTGGAGCCCCGCCTACGGTGGCTCCGGAGCGCCCGCCTGGGCCACGGTGCAGGGCGTACCGGATCCTGTGTGGGGACCGATGCCCTCGCTTGGTCGCCTCCTCTCTCCGGCGATCAACGTCTCGACGGCATACTTCTGGCTCTCGTCCGACCTGCAGGCGCAGTATTTCGACGCTTGGACCTTCGTGGTCCAGCGTTTTCGCCACGACAGCGGCGTGGCGGGGTACGACGTGATCAACGAGCCGCATTCGTTTCCCCTGCCGCCGTTTCGCTTCGACAAGGACCAGCTGTGGCCGTTCTACGCACACGCGGTGGAGGTGCTCGGCGCGGCGGACCCGAACCACCTGTTCTTCCTCGACAACGACATGACCGGCGACCTACCGACGTCCATCGTGCCACTGCACGCGCCCAACATCGTGTACGCGCCTCACGTGTACACGGGTTCCCTTATTCCGCCCAACTTCACGGGCGACCCGCACGCGCTGCAGACTCACGTGAACGAGCTCGTCAGCGAGGGGGCCAGTGTGCCGGCGCCGGTGTGGTTCGGTGAGTTCAGCATCAACATCGGCGACAGCTATTCAGCACAGTGGATCGACGCCGTCCTCGGTGACTTCGACGCGCATCACGCGGGGTGGGCGTGGTGGCAGTGGCGGGAGACCAGCGGCTACGGGGTGCGGAGCAAGACTGGCAAGGTCAACACGAGCCTCCTGCGCCTGCTGGCCCGCCCGTACCTGGCGGCCGCGCCGGAAGGTGCTGTCGCGCGGTACCTGGCTCGCTCGGCGACGCTCCAGATCCGCGTGCCGGCGGCACACGACGCCGCCACGATCGACGTGGCGTGGCCGGTCACCGTCCTGGGACCGCCGCGGTCCTCGTCGACGTGCGGCGCCACGGTGACATGGGATGCTGGCGTGGCGAGGATGGCGGTCTACCTGCCGGGCGGCAGCGGCTGCGAAGTGACGGTGACGCGCTAGCGCTCAGCCCAGAGCCGCGAGCGTCGCGTCGATGTCCATCGCGATGCAGGTGAACGAGGGGACATCGCGCACGGTGTGCGTCGAGGCTTCACTGCCTCGCATCTCCTGGACGAGGTCGAGGAAATCCGCGATGGAGTCGCTCTCGAACGCCACCACGAACTCCTGATCGTCGAGGCCGAAGGAGTACGTCGTGTTGATCTTCACCCCGGGGTAGCGATGACCCATGGCGATGTGCTCGCTCATCTGGCGCTGGCGCTCTTCCGCGGGCAGACGGTACCAGCTGCGCGTTTTGACGAACGGATACACGAACAGATACTTGCGCCCCGTGGGTGAGATGACGAGGCGGTTGCTGCGTCCCTCTTGGTTGGCATGTTCGTGTTTGTCCACGTACATGCTCTTCTTCGTCATCGAGAAATAGCTGTATGGCGATTCCAGATACGCACCCAGCCGGGTCCGGTTCAGGCGTGCGGACAGCTCGTGCAAGGCGTCGACTCGTTCGCTCACCAGCCAGAGCATGAAGTCGGCATCGCCGCGGGTTCCCACCAGGCTGTACGGACGCACGAGCACGCCCTCCCGGTCACCGATCTCGCGCACCAGCGCCGCCACCTCCTCGCGGTGCGCGGCGCGCTCTGCGGGGCTGATCAGCCGCCACTCCGGCCGCACGCGATAGAAGGCAAAGCGGATGTGCTGCCGTGCCGTCGGCGGCTTCGCCGTGGCGTCGCGGATGGTGCTGGGAGCGGTGACGTTCGCCATGAGGCAGTGCTCATCCTATCGTGGCCGCTTCTGCCCGGCTCCTGCGAGTGCCTGCTTGCGCAGCAAGCGCTGCTCGCGGCGGATCTTCGCCTCCGCCTGGCGCCGGCGCTCCTGATCGGTCTCGGCGATCACCGGCGGCACCGGCGCCGGTCGCCCCTCCTCGTCCAGCCCCACGAAGACGAGGTGCGCGCTCGCCACATGCCGGTGTTCGCCGGTGGGCACGGTCTCGACATCGACGCGAACCCCGATCTCCATCGAGGTGTGGTGCGCGTCGTTGACCATCGCTTCGACGGTGACGAGATCGCCGATATAGACGGGTGCGAGAAAGCTCATGTCGTCCATGGCGGCGGTGACGACTCGCCGCCGCGCGTGTCGCACAGCGGCGATGCCCGCTGCCGTGTCCACGAGCCGCATGATCGTGCCGCCGTGGACGTATCCCGCGTTGTTGACATGCTCCAACTCCATGACGACGCAGATCACGGTGCGGGACTGCGATGCCGGGCGCGGCGTGAGATCGACGTCGCCGTACAGCCGGTCGCGATCGTCGCGCATGCGGAGGAAGCGATCCATCAGCGAAGGATGTCGAGGGCGGCGCGCACCAGGGCCTCCATGCCGATGGGGAGACACGCCTCATCGATGTCGAAGTCGGCGCTGTGGTGCGGGGCAACCCGTCCTCGCTCCGGATGTCCGGCGCCCACGAGGAAGTAGCAACCGGGCGCGCGCTCCAGGAAGCACGCGATGTCGTCACCCACGGTGACCGGCTGCGCCACGTCGACCATCCCCTCGCCGACGGTGGCGACCGCCGCGCTCCGCACCACCTCTGCCACGCCGGGGTCGCTGACCACGGGTGGGCACCCGGCGGTGCGAACGAACGCTGCTTCTGCTCGCATCGAGGCGGCCACGCCGGATGCGATCTCATCGATCCGTCGCAGCAGCCGCTCGCGTTCCGACTGCTCCAGCGCGCGCACCGTGCCCTCGATCTCGACCGTGTCGGCAATCACGTTGAACGCCGCCCCGCCGGCGATCTTGCCCAGCGTGATCACCGCAGGCGCAAACGGCGACGTCTCGCGACTGACGATCGTCTGCAGCGCCACGATGATCTGAGCCGCCGCGACCACCGGATCCACCGCGGTGTGCGGCATGCCGCCGTGCCCGCCTCGACCACGCACGGTCAGCGTGAAGCTGTCGGCGCTGCCGAACAGCACTCCCGGTGTGACCGCCACGCGTCCCGTCTGCAGCGGCGCCCAGAGATGGATGCCGAGCACGCGATCGACGCCGTCGGCCGCTCCCGCCTCGATCATGGGCACCGCGCCCTCCGCCCGCTCTTCGGCCGGCTGGAAGCACAGCCGCACGCGACCCGTCCACGTGTCTCGCAACGCGACCAGCGCGGAGGCCGCGCCAAGTGCCATCGCGACATGCCCGTCGTGGCCGCACGCGTGCATCACTCCGTCCACCTCGGATCGGACCGGTCTGCCGTCGTCGCGTTCGAGCACCGGCAACGCGTCCATGTCGGCACGCAACATCAGGACCGGCCCGGACCGCTCGCTGTCGAGATCCGCGGTCACCCCGTGCCCGCCGACACCAGAATGCACCGCGAAGCCGAGCGCATCCGCGCGTTCGGCGGCCATCTGCGCGGTGCGCGCCTCCTGGTGCGACAGCTCCGGGTGCCGGTGCAGATCACGACGGATCGCGACCAGCTCCTCGCGACAGCCGTCCACGGCCGCCCGCAGCCGCGGCTCCACATCGAGGGCCGGAGCGCTCACCCGTGAGCGCGCCGAGCGCTGGAGCCCGCCAGCCGCAGCGCCACCATCTGGAGGGCGCCGTTGTTGATCACGCGCGTCGCGCCCGCCGCGAGCGCGCGGCGGCGCAGCGCACGTTCGGCGTGGTGGCAGAAGCCCACCAGCTCTGCCGGAGGACGCGCCTGCCTGAGCGTCGCGATGACCTCGAGGCGGCGCTCCAGGTCTGAGTTGAGGTCGACAAAGATGGTGTCCACAATGGGGACGCGGTCGCCAACGACGAGGGCGAAGCTGCCGCCGGCCCGCCGCATCGCCGCCTGAAGCTGGCTCGCGAACATCAGATCGTCGCTGATCAGAGCGACGGATCGGCCCGAGGCCATGACTCCATGATAGGAATCGGGCATGGAGATCAGCACCGTTGGCATCGTGGGCGCCGGCCTCATGGGCGCCGGTATCGCGGAGGTATCCGCCCGCAGCGGACTTCGGACCATCGTCACCGAGGCGGACGCAGATCAGCTCGCCGCGGGTCGCCGGAGGGTCGACCAGTCACTGCGGCGGGGCCTCGCCGGCGGCAAATTGAGCGACGCAGACGTCGAGCGCATCACCGGTCTCATGCGGTTCACCACCGACCTGGATGAGTTCGGCGCGTGTGACATCTGCATCGAGGCGATCGTCGAGCATCTTCCCGAGAAGAAGCAGCTCTTCGCACGGCTCGATTCGGTGGCGGCGCCACACGCGATCCTGGCCACCAACACGTCGTCGCTGCCCATCATCGAGATCGCACGCGCCACGAGGCGGCCGGACCGGGTGGTGGGCACGCACTTCTTCAATCCTCCGCCCGTGATGCGGCTTCTCGAGGTGGTGCGCAGCATCGCCACCAGCGACGAGACGCTGTCCGACGTCCGCGTTTTCGGCGAGCGGCTGGGCAAGCGGATCATCGTCGCGCAGGATCGCGGCGGCTTCATCGTCAACCTGTTGCTCATCCCGTATCTGACGCATGCGGTGCGCCTCTACGAGTCCGGCTTCGCCACGCGCGAAGACATCGACGACGGAATGCGTCTCGGCTGTGGCCACCCGATGGGACCGCTGCAGCTCCTCGACCTCATCGGGCTCGACACGGCGATGTTCGTGTGCGAAGCCCTCTACGAGGAGTACGCGATCGGAGACTACGCGCCGCCCCCTCTGCTGCGTCGGATGGTGGCTGCCGGCTATCTCGGCCGCAAGACCGGTCGCGGCTTTTACGAGTACTGACCGGTCAGTTGGGCCGCGTCGCCGGAATCGGCTGGGGCGGCTGGCGCTCGACCACGTGCAGGGTGATGCCGGCAAGGCGCACCTGCTCGTACCAGAACTCCGCCGTGTACACACCCGGTTCTCCGAACATGGGTTGCAAGTACGTGACTGTCGAGATGCTCACCTCCTGGCCGGGCTCGAGCTTCGCGCCTTGCGCCTGAAACTGGAGGTTGCCGGCCGGCACCACGAGCTTGCCCTCGACGTCGACCAGACGCAGCTCGATCTGCTGCGTCTGACCGATGTCCTCCGGCCCGAAGCGGAATCCCGCGACCACCGCGAAGGCGGCCCGGCCGGGAAGCTGCGGCAGGTGTAGCGCGCTGAAGCCACCGCCGAGCACATAGAGCTTCCCGTCGGGGGGCACGACGGCACTATCGGCGAAGAAGGCGAAGCTGAGCTCCAAGGCCGGTTAGCTTGGCACCGCGGACGCCGGTTGCGCCGGCTGGGCCACCATTGGCGACAGATGGCTGAAGCGGGCGAGCATCGCAACCTGCATGTCTTCGTGTGCACCACGGTGGGTCGCCACCACTGCGGCGGGATGGGGTCGGAGCGAATCCTTCAGCGGCTCCGCGACGAGGTGGAGCGGCGCGATCTCCACTGGATCAGGACCACGCGAATGGGCTGCAACCAGCAACACCACCAGGGCCCCGTCGTGATCGTCTATCCGGACGGCGTCTGGTACGGACGGCTCGCGGTCGACGACATCGACGAGATCATCGATGAGCACCTGATCGGCGGCCGGCCCGTGGAGCGACTGCGGATCGTGCCCGATGGGCCCTGGTCGGCAACCGCGCTGACGTGATGCCGAACGTGCAACCGTAGTACCGTGGGCCACCGACGCAGCGCGTGTTTGGGAGAAGTCTCATGGGTTACATCCGCGGTTTCGCCCACGGCGCCGTCATCGGCGGCGTGATCGGCATCTGCCTGGCCCCACAGGAAGGCGAGCGCACCCGCGCGCAGCTCAAGGAGGCGGGCAAGGGCGTGCGCACCGGGCTCGAGATCACGGGGCGCGCGATGCAGCGGGTCGCTCCGGTGGTCGCACCGGTGGCGGGCAACGCGATGCAGGTGGTCGACCGAGTGCGCCACCGACGTGAGCCGGGCGACGACAGCGTGTATGCGGGCAACGGGACCTCTGGAGAGACGGCGACTCCAAGCGGGTAAGCGCGTCTACGCGGCTGCGCGCTCCGGCTCATCGATGTCGCCGACGATGAAGCCCACGACCGCCAGCGCCAGCAGAAACGCGCCGAGGGAAAGCGCCACCCTGCTGGCGATGGCGGGGCCGGCGACGAATCCAGCATAGGCGAACCCGGCAGCGATGAACAGGTTCAGTACATCGCGCGCGTAGGTGAGATGCAACGCCACACCATCGAAGTTGCCGCTCGCCTCGCCGTGCACCACGTGGCTGGCATCACCGGTGAGGAACCCACCGACTCCAACGATGGTGAAGACGATCGCCGCGAGCTGGGCGTAGCTACGAGCCATGCGGGCAGGACACTTCTATTGCACGCGCACCGCGACCGCGGTGACGTTGTCACGGCTGCCGGCGTCGATTGCGGCCTCACAGAGACGCTCGAGGGTGCGCGACAGCGGCCCGTCACTCGTCAGAAACGCCGTAAGCATCTCATCGGTGAGCGGCTCCCATACGCCGTCCGTGCAGAGGAGTAGCAGGTCCCCGCGTCGCAGTGGCGTGTCATAGACATCTGCCTTCACCTGATCCCCCATGACGGCACGCGTGATGATGTTGCGTCGCGGGTGATGCCGTGCGGCGTCGTGGTCGAGTCGGCCGGCGCGTAACTCGTCGCCGACCCAGGAGTGATCGTGGGTCAACTGCTCCGCTTCGCCGTCGCGGATCAGATATGCGCGGCTGTCGCCGACGTTGGCAAGGAACGCGCGGTCGCCCTCGACGCAGGCAAGCACGAGCGTGGTGCCCGGGTCGCCGCCGAGGAGGTCGCGCACCCCGGCGACGGCAGCGTTCGCGTCGTGCACGGCGGCTTCCAGAATGCGGTCGGGAGGCCCGGCCTCAGCCAGGCGGTACACCGCCGCCTCAATCGCCGCTTCCGCGGACTCCCGGCCGCCGGCGTGCCCGCCCATGCCATCCGCCAACGCGAGCGCGACGCCGGCAGCGCGCGGCGTGGCGCCCCACGCATCCTGGTTTTCGGTGCGAACCGTGCCGCGGTCGGTGGCGCCGGCAACCTCGACACCGATTGCGCCGGTCTCGACCACCCGCGACGCGAGCTCTGTGGTCACGCCTTTGCCTCGACCTCCTCGGCAGCGAGGTGCCCTAGGAGAAGCTGCACGACCTCGTCTGCGGCGTGCACCGGATCGAGACACTGGATCGTGTGCATTCCCAACGCTGACGCGGCCTCGATGTTGCATGCCAGGTCGTCGATGAACATGCACCGGTCAGCGGACACGCCGAGGCGCTCGCAGGTGAGCTCATAGATGCGCGGATCGGGTTTGCGGAGGCCGACTTTGGACGAATCGATGACCACGTCGAACAGGTCCTCAACCGGTATCAGCCCCCGCCAGAGCGCCTCGCCGTCCCGTGAGATGTTGGTGAGCAGAGCCGTCTTGTACCCGGCTTCTTTGACCTGGCGCACGGCGTCGGCCATGGCGCTCGACGCCACCATGCCTCGGCCGAAGATGACCTTCTGCGCGGTCCGCGCATCGACCGGCGGATTGCCTGCCTCGGCGTACCGGGCACACATGCGATCGAAGAACTCGTCGTCGGAGATCTTGCCGGTCTCCAAAAGATGGAGATCGTGCGCGCCGGTGGGCAGGTGGTAGTGGTCGCGGAACTCACCGAGAAAGAACGCGACGAGATTCAGGTACTCGGGATCGACGTCCTGGCGGCCGCGGAACAGCGGTTCGGTCATCACGCCACCGAGATCGAAGATGGCGGCGTCGAACCGCCGCTCAGCGGTGCCCTCGAGCGAGCCCGCGGCGGGGTCAGTCATCTCTATCCCATTGTGACGGAGCCTGCTTCGCGCCCGGTCCTGGCCCTTTTCGTGTGCCTGCACCACCACACCGCATTGTAGCGCATGAGGCGAACAACAGTTCGGTTCAGCGGCCCTACATCGAGTGCCGACGAGAAGTCGTCGGCTGGGAGCCTCGTGGTCTCCTACGGAGCTATGCGACCCGCCAGGATTCACTAGACTGAGCGCCCTCGGGGAAGGAGGTACTCCGGTCAGGCGAGCGCGGCACGTAGTGATTTGTCCGTCCGGTGTCCGTACTTCCGGGCCATCTTTTGCCTGGAATCAGGTTGTCGCGGTGCGGAGACGTTGGATGGTCTGGCTTGCCGGTGCTGGACTTCTCGCTGCTGGATGCAGCAGCTCCGCTACGCCCACGCCCACGACAAGCGCGCACTCAGCATCCAAGTCCCCGTCGGTGTCGCCC
>VBGJ01000197.1 GCA_005880445.1 Chloroflexota bacterium | reverse complement strand
GGTGCTGCTCCGCGTCGCGGCAACATCCGTGTGCGGCACCGACGTGCATCTCTACGACTGGAATGCGTGGGCACAGGCCCGTGTGGTGCCGCCGCGGGTGATGGGGCACGAGGTGTCCGGCGAGGTGATCGCGTGGGGCGACGGCGTGCGCAGCCCCGCGCTCGGCACGCGCGTCGCTGTCGAATCGCACATCGTGTGCGGCCACTGCGAGGAGTGCCGGCGCGGTGACTTTCACGTCTGCGAGAACACGCGCATCCTCGGCGTTCACGTCGACGGCGCCTTCGCGACGTACATCAGGCTGCCCGCGGCGAACGTGTGGCCGGTCGGTCACGGCGTCGCCCCCGAGGTTGCTGCGGCGATGGAGCCGTTCGGCAACGCGGTGCACGCATGCTCATACGGTGATCTCGACTCGCGCACGGTGGTGGTCTTCGGATGCGGCCCCATCGGGTGCGCGTCGATCGCGGTGGCGCGCGTGCTCGGAGCCGCGCGCATCATCGCGGTGGACCGCAACGGGTATCGCCTCAGCCTTGCCGAGCGCATGGGTGCGCACGCCACCGTGCAAGCGAACGACGCTCCCGTCGACCGTGAGGTGCTGGCCGCGGCCGGCGGCGACATCGACTGCGCGCTCGAGATGAGCGGCTCCGCCATCGCCGTCGCCTCGGCCACGAGGCTGGTGCGTCCCGGCGGGTGGATCGCGCTGCTCGGCATCGGCGACGCGCCGGACGTCATCGACCTGTCGAACGACGTCGTGATGAAAGGGCTGTCGCTGTATGGCGTTGTCGGACGCAAACTCCCGTCGACGTGGGAGCGGACCACCGCCTACGTGCGCGACGGGGTGATCGACGTCGCCGCGCTCATCACGCACAGCTTTCCGATGCACGACATCGATGCCGCCATCGAGCTGATGAAATCGGGTCGGTGCGGCAAGGTGACGCTCACACCCGCGTAGTCATCGCCGCGTCCTTGGTATCGTTGACGCATGATCGCTGAGCCCACGACCTCGGCCGCCGTGCAGGCGCTCGATGCGTCGCTGAACGAGGATCTCGAGGCGCTTCGGCGCGACGGCCTTTTCCGGCCGCTGCGCGTCCTGGAGTCGGCGCAGGCACCGGAGGTGGAGATCGGCGGGCGGGCGCTGATCAGCCTGTCGAGCAACAACTATCTCGGGCTCAACACGCATCCGGCTCTGATCGAGGCTGAGGAGCGCGCCGCGGTGGAGTGGGGCGCCGGCACCGGCGCGGTGCGCACCATCGCCGGCACGCAGACGCTGCACGAGGAGCTGGAGCGGCGCCTCGCTGCGTTCAAGCACACGGAGGCCGCGCTCACGTTCCACAGCGGATACGCGGTGAACGTCGGCGTGATCGGTTCGATGCTCGATCAGGGCGACTGCGTGGTCAGCGACAAGCTGAACCACGCGAGCATCATCGACGGCATCCGCTTGACCAAGGCGGATCGCATCCTCTACGAGCACGTCGATGTCGACGATGCAGAACGTGCGCTCAACGAGGCTCGGCAGAAGGGACACCGGCGCATCCTGCTCGTCACCGACGGTGTGTTCAGCATGGACGGCGACATCACGCCGTTGCGCGACCTGGTGGAGCGCGCGGAGCACTACGGCGCCGCGGTGATGGTCGACGACGCGCATGCCACCGGTGTGCTGGGCAGCAATGGGCGCGGCACCACCGACCACTTCGGGCTCCATGGCCGCGTCGCGCTCAACATCGGCACGCTGAGCAAGGCGATCGGCGTGGTCGGCGGCTATGTGTGCTCGTCACAGATCGTGCGCGACCATCTGATCCACAAGTCGCGGCCGTTCCTGTTCTCGTCATCGCACCCGCCCGCCGTCGTGGCCGCATGCATCGCGGCCATCGACGTGCTGGAGAGCGGGCAGGAGCTCATCGACCGGCTCTGGGAGAACACGCGGCACTTCAAGGACGGCCTGCGCGCGCTCGGCTTCGACATCGGGCGGAGCGAGACACCGATAACACCGGTGATGTGCGGCGAGGCGCCGGTTGCCATGCAGCTGTCGGACCTGCTCCTGGAGCGCGGCATCTTCGCGCAGGGCATCGGCTTTCCCACCGTGGCTCGCGGTCAGGCCCGGGTGCGGACCATCGTCACGGCGACGCACACGACCGCGCAGCTCGACCGCGCGCTGGAGGCGTTCGCCGACGCGGGCCGCACGCTCGGTTTGCGGTGATCGGGGAGCGTAACCGCACCGTCCTGCTCCGCTTCTGCTGGATGAACGCCTCGGGCGCGGGCCGCCACTGACCATGCATCGCAGCGCCGCGGAGCTCGAGACGGAACGGCAGCAGATCCTGGCCGCGCAGCGCGACCGGGCGGCCTTCGCGCCGCTGTACGAGCGCTACGTCGACCAGATCTTCGCCTACGCGTA
>VBGJ01000077.1 GCA_005880445.1 Chloroflexota bacterium | reverse complement strand
GATGCTGCCGCGCCTCAACCTCAGCGGGACGCCCGGGGAGGGCGACGAGACCCACGTGGTCATCCTCGAACCGCGCACCGGGTAGACTGGCAGCGCCGGGCGACGCGCGGCCGAGAAGAGAGGGAGGGTCGCAAGACGTGGGATGCCAGTCATGCGAGCGAACATCAGTGCGCCCGCACGCGGGGAGCCTGCTAGAATTGCGCAAACCACCCGGGAGGACGCTGCATGGCGAAGTTCGTGTTCGTGACGGGTGGAGTCGTCTCCTCGCTGGGCAAGGGCATCACCGCCGCCTCGATAGGGACGGTCCTCAAGGCACGGGGGCTGCACGTCGGTCTGCAGAAGCTCGACCCGTACCTGAACGTCGATCCGGGCACGATGTCGCCATACCAGCACGGCGAGGTCTTCGTCACTGACGACGGCGCCGAGACCGACCTCGACCTGGGCCACTACGAGCGCTTCGTCGACGTCGCGCTGAGCAAGGCCAGCAACGTCACCACCGGCAAGATCTACGCGTCGGTGATCGCCAAGGAGCGGCGTGGCGACTACCTCGGCGGCACGGTCCAGGTCATCCCGCACATCACGAATGAGATCAAGCAGCGGATCCTGCGCGTCGCCGAGAACGAGCTGCCCGAGCCCGACGTGGTCATCGTCGAGGTGGGCGGCACCGTAGGCGACATCGAATCGCTGCCGTTCCTCGAGGCGATCCGCCAGATGAAGAACGACGTGGGTCGGAGCAACGTGTGCTACGTGCACCTCACGCTGGTGCCCTACGTCAATGCCAGCGAGGAATTCAAGAGCAAGCCCACGCAGCACTCGGTCAACACGCTGCGCTCTATCGGCATTCAGCCCGACGCGATCGTGGCGCGCAGCGAAAAGCCGATCGGGCAGGCACTCAAGGACAAGGTGGCGTTGTTTGGCGACGTCGAGAAGCGCGCCGTGATCAGCGTCCCCGATGCGGCCTCCATCTACCAGGTGCCGTTGATGCTGGAGGAGGCCGGCCTCGGCGACTACATCGTCGAGCTACTCGGGTTGGCGGCGCAGCCCCCCGACCTCGCGGATTGGCAGGACCTGTGCGCACGCATCGCCGCGCCGAAACCACCCGTGCGCATAGCGGTGGTGGGCAAATACGTGGAGATGCCCGACTCGTACATCAGCGTCACCGAGGCGCTGCGTCATGCCGCGCTGCACTGCGGCGTCGACCTGCAGCTCGTTTGGGTCAACTCGGAGCAGCTCGACCAGGATTCCTCGGCGCTCGCGGAGGTCGACGGCATCGTGGTCCCGGGCGGATTCGGCCATCGCGGCATCGAGGGAAAGGTGCTGGCGTCTCGATATGCGCGGCAGAATCTCGTGCCCTATCTCGGGCTCTGCCTGGGCATGCAGTGCGCGGTGGTGGACATCGCGCGTGAAGTTCTGGACGCAGCTGACGCAAACTCGACGGAGTTCAACGCGTTCACCTCGCATCCGATCATCGATCTGCTGCCGGAGCAGCGCGACATCGAGGAGAAGGGAGGCACGATGCGGCTCGGTGTGTATCCGTGCAAGCTCACGCCGGGCACGAAAGCGGCAGACGCCTACGGTGAGGCAGTGGTCTATGAGCGCCACCGCCATCGCTTCGAGTTCAACAACCGCTACCGTGAGCCACTGGGCGCCGCCGGCGTGATCTTCTCGGGCACGTCACCAAACGGCCGGCTGGTCGAGATCATCGAGCTGCGCGACCATCCGTTCTTCATCGGCTCGCAGTTTCACCCGGAGTTCCGGTCGCGACCCGGCCGGCCGCATCCGCTGTTTCGCGAGTTCATGGTCGCTGCGACGGCGGTCGTGCGGCCACCGGCAATTCCTGAGTCCGACGGCACACCCGTTGTGCTCGTGGAGGGACAGCGAGCCGGCACCGCCGTCTGACTGTTGCGTTCGGCGCGTAACGCTTGCCCCCGGGGGGCGTTGCACGGTCACCCGACCACGCACGACAGAGGCGACAACCATGACCTCGTCCCGCTTTCTTCCGTTGATTCCCATCTCGATCGTGCTGGCCGGGTGCGGCGCGCGCACCATCACTCCGTCCGCAACGCCGCAGTCGTCGGCCCAGGGCGTGAGCAAGTCGGCGCAGAACGCGCGCGTCTCGACTCCACCGCGGGTGACCACGACGGCGCCGACGCCGAAACCGGCGGCGATCCTGCCCGGACCGGCGACGCCCCCGCCGCAGACCGCATCGCCGAACGCGATGCTGGTGGTCGAGCAGCCCGCGAGCAACGGGATGTACTCCGTGTCGCTGGTGAACGCGGCCGGGCACTCGCTCGCGACGACCCGCGTCAGCAGCCAGGATGAGTGGACCGTGGTCGCCGGGCACGGTGGCGCGTACTGGATGGATGGCGGACGCGTGAAGTTGCTGACGCAAAGCGGCACCGTGCGTGACATCGGAGGTGTGCCCGCCGGTGCCGGTGAGCTGCTGGTGTCGCCCGATGGCTCGGCATATGCATACGACACCAACACCGTCGTGAGGTCCTCGTCAGCAGCGACCGAGAATCGCATCATCGTCCAGGTGGTCGGCGGCCCGGCGCGCATCATCGCCGATCGCATCTCCGATCCATCGCACCCAACGGCCGATGCACCGCCACAGTGGATGTACGGTCTGATGAGCTGGACCAAACAAGGAATCCTGTTCCGTCGCGAGGTGACGGGCACGTGCGGTTGCCAGGCGTTCGACATGCAGACGCTCGCCGGCTACACCGGGATCATCGACCCCGGCTCCGACAACCTGACCGACCTCACATCCAACACGAGCTGCCCGCTGACCGCGCTGGGTGCCGGTATGGCGACGGGATGCTTCCACGGCATCAGCTCCGGCGCAGCCGACATGCTGCGCATCGTCACGGCCGGCCGGATGACGTCGCAGCTCGCGCTTTCCGGGAAGAACGTGGGTGGCGACGGCGTGTTCTCCGCCGATGGCACTACGCTGGCGTACGAGACGGTCCCGACCGCCGACGCGGGGTGCGGATCGAGTGCATTCCCGACGACGCTACACCTGCTTGATATCAGCTCCGGCTCGGTGCGCGCGACGCAGATCACCGGTTTGCACGCGAAGCTGTGGCCGGGCGGCGGGCCCATCTACGGCGACGTCGACTCCGCTTCCGGCTCCGCCGTGGTCACGGTCGACCCGGCGACGATGGCGGTCCACCGCGTGTTGACCGGCCCGGCCGGAACGCGGTTTGTGGGAGTGGTCTGAGCGACGCGCGGTCGATAATGGCCGCGATGACCACGGTCGCGCGCTCCGCCGCCGTCACGGCGCGGATCGGTCGCGATCGCCATCGCGGCCTGGAGCTGCTGCGAGCCACCGAAGCGGCGGCGCTCTCCGTGGGACGCTGGCTCGGGCGTGGCGACAAGTCAGGCACCCGCGACGCCGGCCAGCGCGTGATGGAGGAGGCGCTTGCCGGCATGCCATTCGACGGCCGCATCGTGATCGGCCCTGACGGACCCAACAACCGGCTGGTGCCGGAGCGTCGCATCGGGGTGGGGCGGGACCGAGTCGACCTCGCGGTGCTCCCAGTGGACGGCGTCAGCCTCGTCGCGGGCGGTCTGAGTCAGGCGCTGAGCATCGCCGTCGCCGCCGAGGTCGGTGGCATTCTTCCGCCGCCCCCGGTCGCCTACATGCACAAGATCGCCGTCGGACCGCAGGCTCGCGGCGCCATCGACGTCAGCGACACGCCGGAGAACAACCTTCGACGCATCGCCTTCGCCATGAACGTGCAGGTGCAGGATCTGACCGTCGTGCTGCTGGACCGGCCGCGGCATCAGGCGCTGCTCGAAAGGGTGCGCGGGCTCGGCGCCCGGGTGGCGCTGGCCAGCGACGGGGACGTGGGGATGGCGATGATGGCCGCGTGGCCTGGCTCGGGGATCGATGTGATGCTGGGCTCCGGCGGCGCGAGCGAGTCGATCGTCGCCGCGTGCGCCATCCGCTGTCTGGGCGGCGAGCTGCAGTGCCGCCCGTGGGTGCGCCATGAGGACGAAGCCGCCGCCATCCGGGCTGCGGGATACGACCCGGAGGCTCCCATCAGCATGGATCAGCTCGTTCCCGGCCGCGAGGTGAGCATCGCGGTCACAGGGATCAGCGGTGGCGGACTCCTCCGCGGGGTGCTGTACCACAACTGGTGGGCCGAGACCCACAGCCTGGTGATGCGAGCCCAGAGCGGCACCGTGCGTGAGATCTCCACCAAGCATCACGTTGCGCTGCAGCCCGAGGACGCGCGCAAGGTCCTCTGAGCCGGGCATGATGGCGGGGCACCATGACCAGCGCCCGCTCTCCGGAATCGGCACCCAGTGCGGGGACGCTCACCTCACCGCCGATCATCCTGCCCGCGACCGACGGCCGCCAGAACGGCCCAGCCCCGCTGCCGCCGCCCAGCGTTCCTCTGCGCGTCGGTCTCTGGCTCGCCAGCCGCTCGCTGCGCGCCCTTGGGCGGGCACGCTATGCGTTCGCGGATGCGCTGGGACTCGCCGTGTACGCGAGATGGCGGGATGCGGCGCATCGGTGCGCCACGAACCACCAGCGTCTCGACCCAGCACTCACGGCGAGCCAGGCGAAGCGGCGTGCGCGCGGCTCGTTCCGCGAGTTCATGCGCACATCGTTCGACTTCGTCTGGGAGTACGCGGTGCCTCCGAAACGCATGTGGCGTCACTTCACGTCTGACGGTGTCGACCACGTTTGGGATGCGCTCGACAGCCACGGCGGCGGAGTCTTCGCACTGGCGCATTACGGCAGCTGGGACGTGGCCGCCGCGTGTGCCCTTGACCTGGGCATTCCGCTCACCGCAGTGATGACGCGTGTCGGCGACAGCGATCTGGCCACGCGCATCGCTGCCTGGGCACGGCGCCATCAGAACCTGGAGGTGCTGATGACCGGCGGTGCCGCACGCGGCCTGGTGCACGCGGTGAAGCGCGGGCGTTTCGATGCCATTCTGTGCGACATCCCCGATCGCGGCAATCGCGTGCTGGTTGATTTCTGCGGTGGCAAGGTCAATTTCACCACTGCGCCCGCGTGGATCGCGCGGGTGGCCCATGTCCCCATCATGTGCGTCGACTGCTGGCGCGACGGGAGCAAGTACCGGATGGTCATCCATCCGCCCATCCACGTCGCCGCCGGCGACACCGATCAAGAGGTGATGCAGAAGGTCGCGCGCGAGCTCGAGGCACAGATACGCCGCGTGCCGTCGCAGTGGTACCCGTTCGGAAGGGTGTTTCAGGACTGAGCGGCCGAACGCGCCTACTTGTGGACGGCGTTGACTCCAGGGTCGGTTCTCGGTCCCATCAGCGGACGTCCAGGCCGTTCATCGAAGACGAGACGGTCCCACGCCAGCCGCCAGAAGTGCCCGTACGTGCGCGTGTCGTCCGGCAATCCCTCCAGGCGGCGCAGCATGAGCAACCCGAGAATGGCGACGCAACCCAACGCCACCGTCACACCGTTGAAGAAGAACGCGACGACGGGGAGGATGACGTACGCGACCAGCACGGCCAGCGCGATGCGTCCGCGTATCGCACCCCATGCGTAGCACATCAGCAGTCCGATGAACCCGGCGTAGCTGAGCGGCCCCACGGCGCCCGTGGCCACAGCCACACCGCGTCCACCGTTGAATCGCAGGTAGACGGGCCAGCCGTTGCCGACGACCGCGGAAACCGCTACGAGCACCTGCACACCTTCGGCAAATCCGAGGAAGCGGGCGATGAGAACGGGAGCGAGTCCTTGCACGAACTGCACAGGGCCGACGACTACTGCTACGTCGAAGCCGGCATGGCGGTACACGTTGCTCGTGCCGATGTTGCCCGAGCCGTAGCGGCGCACATCGAGACCGAAACGCTGCCATCGAACCATGAGCCAGCCGACTGGGATACCGCCGACGAGATATCCCAGCGCGCATATGGCGATGACATGCCAGGCGTCGTTCACAGAGGCTAGGCTACCCTCCGTGACGGCTCTACCGTGCGGTCTCGTCGTGGACGGAAGCGCAGCGCTGGCCGGCGATCCAGGACATGGCCTCGCGGTGGTACCGCTGCGCATCGTCATCGGCGACCAGGAGTTCGTCGACGACGGCCACACCGACGCGTACGCCTCCTTTTATATGAAGCTGCGCGATGGCGCTGCCCCCACCACGTCGACCCCGGCGCCGGGCGAGTATCTCGACGCCTTCCGCGCGCTCGATGCCGAGCGCGTCATCTGCCTCACCATCCCGGCGCGGTGGAGTGGCATGTACGGGGCGGCGAACCTGGCAGCCGACATGCTGGCCGACGAGGATGGCCATCGTCGCGTCACGGTGATGGAGACGGAGACCGCGATCGCTGGACTCTCGCTCGTCGCGAGGGTTGCAGCGGAGATGTGCGCCACGGGATCGGCCGCGCAGGCCGTGGAGGAGCGAGTGCGCCAAGCCGGCGGCGAGGTCAGCCTGTTCGGCTCGCTGGCGACGTTGACGTACGTGGCGCGCAGCGGCCGGGTGAACTCGCTCGTCGCCGGCGTGTCGAACTCGCTGCACGTGCGGCCGGTCTTCCGTCTCCGGGGCGGGGAAACCGGGAGGGTGGCGCTGACCAGGACCGTGTCAGGGTCGCTCGACGCTCTGCAGCGAGCGGCGGCCGAGCAGCTCGGCGCGGCGTCGCAATGGATGGTCGTCTTTCACGCGGATGCGCCGGCGGAAGCGGATGCGCTCGCCGAGCGCCTCCGCGCGACGGGCCGTGTGGCTCGCAGCGAGATCGTCCCGCTCAGTCCGATCGCGGGGGCGTACACGGGTCCCGGCGCATTCGGATTCGCCGCGCTGCCCCTCGATGGCGCTGTCGCGCCGTGAATGCGTGGCGCCTCATCACCGTGCACAACGCGATCAACGGCTGAACCGGTCCACCGCCCTCGCTGCCATCCTTCACCGTCCGCTCGGTGTCGGCGCGCCGCGCGTAGCGTGCGACGCAGCATGGCAACCGTCCTCGACGCGCACTGCGCCGGCGATCGCACCGTCCGCGGCGTTGGTTCGCCGGTGCTGCTGCTGCCGGGATGGTGCGCCGCCTCCAGCGGGTGGGGCGCGCTCCTTCCGCGTCTCGAAGCTGCGCACTCGGTGATCACCGTCGACGACCGCCGCGCCTTGCGCGTTCCGCATGCGAGGCGCACCCGCCGCATCGTGGCCATGGTGGACGATGCCGTGGCGGTCCTCGACGAAGCGGGCGCGAGCGCCGCACACGTGGTGGGCAACTCGCTCGGCGGGCTCGTGGCGCAGGCGCTCGCCTGTTGGCACCCAGAGCGTGTGCTCTCGCTCGTCCTGCTGTCCACGTCACTGGGTACGCCGTCGATTCCCTCGAGCCCCGTCCTGCTGATGGACGGACTCCGCCGGTTGGTGCGGACGATGGATCGCGGCGGCAGGCCGGTGGAGGAGCGGCGCCTGAGCGTGCGACACGGCGCGCAGCTGCTCGCCGCGCTCGGATGGTGCGGTCTGCGCAGCCTGCCCCAGGTGCGGGCACGAACGCTGGTCATCCACGGGTCGCGCGACCGAGTGGTGCCGCTGACCAACGCACGGTTGATGGCGAATCTGGTGCCGGGCGCGCAGCTGCTTGTCATCGACGGCGCCGGCCATCTCATCCTCACCGACGCGCCGGAGCAGGTCGCGGACGGCATCACCGAGTTTCTGGCGGGCCCGCCCGTGTGGCGCGATGGCCTGATGGGAATGCTCGAACTGTCCAGGGCGTCCTGACCTGGCGGCGGTTACGTCGCCGTCCGGTCGCCGCCCCGCCTGGTGCCTAGCACGCAGGGCTGTTTACCTGCAGCACATAGTGTGTAATTATGTAATTCATGAGAGCACAAGCATCCTCGCCCGCCCCATTAGCCGAAAACGAAGTCGCCGGCTGGTTCGCCGGCCGCCTGCCCGACAAGCTCTTCACCGGCCCGCCGGCGATCACCGCCGATCGTGACGAGATCCTGGTCGTCGGTGACATCGACGAGCCCGAGGTCCCCGCCGATGCTGCCGAGGGCGTGCGCGCCTCGGCCCGCTCGGCTCGGATTTCGCGCTTCCGCGACGAGACGCGCGACGCTCGCATTCGCGTCGCCCGCGAGGCGGAGCACCTCTTCGGGCGCAAGGTCTCCTGGGGGGCGCGCTGCGGTGGCGCGGAGGAATTGTTCACCACCCTCGGCGTCCCGGTCATGACCCGTCTCCGTCTCGAGGACCGGCGGGTGCTCGACACTCTGATCGACGCGGGGGTGGCGCGCAGCCGGAGTGAGGCGCTCGCGTGGTGCGTGCGGCTCGTGGCGCAGCACCAATCCGACTGGATCACCAGCCTGCGGCAGGCCCTGACCAGTGTCGAGAAGGTGCGCGGTGAGGGTCCGGATGTCTCCTGACCCCGAGCCTGCGCCAGATCGCCGGCTGCTCGACGCGTACTCGGAGACGCTGGTCTCGGTGGCCGAGCGGGTCTCGCCGTGCGTGGCCGCGGTCACTGTCATGGGCCGAGGTCGCGACGGACGGCCACGGCCGGCCGGCAGCGGGTCGGCGGTCGCTCTCTCGGCAGACGGGTACCTCGTGACCTCCGCGCACGTGGTCGCCCAGGGATCCGCTGGTGAGCTCACGATCGCGGATGGACGCGAGATGCCGTTCGCGGTTCGCGGCCGCGATCCGATGTCCGACCTGGCCGTGCTGCAGGCGGAGCGCGGCGACCTGGCGCCAGCCCAGCTCGGCGACGCCGATCGGCTGCGGGTCGGCCAGATCGTCGTCGCCATCGGCAATCCGCTGGGGTTCGCCGGCAGCGTGACCGCCGGTGTGGTCAGCGCCGTGGGCCGCTCACTGCCGACGCGCGCCGGCGATCAGCTTCGCGTCATCGACGATGTCATCCAGACCGACGCGGCCCTCAACCCGGGCAACTCGGGTGGGGCGCTCTCCGACAGCTCGGGGCGCGTCATCGGCATCAACACGGCCCTGGCCGGTCTCGGCCTCGGGCTCGCTGTGCCGATCAACGCGACGACGCAGAAGATCATCGGTGCCCTGGTGCGTGACGGCAGGGTGCGGCGCGCCTATCTGGGCGTTGCCGGAGCCGCGCGTCCACTGTCACCGCGCTGGACTGAGCAGCTCGGACGGCGCCAGGGCACCGAGGTGGCCGAGGTCGTCAAGGGCAGCCCCGCGGAGGTGGCCGGGCTGCGCCGCGGCGACGTGATCGTCGAGGTCGACGGCCAGCCGGTGCAGCGGCCCGGCGACCTGCAGCGGCTGATGCTGGGCAACGCGATCGACCGTTTCATGCTGCTGCGCGTGTTGCGGGGCGGCAGCCTGCTCACGCTCACCGCGATCCCCGACGAGCTGAAGGCAGCGTAAGCAACCCGCTGCCGGCCCCCGCACGCCGGTTCCCCCAGAATCGGGGCATGCGTCCCGTGGTCGCTCGTGCCGACGGATCGATCGAGGTGCTCGGCGGGCTGCTGCCTGCGGCCCGCTCCGGGACCAGCGTGGTGCCGCTGCGCCGCGAGGATCTGGTGCCGCTTCCGCCCGGCAGCACCGTGATGCATCTGCCAGGCCGCTCGGCCATCGTGCTGGGCCCGCGTCGCGCGCCGTTCGAGGTCGAGGGCGAGCTGCTGCCGGTCGCCGCGGTGCCACGGTGGCCGCCTGATGGCCGCCGCGCTGCGCACCGACACGCATGGCTCGTGGGAGCCCGCGCTGTACGGAACTGCTGCGATTGGGGGCGCAGTGGATGCCGCGCGGGCGGCGATGCCCGGCAACCGGCTGGTCGACCATCTCGCGGTGTGCGCGCTCGAGAACCGCTGCTACACGGCGCAGAACACCTTCCTGCGCCGGTACGAGGGTGCGCTCCCGGCGTCGCCCGCGTGCAACGCGGACTGTCTCGGCTGCATCTCGCTGCAGACGGACGGTGCGGCACCGGCGCCACAACCGCGCATGCGTTTTGCACCCACGGCGTCGGAGCTGGTGGAGATGGCCGACCATCACCTGAGCGGTGAAGACGCCGGCATCGTCTCCTTCGGGCAGGGCTGCGAAGGCGAGCCACTGACACGCGACGACACGCTGATCGACGCGACACGGGAGATCCGCCGCCGGCATCCATCCGCCACCATCCACATAAACACGAACGGCAGTCGTCCGCGCGTGCTGGCGCGGCTGGTGGACGCCGGGTGCAACAGTGTGCGGATCAGCGCAATCTCCTTCACCGACAAGGTGTTTCGCGCTTACTACCGTCCGGTCGGGTACGGCCTCGACGATGTCGTCGCGTGCGGCCGCGTCGTGCGCGAGGCCGGCGGGCAGGTGTGTCTCAACCTGCTGACGTTTCCCGGGCTCACGGACACCGCACGACTGGCTGATCGAGGTGCTTCGGCTCCGCGGCGCGACCGAGGACGGCATGAGCATGCGGGTGGCGTACGACGAGCTGCGCGCGCGACTCCCCGGCGTCGAGCACGGCAACTTCACCCGACCCGTGTTTGGGCCTGTGCTATCGTGGGCACGCTCGTCATCGACAGGTTGAGTCGTGCCATGAAGACTGGAATCCATCCCGAGTACCACACCGACGCGGTCGTTCATTGCCTGTGCGGCAACACGTTCACGACCGGGTCGACGCTCCCCGAGTTGAAGACCGAGGTGTGCTCGGTGTGCCATCCCTTCTTCACCGGCACGCAGCGCATCGTCGACACCGGCGGCCAGGTGGAGCGCTTCCGCCGCCGCGCGCAGCGGGCGCAGAAGAGCTAGCCGCCGGGCGGCGCGGCCTCAGGCATCTCGTGGTGCAAATGCGCGTGCCCGGACCGGCGCCGGGGTAGCATCGAGCGATGAGGCGCTCCCTGCGCGCACGCGACATCCTGCTCACCGCGGCCCTGAACGCGGTGAGTGCGCCACCGACCACCTTCTTCTATGGGGGGCAGGCGGTGATCGAGGGCGTGCTGATGCGCGGACGGCGCCACTTCGCGGTGGCGGCGCGGCGTCCCGACGGCGAGATCACCGTCTTCAGCGACCTGCTCCGCTCGCGCGTGTACACGAGCCGCGTGTGGTCGCTGCCATTCATGCGCGGCGTCGCCGGGCTGTACGAGATGCTCAATCTCGGCATGCGCGCACTGCGCTGGTCGGTGCGCATCCAGCTCGGCGAGGATGCCGACATCAGTGAGGGTGCGATGCGCGCGGCCATGGGCACGGCCTTGGTCTTCGCGCTGCTCCTGTTCATCGGCGCTCCTCTGGGCGTTGGCGCGCTGCTTCACAAGGCACCGAGCCAATCGATCACGAACGTGCTCATCGAGGGCGGCGTGCGCGCCGTCATCCTCATTCTCTATCTGGTCGTGATCGGGCTTCTGCCCAACATCCGGCGGCTCTTCCAGTACCACGGCGCCGAGCACAAGGCGATCAACTGCCTCGAGTCAGGCGCCGCGGTGGATGTGGCGAACGTGCGCCCGGCCAGCCGCCTGCATCCACGCTGCGGCACGGGCTTCATCGTCGTGGTGGCGCTCGTCAGCATCGTCGTCTTCACGCCGCTGGGATTGCTTCCGACCGCGCTGCGGATCGGGCTTCAGGTGTTGCTCGTGCCGGTGGTGGCCGGCGTCTCGTACGAGATCATCCGCGCGCTGGCGCGCATCCGGCACACACCCTTCGGACGCATCGCGCTCGCCCCGATTCTGGCGACCCAGCTGTTGAGCACCCGGGAGCCGGACGATGCGCAGATGGAGGTTGCCATCGCCGCGCTGGATGCCGCCCGAGGCGCGGATCCGGTGGTGGGCGAGCCGTGGCAGGCGTGAACGAGCGCATCAGCGCGCTCGAGGAACGCTATCGCGAGCTGGAACGCGAGCTGAGCGCGCCCGACGCGCATCTGGACCGCGAGCGCGTGCAGCGGCTTGCCCAGGAGCAAGCACGCTTGCGCGATGTCGTCGAATCGGCGCGGCGCTGGCGGGATGCGCAACGACGCGCCGGCGAGGCCTCTGCGATGGCGCAGAACGAGCACGACCCGGAGTTGGTGGCGCTGGCCGAGGAGGAGCAGCGCAGCGAGCGCGAGACCGCGGCCGCCGAGTATTCGCGTTTGCGCGCGCTGCTCGTCCCGACCGATCCGAATGACGACCGCGACGTCGTCGTCGAGATCCGCGCTGGGACCGGCGGCGATGAGGCGGCGCTGTTCGCGGCGGATCTCTTCCGCATGTATGCGCGCTATGCAGAGCGGCGCCGCTGGCGCGTCGAGGTGCTCGATCAGAACGAGACCGCCGGACACGGTTTCAAGGAGATGGTCTTCGAGGTGCACGGCCACGGCGCCTACTCGCGTCTCAAGTTCGAGTCCGGGGTTCACCGTGTGCAGCGCGTGCCGGAGACAGAGGCGAAGGGTCGCATTCACACCTCCGCGGCGTCGATCGTGGTGCTGCCCGAGGCGGATGACGTCGAGGTCGATCTCGACGAGAAGGACCTCAAGATCGACGTCTTCCGCAGCACCGGTCCCGGCGGGCAGAGCGTCAACACCACGGACTCGGCAGTGCGCATCACGCACCTGCCCACCGGGCTGGTGGTCACGTGTCAGGACGAGAAGTCGCAGATCAAGAACCGCGCCAAGGCGATGCGGGTGCTGCGGGCACGGCTCTACGACCTGAAGGAGGCCGAGCGTCAGGCGGAGCTGAAGGAGACACGCCGGTCGATGGTCGGCAGCGGCGACCGCAGCGAGAAGATCCGGACGTACAACTTCCCACAGTCACGGGTGACGGACCACCGCATCGATCTCACGCTGCACCAGCTGCAGCGCGTGCTCGACGGCGATCTCGATCTGCTCGTCGAACCCCTCGCACAGGAGGATCAGGCGAGGCGCTTGCTCGAGGAGACAGAGACGGTGGGCGCCGCTGCCGGCGCGTGACGTGGCCGTCGCCGGCCGCACCGTCCTCGATGTACTGCGCCTGAGCACCGTGTATCTCGGTGAGCACGGGAGCGGTACGCCGCGACTCGACGCCGAGCTGCTGTGCGCGCACGCGCTCGGATTGCAGCGCATGGATGTGTATCTCCAGTTCGATCGGCCGCTGCGCGATGGCGAGCTGGACGTCATTCGCGAGCTCGTACGGCGTCGCGGGCGCGGTGAGCCCGTCGCGTATCTGACCGGCGTGCGCGAGTTCTACGGTCGCTCGTTCGCCGTCGACCCGGCGGTGCTGATACCGCGGCCGGAGACGGAGACGCTCGTCGAGGTCGTGTTGCGACATCTGCGCGCCGGGCCCGACGGAGGGCGCGGAGCTCGCGTCGCGGACCTTGGCACCGGCAGTGGGTGCATCGCCGTGTCGCTCGCCGCGGAGATGCCCGGTCTGCGGGTCGTCGCAACCGACGTCAGCGCGGCGGCGCTGGTCGTGGCGCAACGCAACGCCGAGCGTCACGGTGTATCGGAGCGGATCAGCTTCGTGCAGGGTTCGTGGGGCGAGGCGCTCGAGGGTGCGCTCGACATGGTGGTGAGCAATCCGCCGTACGTCACAACCGACGAGCTGGCGCACGCCGACCGTGACGTGCGCGACTTCGAGCCGCACGTCGCGCTCCTCGCCGGCGA
>VBGJ01000187.1 GCA_005880445.1 Chloroflexota bacterium | reverse complement strand
CCGCTTCCTGCGGCTGATCGAGGACGCGCTTGCCGGGTTTCCCTGACCTCGGCCCGGCCCGCGGCGCTTCCGGCGAGGGACCGCGCCGTGCTAGCGGACCGGCGATCCGAACCGGCGTAGCGCAAAGAGGCCGATCGGCTGCACGGTCCTCCCCTGGAGCGCGAGGTCGGCGAGGACCTCGCCGATGACGGTCGCGAACTTGAAGCCGTGCCCTGAGAAGCCGCACGCCAGGACCACGTTGTCGTGGGCCGGATGCCGGTCGATGATGAAGTGGTAGTCCGGGGTGTTCGTGTACATGCAGGTGGAGAACGACAGGACCTCGCCCGCCGCATCCGGCATCAGCTTCGCCAGATGCGCGCCCATCCGCGCCTTCTCATCCTCGCCGACCTGGCGGCGGATCGTCTGCGGCGTGGTCACCTCGTAGTACGCCTGGTGGAACCCGCACTTGAGGCCCTGCCCGTCGACATAGGGAAAGCCATACGCGTTCGTGCCGTGGTCCTCCCAGACGTAAACCGGCAATCTCCTGAATTCCTCGACGTGGGCGCGGGGCTCGAACCAGTAGACCACGGCGCGGGTGACCTCGAGGGGCAGGCCGAGGTCCCGAAGGATCTGACCGGTCCACGGGCCCGCGGTCATCACCAGGCGATCGGCCTCGTAGGTGTCCCGGGACGTGCGGACGCTCACCCCGTGGGGGGTCGCAGTCCAGGAGTCCACGCGCTCCTGGAAATGGAGGTCGGCGCCCCCGCGCCTGGCCAACTCGATATGGGTGGCGGTGCATCGCTCGGGAACGAGGATGCCCCCCTCGTACTCGAAGAGCGCCACCTGATCCGGCCGCGGCCTGAGCACCGGATACCGCTTCCGGATCTCGTCGGCGGTGAGCATCTCGTGGGGAAGGCGATGCGTGCGGGCGCTCAACGCCGCCCCGGCCACGGCCGCCGAGTCGGCGGCGCCCATGTGGAGCGCCCCCGTCTTCGTGAGCAGGGTCGTGCCGGCTTCCTGCTCGAGCGCGTGCCAGAGGTCGTACGCCCTGAACAGCAGCGGGACGTAGTCGGGCCCTTCGTAGTACGCCTGGCGGATGACGCGGGTCCGGCCGTGCGACGACCCCTGGTCGTGCGCCACGCCGAACTGCTCGAGGCCGAGCACACGCGCCCCCCCTGCGCCAGGTGATAGGCGGCGGCGCTGCCCATGCCGCCGCACCCCAACACGATCACATCGTACGCCGCCATCGCTGCCCCTTTCCGCGGACTCACCCTCGGGTTCCACGGTCTCGCGGACAACCCCTGTCACCGACCGGGCAGCCGGACGAGCGCGGTCGAAGTGGAACGCCATGGCCGAGGTCTGGTATACTCGTGAAGCGCGGCCCCATCGTCTAGAGGCCTAGGACGCGGCCCTCTCAAGGCCGAAACGGGGATTCGAATTCCCCTGGGGCCACCAACACTTAGAAGTCTTTGGGGGATGAGTCTTTTAGCGGAAATTACTCAGGGGATGCGAGCGGGGGCCTCCACAACGCGCCCCCGCTCGCCCGCCTCGCCCAGATCTACTTGTACTGACTGAGGATTGCCATGGCATCTCGCTGGGCTCGGTCCAGCGCCGCTTTTACAGTGAGACGGCCCGTCTGCGCGGCTTGAACTGCCGTCACGAGGAGCAAGCCTACCCGATCCACCTCGTGGACCGTCATCTGCTCCCCCGCGTATCGCAGCTGCTCTGTCGCCGTCAACGCCTGAGGCGCTACCTTGAGGTAATCTTTAAACGCGGGCAGTGACAATTCGCTTTTGCGGATGGGCACATACCCGGTGCCGATGGTCCAGCGCGCGGCGGTCGCCGGCTCAGTCATCCACCGAATGAACGTCCATGCCGCTTTTGCGTGCTCCGGTGGAATCTTCTTGAAGATATAGAAGCTCCCGCCGCCCGTGGGAGCGCCGTACCGCTTGTCTCCCGGCATGAATGCCGCCCCCCACTGGAAGGTGGCGTTCTTTCGGATAAAGGTCATGGCGCCGGTGGACAAGTACATCATCGCCACTTTCTGCTGGATGAAGTCCTGGCTCGTCTGGTCCCAGAAGGCCTCACTCGATGCCCCCGGAGGATGCACCTTGTATTTGTTCTGCAAATCGAGGATGAACTGGACCGCGCGCGCGGCCTCCGGAGAGTTGAACTTCACCCACTTGCCGTCCGGGTCGGCCAGGTCCCCACCCGCTTGAATGATAAATCCTTGGATGATCCACGGCGAGGTGTCCACCGCTGGAATCTGGACGCCCCACTGCGTCACTTGCCCGCTCGGATCCCGCACCGTCAGCTTCTGGGCGTCGGCGACGAGTTCCGTCCAGTTCTTCGGGGGCTGGTTCGGATCCAGCCCGGCCTTCTGGAAGAGGTCCTTGTTGTAGTAGAAGATCGGCGTGCTGCGCTGCCAGGGAATGCTCCAGATGTGACCGTTCGCCCGTGCGTTCAATAGAAAGGCGCCGTAGAAATCGTCGAGAAGAGCTCGGGCGTGTCCAACACCGCCACGTCAGGCGGGTTGCCGCCCATCACGCCTGTCATCGCCTTGGCCATCGCCTCGACGTAGTTTCCGGCGAACACCGGCTCGACTTTAATGTCGGGATGGGCGGCATTGAAGTCGCCCACCATCTCGGTCATGAGCTTGTTGAGCGGCCCGGAGACCCCCACTGGATAGTAGTACTTTAGCTGGACCGCTCCCTGGGCAGTGATGACGGCGGGCGCCGCAGCAGTCAGCAAGGCGACGACCACCGCGCAGGCCACCGTCCGTGTCGTGAGCATTTCCGCACCCCCGCTCCGTTCTTGATGACGGTCGTCCCGGAGCCCTGCCTCTTTCACCGGTGAATCAGTCCATCCCTTGTCGACGAGGCCCGCGCGAAGGGAACCGAGCGGAGGCTTGTCAAACACTTAGGCGGAGGAGTCTCCACGCATGGCCCAGGAGGGAACCAATGATTGTTCACTATACGTTTCAGATTCACCCTGATCACAAGGAGCGAGCCAAAGAGGAGCTTCGGAAGCTCAAGGCGGTCATTCAAAAGCACGGCGGCCGGAACTTCAAGTACTACGCGTCGATGACGTCCGGCACTCCCAACCGGTTGTTCATCTATGAAATCGACAAGCTCGCGCACTTCGACACGCTGAACACCGATCCGGACTTCCGTGCCGTCAAGCTCGACTCATTGTACACCGATGCCACGGGAACGACCTGGGCCGAAGTCTCCCTGTAAACATCTCATGATCGCCGATCTGGAAGCAGGACGGATGTCGGGGCCGGCTCCGGGTGGCGCGGCACCCATCGGCCGGCTTCGACCATGGTGAGGAAGTCGAGGACGGCGCGGTTGAAGAAGTCCGGTTCCTCCAGGTTGATGGTGTGGCCCGTC
>VBGJ01000186.1 GCA_005880445.1 Chloroflexota bacterium | reverse complement strand
TGATCCTGCCGCGCTCGGCCCGCTTCCGGCCAACACTCACGTCGAGCGCTACATCCCCCAGTCGCTGTTGCTCCCGCTGTGCGACGCCGTCATCCACCACGGTGGCTCTGGAACCATGCTGGCGTCGTTGCGTGCGGGCCTGCCGCAGCTGATCATCCCGCAGGGCGCCGACCAATACATCAACGCCTCGGTGTGTCGAGAGGCTGGCCTTGCGGACCGGCTGCTGCCCAGCGATGCCAGCCCGTCCGCTGTACGGGACCGCGTTCGCATCATGCTGCAGAGCGAGGCCATGAAAACGCGAGCAGAACGGGCGCGGGCCGAGGTCGAGGCCATGCCGGATCCTGCAGCGGTCGCCGAGTCACTCCGCGATATGGCGCGGTCCTACTCGTTACTGAGGAGCATGCCGCATGTCGATCGATGAAAATAAGGCGACAGTCCGTCGCTTCCTCAACGCTATTTCGAGTGGCGGCAATATCGACCTGATCGATGACCTGGTTGCGCCGAACTACGTGAACCGTGGTATGGGCAACGTCGACCTGGCTGGCTTCAAGGCGATGCTTTCGGGCATGCAGGGCGCCAGCCATTTTGAAATCGAGGACCTCGTCGCCGAAGGCGATGCGGTGGTGCTTCGAGGCACCATGAACATAACCCTCGCCGGAGGCAAGCAGGTCTCTGCCCGGAATCTCACGTTCTACCGTCTCGCAGACGGGAGGATCGTGGAGGATGACACGATGACAACGCCCGATCTGTCGCAGATCCTGAGCGATGTCTGAGCATGCGCGGTGCAGCTCGTGAACCGCAAAGGGAGAACGCCATGAGGACTGTGACGTCAGCTGACGGTACTGCGATCGCCTTCGACCAGCTCGGTAGCGGACCGCCCCTCATCATGGTGGTGGGCGCCTTCAACACCCGCTCGACCACGGAGGCGCTGGCAGCCGCGCTCCAGAACCAGCTCACGATCCTCAATTACGACCGCCGCGGTCGCGGCGACAGCGGTGACACTCCGCCGTACTCCGTTGAGCGTGAAATCGAGGACATCGAGGCCCTCATCGCGTCAGCCGGGGGATCCTCCTTGCTGTTCGGCTACTCCTCGGGCGCGACGCTCGCACTGAAGGCCGCCGCCCACGGCTTGGCTGTAACCAAGCTGGCGCTCTACGAGCCGCCCTTCCTGGTCGACGACAGCCGGCCGCCGCTGCCTGCCGATCTGCCTCAGCAGCTCGCCGAGCTGATCTCTGCCGGGCGGCGAGGCGATGCGGTGGAGCTCTACCAGACGAAGGCCGTCGGCATTCCCGAGGACGTCGTGAAACAGATGCGCCAGGCGCCCTTCCGCCCCGCTCTGGAAGCGATCGCCCACACGTTGGTGTACGACGCAACCATCGTCGGAGACCTCACACTCCCGACCGAGCTCATCGCCGCGATTGTGACGCCGACACTGGTATTGAACGGCGAGCACAGCCCGCCATTGCTGCGCAACGCGGCGCGAGCCGTCGCTGAGACGCTGCCGAACGGTGAGCTCTGTACGCTCGCCGGCCAGACTCACGACATCTCCCCCGACGCGACCGCAACCGCGCTCGCTGAATTCCTTTCCAGCTGAACGCGTGATCAGCACAGAGAGCCCACCTCTGGGATGACGGAGTATTCGATCGCGCTGGTCGGGTCGAAGGACCTCGGCGATCTCCTCCCGCTGATGCGCGCGTACTGCGATTTCTACAACGCCTCGCCCACCGACCGGGCGCTGCTCGCCCTTGCGACGGCGCTCGTCGATGACCCCGAACACGAGGGCTTGCAGCTTATCGCGCGAGATTCTGCCGGCCGCGCTGCCGGGTTCGCCACCGTATTCTGGACCTGGTCAACCAGCAACGCCTGCCGCATCGGTGTGATGAACGATCTGTTCGTATCCGAGAACGCTCGCGGACAGGGGCTGGCCGACCGACTGATAACAGCATGCCGCTCCGAGTGTTCCCGGCGGAATGCCCGGAGGCTGACGTGGCAGACCGCGCCCGACAACCTTCGAGCTCAAGCCGTCTACGAGCGCATCGGCGCCACGCGCGAGACGTGGGTCGACTACTGGCTGGACGCCTGACGCACCGTTCCAGCCAGGCGGCGGTCGCGTGCAATGGCCCGGGCCATCTTTCGTGGGTGCAGCTTCAGCTCGCTGAGGTTGCCGCTGATGTGGAACCCGAAGCCGATGAAGTACAAGCCCGGTGCCGCCGGCCGATGCGGCTCGCCTTGGACCGACGGTATGCCGCGAATGTCGAGGCTGACGGTGTCTCCAAACAATTGGTCCACGCCAGCGTTGTACCCCGTGGCTGCAATGATGACGTCGGGCCGGAGATGCC
>VBGJ01000185.1 GCA_005880445.1 Chloroflexota bacterium | reverse complement strand
CTCCGGCCCCAGCGGCCCTTCTGCATGACGACGCCCTTCGGCGTCCCCGGAGGGATCGTGGTATCGAACAGGGTGTCATAGCTCCAGTTGCGGATGGGGGCGTTGTAGTAGACGCCCGTGTTCTGCCAAGGCTGCGTCACCTGCTCGCTGTGCCAGAGGTTGACCAGGGACCCGGAGTAGTTGATCGTCACGCCGCTCCAGTTCTCGAGGAACCGGATGTCGTTCTCGAGCTGACCGTTGCCGGCGCCGGAGACCGACTCGTTGCTCGGGCCCGTGGCGATGGCCACGTTCACCGAGGTCGTCGTCGGGGTTCGCGAGCTCAGCAAGGAGGCGCTGGTCGCGGCGTTGGCGTCGCTCCAGTTATTCGACAGCACCGTCACCGCATCGGCCAGCACCGCGGCGGGCGATTGGGTCGCGGGGAGGCCCGGGTTGTAGTCCCCCTGGATATACACGGGATTCTGCGACACGACCGTCAGGCCCTTGGTCGGCAGCGTGGTGGACCCCCCGTTCGCCCCGTTCACCAGCCGCACCGCGGGGCACGCGAGGGTCTTGTTCGAGCTGCACGGCGTCGACGGGCCGAAGCTGTTCGTCGTGGACGCGACGTAGACCATCCCGTTCCAATTGGTGAGACACCCGCTCGAGCAGGACCCGCCTCCCGAGGTCGGCACGGCGGTGTTCAGCTTGGTGACGTCCACCTGTGTGACCGCCATCATCTGGCCTTCGCGGGAGTCGAAGAAGGTGCTGGTCGTGGTAATCGTGCCGGCCGGCAGCGTCACGGGGTTGCCGTTCTGGTCGGTCGCCACGCCGTTCACGATGCGGAGGTCCGCCTGCGTGTAGAGTTTCGCCGCCGTGAGCGCGGAGGAGTCCCCACCCTGGGGCATCTCGATCAGCGTGTGGGCCTGCGTGTCCGGGTTACACGGGTTGTTGAACAGCGAGGGCACTGGCGGCGTGATCTCGGTGATCCCCATCGCGCTGTCCTTCACCATGCCCCCGAAGGTGCTCTGGGCTTGGGCCTGCCACTGGGAGGCCGTCCAGCTGCCGGTGAAGTTCTTCTTGTCGACATGGTCGAAGTTCAACGCCTGGTAGTTACCGTTGGCGTCCATGATCTGAGGATTGTTGTTGAGCCCCTCCGTGCCGCTGCTCTTGATGGTCCGGTAGATGTTCCCGGCCGTCGACATGCGCGAGTTGACCTGGAGCGTGGCGCCGGGCGCCATGTAGATATTGCTGTTCGAGAAGATCGGGCCGTTCAGCGTCATGTTCGCGCCGGGGGCGATCTCGAGATCCACGCCCTTGCCGTAGAACACCGCGAACTGGAAGAGCGGCACCTGGACATACTGAAAGACCTGGGTGAGGCTCGACTGGGTGCCTCCCGCCGCCGCGACCTGGGCGGCGATCTGATAATCCGTCGCGATGCCCTTCATGCCCGCGTAGGGACCGGTCGCGATCTGGATTTGATAGGGCGCCGGGCTCAGCTGTGTCACCGAGTAGGCGCTGAAGCTGAGGCCGGGGCTCGTGAGCGTCGGCGCCGTGATCGTGGCGAGCTGCGTACCCGTCGGCGCGGGGGTGCTCACCAAGAGCGCCCGCAATCCGACCACCCCCGACTCGAGCCCGCCGTCGGCGGCGTAGAACGCCTTGCTGTAGTCCTTCCAGTTCGCCGACGACGCGACCTCGGTCGTGCCCAGGGTCAGCAGCGTGAGGCCCAACACCGTGAGGGCCAGCAGGATGACAAGGGAGAGGACCAAAGCGTAGCCGTGTTCGGCTCTCAGTAGGTGCCGTGGCTGAAGTCGCGTCATAGTCTGGCTGCCCTCCGTCGCTCGTAGGTTGCGTGGTCGACCGGTCGTCGTCACGGGAGATTCCTCGGCCGAACGTAGGTCGTCACCGTGAAGCTACGGGCGTTGCAGGGATTCGGCGCCGTCGATTGCGCCGTCATCGTGATCGCCACCCGCCGAATGTTGGCGAGATTGGCCGAGAGATTCGACGTGAGGATCGCGGTGTCCGTGGTGTCGAAATAGCTGAACTGCTGCACCTGCACCCCCGTGGCCAGCGTCTGCGGCCCCGTCCCGTCGCCCGGATCCTTGGACAGCGTGTTGCCCGCCCACGAGTAGGTGACCGGCAGCGGCCGCCCGACGACCGCGCCCGCCGGGTAGGCGTTCGCGAGCCCTGTCCCGTTGAGGGTAATGGTCGGGCCCACGATGGTCTTGACGGTCTGGGTCTCCGAGGTGCTGCCGCTGCTCAGATAGAGC